>CAZYPH010000091.1:0-9673 GCA_964649095.1 uncultured Oligoflexia bacterium | reverse complement strand
CAGGTGCCGGGAATTGATCGGTGCCTAACGCTTCAGCATTCGGTACCAAAATATAATACGTGGGCACCACAGCGGCGACCCCTACAAAAATACCTAAAAATTGGGCTAAAAATTGTTTTCGTGGATTCGCTCCCAACAAATAACCACTTTTCAAATCGGTTAAAAGATCGGCAGCCGATGCACCCGCATTAGCAGTCACACTGGCCGTCATCAGATTGGTTACAATATTACTCGGAGCCAACACCCCAAAAGCCAGTTGCGTGATTTTGCCCATAGCGCTGCTTGGGGTAATATCTGACTCGCCCGTCGCACGCGCAGCCACGAGGCATAAAAAGTACGTCATCACAACGGCCACAATACCCATCCACCAGCTGGTGCCGAAATAATACATCATCAAAATAATGCACCCTAAACCACTGAGACCAGCGCCGGTAAGGAACCATGAGTTTGGAACCTCGATAGCCGCCATGGCGTCATCGAGTTTGTTTTGACCTTTTTTACGTTTTGCAAACCCCTGAAACGAACGCTGAATTGTTCGCCACTGCATGAAAAACTGCAGTAATCCAGCAGACACCATCATCGAGCTCCCCACCCAAACCGACCATGAGGTAATGGCTCGAAATCCTAGTTTACTAATATCAATCGCGCCCCAACCCACGGCCTTAGGGGCCAACACAAGATAGTTCAAACACGCGCCCAAAAACATTGACCACGAAACTTTCCAACCAATGATCGCGCCGGCAGCAATCAAAAGGGAACTGTTTTCAAAAGTCACACTCCACTTGGCAAGTGGCTGGCCCAATAATGAACCACGAAAATGCAAGTCACTTGGTATAATCGACGCCGCGTCACGCAACCAACCAATGGCACCGCCCAAAACGCCTGAGACTAAAAGGGAACGCGCTTTTAGAGCTGATTCTTTGCCTTGAGCATAAAGCGATTTCAGTGTTTCGGCAGCAGCAAGCCCAGACGGGAATTTCAACTGTTCACGATTTACCAACTGGCGTTTCATTGGGATGGCCAAAAACGTACCCAACGCCGCAATGAAAAATAACCATAGCGCCAATACCATAGGCGGTAGGTGCTGACCTGTGATCATAAGTAGCGCTGGAACGGCCGAACCTAAAATAGTACCTGTCGAATACCCCGCCGACGATGCCGTTGATTGCATGCAGTTGTTTTCTAAAATCGTCATATCGGTTTGGAACAAACCAACACCACGAAAGAGTTTGTTAAGAGCGTACGAAACAATACAAGCGGTGATAGCCACACCAAACGACCAGCCGAGTTTTAAGCTGACATAAACGTGGCCGAGCGCCAGAACAACACCCAACAAAGCACCCACAAGAACGGCTCGCACCGTGAGCTGCGCCACATGATCACCCTGATACACGTTTTCAAACCAAAAACGCTCGACCTGATCTTCTGGAATCTGTGACAAGTCGTGATTGAGTTTATTAAAGTCTACCGTGTGCACTTCTTTTTTTGATTTCAAAGCTGCGTTCCCTATTGTTGCTAGATTTTCACTTAATACGGAGTCGGAGTGCCAATCGCGTTTTTCTGCATTCTTTTCGTTTTTTGAAAGTTGGTTCGCCATAGAAGAGCTTTAAACTTTTACATGGTTCCAGCAGAAGTCTTGAGTAAAGTTTACACTGTGGGTCAAAACAATTTTTGGCATCATAAATTTTATGATTCTGGCCATTCTGGCCAACTATGCTGCCATGCTGCTGCCATGCTGGTGCAATACTGCTTCAAGGAGGCGTTCTATGAATACCACCAAAACCGTTCTCGGTCGTAGCGGCCTCAAAGTAGGCCGCATCGGCCTTGGCTCGTCGTACGGCGCCGAAGCCGCAGCGTATGAATTCGCATTTGAACACGGTATAAATTATTTCTATTGGGGTACGTATCGGCGCTGTGGCATGGGGCAGGCGATTCGAAATTTAGCCCCAAAACACCGCAGCGACATGGTCATCACACTGCAGTCGTATTCACGTTGGGCACCGCTGATGGAGTTTACGTTTAAACGCGGTTTGCGTGCACTCAAGATCGACTACGCCGACGTGCTATTACTGGGTTGGTACAACAAATACCCTCCGGCGAAATTATTAGAACGCGCACGCCAATTGAAAGAAAAAGGTCTGGTGCGTGCAATCGCCATATCAGGGCACAATCGCCCGCTTTTTGTAGAATTTGCAAAAGACCCGACTTTTGATGTGATTATGGTGCGCTACAACGCAGCCCATCGTGGTGCCGAGCGGGATGTGTTTCAACACCTCGACTCGAACCCCAGCCTACGCCCCGGGGTGATTACGTACACTACCACACGATACAAAACGTTAATGGATCCCACGCTAATACCAGCGCATGAGAAGTGCCCTACCGCGGCCGATTGTTATCAGTTTAGTTTGAGCCATCCGAAAGTCGATATGGCCTTGTGTGGGCCGGCTTCGTTAAAAGAAATGCAAGAGAATATCGATGCCCTCAAACGCGGCCCCATGACTGAAGACGAATTGGCTTGGATGAAACGTGTTGGAGACGCGGTCTATCGCGGTAAACGTGGGGCTGAAGTCTTGAACCCGTTTATGCCTGGGGATAAATAACTATGATTTAATGCGTGTCTTTTGTGGGCTGTTTTAACGTGCCAGAGTCGGTCACCGCCAACGGAAAACAGTGCGCATTAATACGATATACGGCGTTAGCGTTGGGGTCACAGGCCAGATCGGCTTGTACCTGGTCTAAGAATTTTTTTAGACGCGCCTTAAGCTCGGGCACTTTACTTTTATCAATTGCAATCGTGAGGCCGAAAAAACCACGTTCTTCGATGGGCAAATCAATAGCAGGTATTGCGGCCGACACGGACTCTTTATGGTGGAGTTTTAAAATCGGGTCTGACTTACCATTTGTAGTAAACACGGGAGTTTCGCCTTGGACATGACCCTCAGGCGTTTCTACTAGATAGTTTTTGCGAACCAGATACTCGATCGCTTCTTTTATTTCTTGTACTGAAATTTTATTTTGCAAGGCCTCAGCAATATTGTGTGGGTTAAATATAAAATGTTTACACGAAGCCAACTCCCATATCACCGGCAAATACCAGTGACGGAGCATCGAATTGTCTAACACTGGGGGTGGGCGTTTGGCCTTACGGCGCAACAACTCTAACTGATTTAATAGAACCTCTTTTTGATCAATGGCTTTGACTAAACGCACTTGTGTCAGCACTCGAAAGTATTGGGCTTCAGCTCGAGATAGTTTCAACGCGCGAATAAAGGCCTCGGTTAGCTTTTGACCAAGATTGCGTTCGCCGCGGATAATTTTTAATAAATAGTTTTCGGTGGAGATGCCGGCGCTTAGGCAAAACTGCCGCACACTAAACGGCGATTTACCAGAGCGTTTGTAAGCCAAATACGCCTGTAAATAGTCTTGGTAGTCGGAGAAGTCCCAGACCAAGGGCTTTGAAAGCGTATTCGTATCGTGCTGGTTAATATAAATATTTTCCATTTATTACAATCTCGGTTGAGCGGGCTTAACTTTATTGTCTTTCAACGACTCGTACCCCTGGCCACTGATAGAATCGCACACCTGCTTGCGAATCGATCATTAACTGCACGGCCCACTCGACACCCAATACCCACGCATGTTGGCTCACGCTGCGCCCCAATCCTAAAATACGAGGCACCGTAAACTGACACTGTGCCTGGTAGCGACTTGAAGTGCCGGCGTTTGTGGTATTTTCCGATCCAAATCGACAATCCACTGTCTGCTGAGCAGGCACACGAATAATACGAAAGGCGTCGTTGCTCCATGCCGTAGAGCTGCCCATTAAAGCCACCCAACTTGGAAAATAACGCAAGGCATCGCTTGCTGAATAGTGCTCTGGTGCTTCTAGCTCGTCTGGCAGCAAAAGCGCACGACGTCGTTCTTCATAACGAGCATACCCAGGAATCTGCTCTCTTAATTGTTCGGGCGAAACCGTGTGGTTGGCAGAAAGGCGACTTAACACATTAAACAACTCGGTCGCCCCTTCGGTAACAGGCATATTAGAACGCACGGCATGGTTTTGAGCCGATAGCACAAAATAAATCTCTGTCGTAGGTAACAACACCTGCAAAAACAAACGATGCAAGTAGGGGTGCTGGGTAAAACCATCGATGAGTGATCGCGCAGCAAAGACATCTTCTATCGAGCGCCTGCTGGTACTTCTAAAACAACGGTTACGGTATTCTTTAAAAAAGACATCGTTCAATAAAAGCTGCTGCCACTGTTCGGGCACACTTGGAAAACGTAGGTGGCGCGTTCCAATCAGTACGACATCGCGATCGGAGTTCTGATCAAACTCACCACAAGCTGACGACAACTGTTTTGATGTTACGTAGAGAGTTTCAATTTCTGAATATATAGAATTATTAATATTTTGAGACGCGTTACTATCGACTCGGACAAATTGACCCAAGAGGGTGTTTAGTTCGCTTACCTCTTCAGCACTACGCGTTTCTTGCAGTAATAATGCCGTCAAACGCACCGTTGAGGGTTCGTCGTCATGCGTAAACAGAATGTGCACAAACTCGTGGATGAGTGTTTGCAACTGTTCTTGCGCACTACGATTAAAAAAATTATTCCACACCGTGATACTAGCTGATGTTGGAATTCGATAATTATCCACCACGTCACCATGCCGGCTGTTCGCTAGTTGATAGGGGTATTCGCCGTTCATGTGGATAAATTGAAACTGAGAATTCAAACTATTAAACTGGTTTTTAAGCCTTAAAAAACGCAAGGCTATGCTCGGATGCGTACGTGCTATTTTATATACAAAATTATTTATTTCTGCAGATTGCGGCATTAGGGGTAGTACCGTCTGTGGAAAATTGATCAGCGGAAAGCCATCACCAGCACCAACGCCGTGTCCTGCAAATAAAACTTCTGTTCGGACAAGACAAATCTTAAAAAATATTAATAAAACAATATATATAGAACGCATTTACACACCACTTTATCATTCACGAACAATACTAATGGGTCGTTACCAGTCTCGTTTAACGAAGACTCGTACCGACCCATCAATATAATATTAGAACCGCACCGTAATACCACCGTTAGCACTCACACCCTCGGGGATGACGGCCATCGGATCACGAGCGTTATCTCTAAACGTACTTGCAGGCGCAGCATAGTTTAGCCCTACACGCAGAGCTGTACTACGCGTCAACCTCCAGCCGATAGTTCCGAACACGTTCAAGGCATTAGCCCCTGGCGAGCCTTCTCCTGCGACCCCCGCCTCAACAAAAAGTTGCTGGCCGATGGCTAGGCCAATTAGAGTCTCGGCACCAAACTGCGCCTGGAAACGCGCTTGATTCTGCTCGAGAATGCGCACACCAACACGCGCTGTCATACTGTAATAAAATCCCAACCCTTGAGTCAGGCGGTAAGAATCGACAATACCAAGATTAGCGACATCAACATCAAAACGAGCGGTCGCGTCGGCACCACCTGACGGCGTTCTTAAATGGGCGCGCACACTACCAAGACGAATGACAACCGCACCGCCTAGGTGACTGCTCTCAGTCCTCCTGGTTGACGACAACGCTATCGAATAGATATCTGTCACCAAACGACTCACAGCGACTCGATTCGAGGAATCATCAACGGACTGCACGCCATCAAACTGAACTTGTGTACGCAACCAATGCGAGCGCATGGCAGGCATCACGGTCGAGGGATTACCGGAACGCACCGACGGCAACTGCACCCAAACCGAGGCATAGGCGTGACGGCCAATACCTGCTACCGCACCTGTCGTTACACTATTACCAAAAGTCGTTTGAGGACCAAGCCCCGTGGCTGTTGAACTACGATTCTCCAGAAACTCGCGGTTAATATTCTGCTGCGTTACAGCACGAGCATACTGGCTATGTACGATGGCCAAAACCTCACTCATTTTTTGTTCAATATTACTTTCGGTAACATTGCTGAGCAGCACCGTCGTATGGAAGTCGCCTGTCAGATATTGTGAACCCAAAGGGAAGATATCGACGCGCAGGCGCGTTTCGCGAACACCTTGAGTTGGATCGGCTGCTACATCTTCCCATTCCGTTGACATACTCACACGAACACCATGACGTTCTTCGATCGCCGCACGATTTTGCACAAAATACCGATTGGCCATGTCAGCGATGCGTGTTTCAGAAGCGGCGCTCTCGGAAGTGGCACTCGACGACTCCTGCGCCCACGATGATGTACCGAAACCCATCACCCCATCTCCAACACCCGACGCGGCGGCTAAAACGACACTTAATAATACTACTTTTGACTTTTTCATGACGAACTACTCTTTAATACTTTCCGTTTTTTAAACATTTTTTATTTATAATGACCGTCGACTGTCGGCGGCGATGATAACATGCTTAAAAATCGTGCGCTATGTATAATACAGACTGAAATCATGAAAGTCTAGACTGAGTCTAGACTCTGGGATTTCTCAAAACAGATTTTTTGGGAAAAATAAGAAAATAGACTAATAAGTATTTAATATTAATAATTAATTTAAATAAGAAGAGTCTAATTATGACCGGAAAAATTATAAAAATTAAATCCTAAATTATATAAAAAACACCCCCATTCTCCTTAAAAAGGCTCGGACAGTAACAGAGCTCTAAACATCAAAACAATTTCAATTTATATAAATATTTATAGTTTATTAAAATTGAATCCTCACGATCACAGACATTATGTGATAAAAGCCTTTTGAAGTTATGTCGTGCACCATCCGATTCTTATTTTCATTTCTTGTGTTAGGGCTGCTGACTACCGCCAGGCTTGGTTCGTGGAGTAGCTCCGCCATTGCCCAACAAACCCCACCCCCACTCATCGCTTACGACGGTGCTCCTTGGCAGTTTGCCCACGATACGTCAGCGCCGATTGTTGTCATTGGTGATTTGGCGGGCGATCACGGTATGTTTGCACGCATGGTGCGTCGCGCAGGTTTGATTGACCATCGCGGCCACTGGATCGGCGGCCGAGGGCATCTTGTTTTGTTGGGGGACCTCAACGATCGCGGAGACGATACTTTGCAACTACTCACGCACATCACACAACTCGAACACGAAGCGGCGCAGGCTGGTGGGCACGTCCATGCGCTATTGGGCAATCACGATATTTTTCCATTAATCGGTATGTTCCGACGCGAAGCCCCGCTTATCGACACGTATTTGGGTAAAAAAGAAGCCCGTGCCTTTCGTGGGTACCGAGCGGCACATCCAGAAATAACCTTCACACCGCCACCACTGCGTAGTTTTGCGCCAGAAAGTGTGCGCCTTGCTAACCCCGCTGACTACGAAGGTGTCGTGCCCGTCAATAGTGACGAACTCGATATGTGGGCCACACTCGTGCACCGATTTGGCGACTTCTACCGCCGGCGCAACACAATCATTCAAATCGGGCACCATGTGTTTGTGCATGGCGGTCTGCCGTTGTGGCTAAGAAACAACGCGCAGCGTGCAGGCCAAATTAACAGTACCATGCGCGCCTGGGTTACAGCACTCACCCAAACCCAACACAGCGCCGATAGCTTAACGCGACTGCAGCGTTTTAGTTGGGTACTGTTCCATAGTAGTATTTTTGGAATCAACAATAGCCCTCTATGGATACGCGATATGGCCAATGAAGGGGCGCCGTATACGGGCCCCGTGATCGGCGCACTTTTTGACTCCTTTAATGCCGCATCCATTTTTGTCGGCCACACACCTAGACTGCAACCTATAGCGCTGGAGTTCGGAGTGCACCAAACGCTATACCTCATGGACTCGGGGAATTCCTATAGTTCGGCTACAGACGAACATGGCGGATTTCAGGATCCTTTCCAACCGGGCTTCGCAGTGATCCAACCCAACGGTACGGTCTCATTCACCGACGTACCGCGCCCGCCACGAGGGTACACCGAGCTAAACCCTGGAATCGCTCGCCGTCTGATGGCCCGAGCACCGGAGCGCGATCGACACGATTGGATGGAAAAAGATACGCTCTGCGAGCGCGCACTGACGCGCCAGCTACGGTAGTTCATCGGTAAGTACCAAAAAAAAGCCCCATGTTCTGAGCAAGAAGAACTCTTACTAAAAACATGGGGCGCATAACTTAAGAACTAGAGGCGTTATTTTTTCAAATTAGCTTCGATTTCAAGAGCAATTTCAACATCGTCACCTACTAATAGAGAGCCTGTTTCTAGCGTTTTATTCCAAGTCAAACCAAACTCTTTACGGCTGATTTTGGTGATTGCTGTAAAGCCGACTTTAGTGTTGCCCCACGGATCAACACCTTCGCCGCCCAACTCTAAATCAAATGTTACGGTTTTTGTAACGCCATGAATCGTCAAATCACCAATCAACTTGCCTTTGCCGTTCTTGAAGTCCGCTACTTTTTTGCTTTTGAATGTTAGTTTTGGGAATTTTTTTACATTAAAGAAATCTTCCCCACGCAAGTGCTCATCGCGTTTAGCTTCAGCGGTATTGATCGATGCAGCTTCGGCGGTGGCTTGCACACTCCAAACGTCTGGCTTGCCTGGCACGTATTCGATAGTGCCATCGAACGTATCAAACTTACCGGTTGTTTTTGCTACTAAGTGGCGGACTTTGAAGTTCACCGAAGAGTGCGCAGCGTCGACGACATAAGTCGCAGCCGAGGCCGAAGCATTCACAAGTAAAGCAGCCAAAACTGCTACGCCAGAAAACGAAAACACGTTTTTAATTTTATTTTTCATATATATCCTTTTTACTATTTAAATTCTTATTGGTTTTGCTGAAACGCAAAAACACTTCTAAAAGTACGCCAACTTCGGTCGAACTGGCAATGAGCGTTAAAAGAACGTTGATACTCGGACGGGCGTCGACGCATCGTCATTCTGCGCCTAAGCACTACATACCGGCCGAATGCATCTTGCGTGAGTAGGAAGCCTTCCCCTCTCCCGCCCGTGACCTCAGCCATGCAAAAAACTCGCTTCTCTTGCCAGCCCGAAATAAAAAGCACATTTAAATCGAATGTTTTAAATATTAAACCGTTAAAAGGAGCCTTATGTTTTGCAGATTTTCAAAAAAAATTACTTCACCCGTCCTAGCGGCTTTCATCGCCATTGTTATAGGAACTCTAAGCGTTGTTTCTTGTGGCGAACCTGGGCTCTACTATCTGAGAATTCGGGGGGTGGTCAAAGACGGCATGGGCCAGGTCCGTCCCAATTGGAATGGGCTACTTTGCATGACCGCCCAATATCTAGTCTCTGGAGAGGGAAGTTCAACAGTATCGACACGTGAGAGCTGTTTTCCAGTAGGAGCTGATGCTAGCGGCGCTTACACTTTAAACCAAACTTACAACTTCAATCGTGGTGCATTGTTAGTAGGATTGACTTCCAGATACTTAACGCGGGATTGCACCCAAACCATAACATCCTCGGATGGTAGTCAACGAACATCCATCGTTCGAATCCGCAGCGGAGAAGGCGTAATCCGCAGTGAGAACTTAAACGAAGAGACCAATGTGTTTACCGCAGAGTACGATTTCAATATTTCAGATGACTGCACTACGGTTAACCAATCGAACAACAGCGCCCCATAAGCAGGACTGTTTCATGAAAACACCCGCGTTATAGTGAAACACCCACTGTCTTAGTGGCCTTAGTGAAAACACG
>CAZYPH010000090.1:4854-9824 GCA_964649095.1 uncultured Oligoflexia bacterium | reverse complement strand
ATCGGGGTACCAAGGCTGAATCTCGCTTGCGGGTTAGAGCATATTTTTCAGACGGAAAAGCATGGGGATTCTCAATGGGCACTGGAATATGTTTTAGGTAGGCATGTTGAACAATTTTTTTTAACGCAACCAATCGATTGTGCTGAAGTCCCATTAGTTGGCTATGGTCGCGAATATTTTCATACTGTCTCAAGGCAGTTCTTAGCGTCGAACTCATCGTTGATCTTCTTTCGTTCATCGGTCGAGCATGCCCTAGCAATTACAAGGCAGAAGCATGGACTCTAACTGGATTAATACATCAGTTAAAAAACAGTTCCGCGAAATGATTCTGGCAATTCTATTGCCGGCCGTTCCACTATTGGTAACGTTAGTTTTTGAGGCATTTGTTGATTCGAAGGCTCTGTTCACAGTGTCACGGAATGAAGCTGAATTGATTGAGTGGTCAAACCAATCGCCTATACCAGCAGGCGATTACTATATTTCAGTCGGTCGCCCTCAGGGATCGTGTTCGTTGAATTATGGCGCTGAGGTATTGGCATCAAACGCTGGAATCGGACTATCAGAACGTAGTTCTGTATTTCTTGGTGCGCCTTTGGTTGTTAGTGGGGCGTCAAAAAAAATTTGGATTATGTGCAAAAAGACGCAGGGTAGTCCTGTGCGTTTAATACATACGATAGTAGTTGGCTCGTATCGGACTACTAAATTACTGCACATGATTCGATTTTTAGTAGATCAGATTTTGCCGATTAGTTTTATCCTGTTCTTTCTGAGTATCGCCTATGTCAGTCGATATGGTGATGTGAACTTTACAAGGAACGTATTCGTTACAGGGGCAATCACGATCCTTTACTTGCTTTCGCTCGGAAATACGCCACGTGTTCTCTTTCCGAATCTTGAAGCGATATATCTACATGCAATCTTAAAGACTTTAACACTTTTATGTGTCCTTGTTTGGCAAGCCGAACGGCCGTTTCTGCGCATCTACTTTGTTTTAGTTTCAGGTGGTTTGATCGTTCTATTCTCAAGCACCTTCCTATTCTGGCCACATAGATTATTTCAAATCTACGGCAACTGTTTACACATCTTTCCGCTTTTTATTCTGTTTGTAGCAGTCGCTTCTGCAAAGGACCTAGCGCCAGCTATCGCTGTCCGATCAATTGTGATGTTACTACCAATTTTTACCAGCAATATAATTGATGTTGTTACTATATTTTATCGCACGTCCGGCGCCTTCTTCAGCCCCGTCAGCACCGTCTCCATCTTCTCCCTAGCCCTATTGCACCGCCTCCGTTTACAGCGCGCGCAGAATCGTGCGGTGAGGTCGACGGCGACGTGGTCGGTATTGCAGGCCGAGGAGCGTCCGTTAGCCGACAAAATGCAAGTGATTGGTGAGGAGCTCGCGGCCAATACCAGTTTGCCGCGGTGGTCGATTTATCTCGATTCGTTTAGTTTGGGTTATGCTAGTCGGCCACGTACGGAGCTTCGGCGATTGGTGTCATCACAACAACATGAACATGCTGCCGATCCGCTCATTCGTCTAAACGGTTCAGCGCCGTTTGGCGCGCTGATGCGGCGCGCGTTAGAGACGGATAGTGTTATTACCGAACGCTCACCAAATGATAATTGTTTATACGTAGTGATTCCAATTTTGGGTTTAGGGTGCATCAATTTGCGCGGTACGGAGCCTTCGCAGGGCGACGAGCGCTATTTGCGTGAGTACATCGATCACATTGCACAACAGTTGCGTCTAGTCGTACCAGCCATGGTGCGCGCAGATGATCCGTCAACGTTAGCCTCTAGCCTGCTGCGAGAAGAATTAGGCCCAGGTGTGCATCAGGTAAACTACGGCGCTATTTTTGCTGATGCTGTGGGTTACACCCAAAATACGCATATTAGCCCGCATTTTGTGGAGTTTTTTCAGTTCGAGTATATTCCAGCGCTACTGCGAAGTCTTGGGCCTTCGGTATTGTTGAAAGATGTGTTTGGCGATGAGTTGTTTTTAATTGTGCGTGAACCCAAGCTAGCAACACCAGCGGTAGCGGGGTCATTGGTCTCGTCGAGCTCGGTTGAAAACTTAACCCTCGAGGCCGTAAAACGTTTGCAGCAGTTTGTAGCCGACGAGGGGCGTGAGCTTTGCACGGCCGCCGGTTACCAGGCTATTGAATTTAAAGTAGGCAGCCATGCTGGGCCTGGTCAAATCAGCATTTTGGGCCCTGACGTAACAATCGTAGGGCCTAGCATCGAAGCCAAACGCTGCCTCGGCCGCTCGCGCCCGTCGCAGCCGTTTATATCTAAATATTTATATATACACTTACCCGAATCCCTAAAACCCCACGCCGTACATGAAATCTATGCAGCCAAGAAAGAGATATTAGAGGGGTATCGGGTGTCGTTTGTAGCTGCTTGAACAACGTGTCGTCGGTCTCTCAGTTTCGAACATTACAAGTGTATCATGCCAGCTTGGACATGCATTTTAAGCTGCGGTAGCGGCTGATTCTCAGACGACTGAAAAGTCGCTTCGGCGCCTGCATGGTGCAATGACACCTTTTTCGGGGGAACTCCAGTGTGTAGTCGGGCAAGGCTAACGGAGGGTTAATGCGTAATATATTCGATTTGGCACCAAAAATTGATAAAAAGATGCTTGTTTTATCAAAAACTAGCAAGAATGATAAAAAGTTGTTATCTTTATCAAAAAGGATGCTTTATGCGCCAAAGCGTTGAAATTGCAATTAAAAACAGAATACTCGAACATGGCCGCGGCTGGTGTTTCACGGCGATGGATTTTGACGATCTGGGGAGCGGTCCTTCCGTTCGTAATGCCCTTTGGCTTCTTCATGAGCAAAAAATCATCCGCCGTCTTGCTCAAGGGATCTACGATTACCCCAAAGAGCATAAAGACCTGGGTCTTATCCCTCCTGATTTGCACGAAGTCGCAAAGGCCATCGCGGAAAAAAACGGTGTGAGAATCCAACCCTCCGGGGCGCACGCCGCGAATCTTGCCGGACTTTCTGAGCAGGTGCCGGGAAGAGTCGTTTTTTTGACTGATGGACCTGCGCGAAAGGTCAAAATCGGGAATCAGGAAATTATCTTTAAAAAGACGACCAGTAAAATCATGGCCTCTGCGGGCACGCGCGAAGGCTTGGTCATCCAAGGACTCAAAAGCCTGGGTAAGAATCATATCGACGATGTGATTCGCGTGCGCGTGCGCCAATTTCTGGAACCGTCGAGCAAGGATGATCTTCGCAAGAATCTCAAATTCGCGCCGGGATGGATCAAAAGGCTTGTTTTTGAAATCATGGAGGCCGACTTATGAAAAAACTCTTTTTACTTTCCAAAGACGAACGAGAAGGCTTTTTCCGAGTCGCTGCGGATTCGTCCAGCATTCCTCTTGAAATCATCGAAAAGGACTATTGGGTTGTTTGGACGCTGGATCGGCTTTTCTCGTTACCGGAGCTCACCAAGCACCTGACTTTCAAAGGGGGGACTTCTCTTTCAAAAGTCTACGGCATCATTGAGCGTTTTTCGGAGGATGTCGATCTTTCCATCGAGAAAGCCTTCTTTGGCTTCAACGAAAGCAATGCTCCTGAAACCGCCGCCTCACGAAAGAAGCAGCGGGCGATTCTCGAAAAACTTGCCGCTGCTTGCGTGCAATACGTCCAAGGAAAACTGCTGGCCGATCTGCGCGAAAACATCGCAGATGAACTTGGAACAACGGAGGGATGGGAACTCACACTCGACAAATCCGATCCCGATGCTCAGTCCTTGAGTTTCAAATATCCAAGCATCAAGTCCGACGCAGGCAGTTACATTCGACCATTTGTGAAAATTGAGATGGGAGCTAGGTCTGAACACTGGCCCGTGAGTGATCGAAAATTGCGAAGCTACGTAAAGGAAACGCTCAAGGAAAAAGTTTTCGACGATGAGATTACGGTTCGCGTGCTGAATGCGGAGCGAACTTTTTGGGAAAAGGCTACGATCCTTCACCGCTTGGCTCATCTTCCAGATGGGAAGGTAATGCCCGCGCGGAGTTCAAGGCATCTCTACGATTTCTTTCAGCTCCTTAATTCTATAGTTAAAATGGTAGCATTGAAAGATTTTGGACTGCTCGAGCGCGTCGCCCAGCATAACAGCATTTACTTTGCCTCAAGCTGGGCCAGCTATGAAACCGCACGGAAAGGAACTTTGAAACTCTCTCCTGTGGCCCGCGTTCTCGAGGAACTCGCACACGATTACGAGGAAATGAGGACGATGTTTTATCGATCCGAACGGCCGAAGTGGGAATTGATTTTGAAAACGATCGAAGAGTTTGAGCGCGAATTTAACGGGTGAAAGAACAACCCAACGAGAAGAATCGACAAATGAAATTCACGCACCAACGGGGCACTCTCGAAGAATAAATGGAAAATTATCCAAAAGGTGCAATTGCTCGACGACGTTAGATTCCTCCTTGAACCCATGCGAGGCTCGTCCCGACCTTAGTTGAAATTACCAGCTGAGAGGAGCCACGCCGGCCCAGGTCAGATCAGTATTTTAGGCCCTGACGTAACCATCGTAGGGCCTAGCATTGAAGCCAAACGCTGCCTCGGCCGCTCGCGCCCGTCGCAGCCGTTTATATCTAAATATTTATATATACACTTACCCGAATCCCTAAAACCCCACGCCGTACATGAAATCTATGCAGCCAAGAAAGAGATATTAGAGGGGTATCGGGTGTCGTTTGGTTTTTAAAGCAGAGTATTATTGGTGTGAGTAATTTGACTGAAATTACTACGGTTCTAGTTTTTTTATAAAAGTGTCAAATCGATTGTGAGTCAGTTTTATGATGGATAAAAGATCGCTGCGGTCTTGGTCATTTGTTTCAATCATACGAACAGCAGTACTAAGTACCATTATGACTGTTCGTAGATCATGAGATAACCAAATTTTTTCGTCGTCATTGAGTCTATGAGACTTTGTCTCAGTTGAATGTA
>CAZYPH010000090.1:0-4844 GCA_964649095.1 uncultured Oligoflexia bacterium | reverse complement strand
AATTTACCAGGGCGGTGATTTGCCAACAATGTCTTTGATCCAAGGCATAGTACTTACTGATTGATTTATATCTGCAGTTGCTAAGAATATATTTCTGAAGCCCATCATAAATAGTCTTCGTGCCTCAATCTCTCCTCGAATGCCTTCTGCTAAATGTGAATCAATAAAAATTGTAGTGGAGCGTTCTATCGAGTCTGAATCGTCGATAAATTCTTTTGGACTCGCAGAGACACGAAGATTTTTATTTTTCGCACGGGCGGCGCTACTCCAACTCATTCTAACTAAGGGATCGTCGTCTATAAGAATAGAATCAAATGATTCTAGGCGTGTTTGATAACTAATAGGAATTACTTCTACTAAATTTCTTGGTAGTAGCGGAACGCCGATTTCCATACACCGCGATTGAATGATTTGGTCATCGTACCTGCTGGTTACGAGAATGCTTGCGTTTTGCAGATTGAGTTCACTAATTAAGTCGAGTGCACTGTGTGTGTCTTCGGAAATTTCATCCGATAAAATTATGAGAAAATTTGGATTTAAGGTGTTTAACTGAGTCCAGGTTCTGAGTTCCTTTGAGTTCGAGAGATGAGTTATGTCATAGTCCTTCTGTGAAGGACCTGTTTGTGAGATCTTTGTTCTTAGTTTTTGGGCGATCGCTGGGCCGGCTACAATTATGATCTTGTGATCGTGACACAGAATTAACTTAGTCGGAAACCAGTCTGGTGTATTTGTGGTCGGTAGGGATATAGTAACTGTAGTGCCCTGCTCGGCGCTCGAATCAATGGATAGTTTGCCGCCCCAACCTTCGATAGATTTCTTTGCGTGGAATAGTCCTAAGCCAGATCCCAGTGGTTTATTGAATGTGAATCCGTACTCCATAATTCTCGGGAGAATTTCTTTCGGAATACCCCTTCCATTGTCTGTAATTAGTATCTTCGTTGCATTTTTTGACCGCCGGTATGAAATTGTTGTGGAGCCGTCTTTATCAGATGCTTCGATCGCATTATTTATTAGGTTTGAAATTATGCGCTCAAGCTCTAATGGCTGCGTGTTGGCAAAAATTCCATGGTCTTCCTCAGTTATAATATGTTTTATTTTAAAGTCTGGCCTAGAAAAACGATACTCAACTTGTTTCTCAATAACGATTCCGTCAATTACGTCAGAAAGTAGCTGTGTGCCTTGATCGTCTGCATCCGCCGGAACTTTCGTTAATTGTGGTGATTTTAGTCTGTTCTGATCCAGTAGTTTATTGGCGATATCTTTAATTCTGTTGATGGCACCTTGGGCTATCAGTCTTTTGTCCGATGGCAGTTCAGATAGGTTACTACTGACAATGTCTAGCGCTACTAAGGGTGATCGAATATCATGAGCAACTTGCGCGGTGATTTGTGCGATTGCTAACTGCTTAGAGTGTAGTTGTGCTTTGAGTTGGTTAAATCCTCTTATTGTAAACCCGCATAGTATGAGGAGTATAATAAGCAGAATTATTGTTGAGATATAGTAAGTCTGTTTGAGCGATGCTTTTGATGCAAGTAACTGATCAACCGGAGTTTCAACCAAGACTCCCCAGTTTGCCACACCACTGTCTATAATCGAAGTTGGGAATAGGGTTGCAAAGACGCTTATGCCGTTAAGGTTTGTATATTCCCCAGAGTAATGTTTAGCTAAAGTATCTACATGCCAGCTTTTGGTGTGTCTTTCCCAAATATTACCTTTCTCTAAAATATCGTTGTGCCAGGTTATGTGTTGAAAAAAACCTGTAGCACGCAGATTTCCAAGATCGTGTTCGTCGTTGATTCGTCCTGTTGTTGGAAAGTATATGTTTCTACCTGAGCTGCTAGCGACAACATGGCCATGTCTATCAATTAAGTAAAACGTCGTTCCATCTCGAACATCCATAAATTCATGTATGGAGCGTAGAACTCGATCGCGAAGAGTTTGCGCTGAAACAGATGTAGCAAAAATACGTGCTATGTGGCCTGCTTTGTCAAATATCGGAGTGGCGATTGTGATGATCTGCGTGCGTTCAGGGTCGTGACTAATATAGCCTTCGGAAATTGCAGTGGCGCGATTTAGTTGAACCAGTCTCAGGTAATCTCGAAACTCATAATTAAAACTTGTTATATCCTTCTGGATTCTGAATGGTTCTAAGAACACCAGGTCGCCATTGATATCCATCTCGAAGACATAATGAATATCCTTAAGTGATTTTAAAATATTTTTGGCAATTGAGCGTCTGGTCTGTGCAATGGGCCTGTTATTAAGATCGTGGGCTGGTAGTCCCTTGAATATTTGCCATGTTTTAATAGGAGTTTCGATAGATTGTTGGGCCGCAAATGGGGATCGCCGCGTAGCTAGCGTCGTTCGTATATTATATCGTTCGATGTACTGTTTCGCAGTACTTAGAGTTAGCTTTTTATAGCGAATCACATCTTCGGGAAATTGATTTTTCTGGATTGAACGCTTTGTTTAAAACTGCATTTTCATTCAATAGTCGCAAGCTTTCAAAGTATCGAGAAATGGATTGATTTACGATGCGAGTCATTTTTTGCTGGCTGACCATCTCATTTGTGAGAACGGCTCGGCCAAACTGGTGGTAAGTAACAGCGGCTACGCTCATGAAGAGCCCAGCAATTAATGATAGTGCAAGCACTAAAAGAAATTTGGGTTTAGAATCAAGAGCGCTCATATAGCTTTCGCTTCGTTTAGCGTTGTGTAGTTGCTTTCAACGCCGCAAATCCATTCATAGCAGCGGGAAAACCACAGTACACAATTTGATGGATCAGAGCGTTCTTGAGGTCGTCTATTTGGCCACCCATTGAAAAATAATACTGCATGGTCTCTACTGTTCGATTTTGATTACCAATGGCTACGGCTGCAGATACTAGAATGAGCAATAGGTCTCTGCGGCTTAGGTGTTCGGTGTTCAGTATCGCCATGTTTGTGCTGCTAGAGTGCGTGTCTTGTGTCGCAGAATAGTCGATGAGCTCATGAGATATCGTGTCGACAATTGTAACGTCCACGCTCCTGCTAGCTAACACATCACGCAGTACCGCCTGTGCGTTGCTGGTGACCGAAGTGTCAACAGTGAGGGCGAGTTGCATTAATGTGGCTGCGAGCGCTTCCTTGGTGCCTCCTGCATTGAGGAAGCCGTTCATGTGAATACGTATTTGCTCCTCTTTGTTTAGAGCTATTAAAGATGCCACCGTGACTAAGCTCTTATCTCGCGTGCTTAGGCCTGGGCGTGCCCAAAATATATCGTACGCAATTGTTCCCACTAGTTCGCCGAAATCACGATCCAAGTCGTTTAAACGCTGAGCGACATTCGTGGCCATGCCAGTGCCGTAAAGCTCTAACATCATCGGCGTAGGTGTCGGTTTAGCATTAGACAGCACTAACTCTCCGGTTTTGGCAGGATTATTGAGTGCCGCATCGCATAGTTTAGTGCGATCAATCACTCTTGGTGTGGCGTGAGTAGGGTTGTTTATTAGATTCATAATAATAAAAATGACGGGTAGGTTAAGTTTAAATTTCATAAATACCATTTAAATTCGAGTGGGGTACCGTATGAACAGATTTTATTTGAGTCAAGCCTGTTATGCTTGTGTAGGCGCTTTCATGGCCTTTGTAAGGCTGCATGTGCTTAATTGAATCCCTAAAACCCCACGCCGTACATGAAATCTATGCGGCCAAGAAAGAGATCTTAGAGGGGTATCGGGTGTCGTTTGTAGCTGCTTGAATAACGTGTCGTCGGTCGTTCGGTTTCAAATCTCAAACCTGAATCATTTCCGCTTGGACAGCGTATTATGTTAAACCACCAACATGGCATTTCAGAATTCATCAGGTCATTCGCAGCACTCTAAATCTGTCACGGATAGCGCACACCTCCGCGGCGACATCATGATGGCGGCCTCGGTTGTGATTATGGCTTTGGCGCCAACATTAAATAAATTTGCTTTTACAACAATCGCCCCACTACTAGCGACGTTGGTTAATGCCATTTTTGCTGTAATATTTTCGGTTTTATTGGTGCTACTTTCGCGTAAACAAGTTCAATTGATAGTAGATCGTAATCTAGTATTTAGCGGGCTCTTTAATGGTTTTGGGCTTTTGTGTCTCTTCGATGCGCTCCATCGTTTGCATCCGGCCGAGGTCGCGTTTTTGAGTCGGTCCGGTCACATCATATTTTCGACGCTGGGTGGCGCGTTGTTCTTGAAAGAAAAACTTCACAAGCACGCAAAAATTGGCATTCCTGTGTTGCTGCTCGGTGTTTTTCTATTTAGTCGGCCAGTAGACTCGCCTCTCGGCACAGCCTTGCCTAACGATACGTCAGGCCTGGTCACCGTTACGGCCGCTGCGTTTTTATTCACACTGTCGAACATGCTTGTAAAACGACAGAATGTTTCTGCGATGCAGAGAGCCTCATCCGTATCATTGCTGGCCATTAACTTTTATTCGTTGTTGGTGATTGTTGGTGCGGTGGTGTTTAGCCCGCTCAGGTTTAACGCCCTCGCACAAGCCAGCACTCAGAGTTTGTTGTTGATATTCATGGCTGCGTTTACTAGCAGCTTTATCGGCCTGTGGTTGTATTACGAAAGTTTGCGTTACACCACGTTTGTGCGTGCGACGGTGATTCGCGCGTGTGGTCCGGTAGTGGTGGCACTCTTTGCAATGCCGTTTTTGGAGTGGTCGTTGAGTAGCGTGAATATCGTCGGCGGTATTTTGATTCTGACTAGCGCCCTCTTAATGAGTGTGCGCAGTTTTAAAAAATCATCAGAACAGATTCGGAGTCCTAGTGGCGCGATTCAGGTGCGTTGGCATGGTGCGCGTAGCAAACATGTAAA
>CAZYPH010000089.1:0-10040 GCA_964649095.1 uncultured Oligoflexia bacterium | reverse complement strand
ATTACGTCACTTTTTTTAGTTTTTCTAAATTACATGGGTTTGGAAACGGGCCCATAGAGCACTCATAGTGCTCATAACATTCAGGCCACTCGCGTACGCCTAAAACCTGGCATTATGGCCCGTTTAAAATAAAAAAAAGCCCCTGCTAACAACCGTTAACAGGGGCCTGTAAACCAAATTTAAATAGAAACTATTTAGATAGCCAAGTCTACTTCTAAAGCTACCGAAGTAGTGCTGATTGGCAATTTCGGATACCAAGTAACGCTTGGCGTAACCGTCAGCATGCCAGAAGAAAATTCAACACCTGGGTTGATGTCTGTTGATAATACATCACCGTTTTTCAAATCACTTACGCCACGGTTGTTGCGAGTGATCAAGTGTTCATACAATACGAAGGCCTTCCAGTTAGAGCTAATTTGGTAGTTCAACTGTGTGCCTTGGTAAAAGCGCCAGCGGTTTAGAGGTCCGCCGCTTGGGCTGTTGTCACGAGTTTGCAGATAATAACGGGCGTAGGCTGGTGCTTCTACCGAAAAGCCAGAGTTGCCTAACTGAATCGATGGTACAAAAAAGGTACGCATGCTACCTAACGATTTTGCGTCGCTAGAGCCTTTACTAGTCGGCAAAACATAACGGAACTGACCAAATAAATTAAATTTATAATCATTACCAAAATCGTAGCTCGCTAAACTTCCGTAGTTTACGTTTATGTAAGAGTCTAACCAACTAAAACGCTGTGCTGAGGTGTTGCCGATAGTTTTTAAAATAGTGTCAAAATAAAGGGTAGGTACGATCGTCAATTGATCTGTAGCACGCACCTGAAGGCCAATGGCGTGGCTAGCATGCAGGGCTTCTTGACCACCCTTAGGGTCACTAACCGAAGCACCAGTCTCAAAGCGGTCTAACGATGGGCCGTAAAAAATACTAGCAGTGCGTACACCAATCGGTGATTTGCTCGGCTTAGGAGCCACTACTTGAGCGCTTGTTACAGACGTTCCAGTAGGCGCCGCAGTAGCTGATGAAACAGTCGTTTGGGTTGTTTGAGCCTGCACAACGGTCGTCGACAATGCCATTACTATCGCCGCTGTCGAGCTGAAGAATTTATTTTTGGTCGTTTTTGTCTCAAGTGGCTGCATGAAAGTAGACTCCTTAAAACACAAATTAAAACACGAGTTGCGTGGGGTTTTTCAGAAGACCATCCCCTGAAAAAATTACGTACCGGACTAATACCGTAAGTTATTATGAAGTTCAAGCTGAGGTTTGTGCGTTGCGTAATTATCCTCAGAAAAAGCATAGTAGTAGGCCCGCGCGCGATTAGTGTATAAATTTTATACATTCTCCCGCAGTGGTAAGTGTGTAAAAATTATACGATAATGGTCTGACAACAATGCTTTCGCTTTCTTCTGGCCCGTCGTATGAATCCAAGTCATGACCACGCCCAAAAAGAAATCTGATTTGTCGAATATTCCAGCCGCAAAAAAAAACGCCAACGTTCCAGAGGACGCTGATTTCCCTGCTAATTCCCTTAATGTAGAGGAACTCCACAAAACGCCCGGCAATAATTCTGGTGATCCAAACGATGCCGATGCAGACGACGTCCTCTTTACCGAGGACAGCGATGATTTGCCGGTTGAAATAGACGATCTGGCAGGCAACCTCAGTGTTTTAGCGCCTACAGACACTTCGAAGTCGACCGACATCACAACGGTTACGAATGTAGACCAGCTCTTAAAGCAATATATTCGTGAGGTGTCGCAGTATCCCTTATTAGTACCTGCTGAAGAGCTGCGCCTAGCTCGGCGCTTACGCGATGAAAATGATCTTGAAGCCGCGAAGCAATTAGTTCAGGCGAATTTACGCCTCGTCGTTAAAATTGCCATGGAGTATCGTTCTGCCACGGGTAATGTTTTAGACCTGATTCAAGAGGGTAATATTGGTCTCATGAAGGCCGTAAGTAAATACGACCCCGACAAGGGTGCTAAGTTGTCGTATTACGCAAGCTGGTGGATTCGTTCTTTTATTCTAAAATACATTCTCGATAATTTTCGTTTAGTGCGTGTGGGCACGACGCATGCCCAGAAGAAGCTTTTTTACCACCTCATGCGTGAAAAAAATAAATTAGAGGCGCAAGGCATCGATGCTCAACCAAAACTTCTGGCCGACAAACTAGATGTAAAAGAACAAGAAGTTGTTGAGATGGAGCACCGCCTAGGCGGTCTAGGAGCCGAACTTAGCCTCAATGCTCCGGTCTATAATGCCGATGGGGGGCACGATAGTACGTTTGTCGATCAGTTACGAGATGGGCATACGCTAGCTGATGACGAATTGGCTCAGGATCAGCTAAAGGCCATTTTGGCTTCTAATCTAGATGCTTTTAAAAAGACCCTAAAAGAAAAAGAGCTCGCTATTTTCCGTTACCGAATGGCGGCCGAAGAACCTGCCACGCTGCAAGAAGTGGCCGATATTTTTGGTCTAACCCGCGAACGCGCCCGCCAGATTGAAGCAAAGGTCATTGAAAAGTTGCGTTTGTTTTTTAAACAAAAGATGAATCTTGATGCAGGGCAAGCTCCGACAGAATTATAAGGGCCCATCGAGTGTTAGTTTCTATGACTAACTGTGGGTTTTTTATTGCTTGTTGGGTGTGTCCCGGGTTAAACGTCGCTACTTGAAATAAAAAGTTTAGGTCTTTAGGTATTTCGTTAAGTACTGCTTAAAGTACTACTTTAAGTACTACTTTAAGTACAATGACCCTTAACAAAAGCCTCATAGATATACTCAAGTATAGGAGATAACAGTGCCAAACCAAACCGTAGCTCAAAAAAGCTTTAAAGCAGCCATAGTAGATAAGTTCAAGACGTCACCTAGTGATACGGGCTCATCAGAAGTTCAAGTGGCTCTTTTGACAAATCGCATTCAGTCGTTAACCGAGCACATGAAAAAAAATAAATTCGACCACGCTAGCGAACGTGGTTTGGTGAAACTAGTGGGTCAACGTAGGCGCTTATTAGATTACTTGAAAGTAGAGAATCCAGCGAGCTACACAGCCGTGATTCAAGCTTTAGAGTTGCGTAAGTAATTCGTACGCCGCTTTAATTCAAAGACTTAACAAAGACCCTTTTTCTGCGTTAGTTCGTAGAAAAAGGGTCTTTTCGTTTCTAATCAGCGTGCCCGTGTGCTGGGTTCGCATTTCCATTACCGCTATACCCGACTATTTCAACCAAACAATTGCCAAATCCGTGAAAAAAGAGCAAAAAAGAAGAATTAAAAACAAGAATGAAAATAATAAGCGTGCACCATTTGGTGTGCGGCAAGTTGTTTAAAACCACAACTTAGAACGTAGAAAAGAGAGTACATGCAAGACCAATCAAAAAACCATACTAACACAGCTTCCGATCTCATCTTAAACCCGATCACTGTCGAATGTGAGTTCGGTGGACGAACTTTATCCATTGAAACAGGCAAAATGGCGAAACAAGCCGACGGTGCTGTCGTCGTACGTTACGGCGAGACCGT
The DNA here is from genome assembly GCA_964649095.1 of uncultured Oligoflexia bacterium. Classification (GTDB taxonomy): domain Bacteria; phylum Bdellovibrionota; class UBA1018; order UBA1018; family UBA923; genus CAZYPH01. The sequence goes on along the minus strand of CAZYPH010000089.1, from coordinate 6,530 downwards.
AGTTTTAGTTACCGCTGTTTCTAGCAAAGAGCCCAAAGAAGGCATAAATTTTTTACCTTTAACCGTTGAGTATCAAGAACGTTTCTATGCGGCTGGCCGCATACCAGGCGGTTTTTTTAAGCGCGAAACACGTCCATCGGTAGATGCGACTTTGTGTGCACGCATGATCGACCGTCCCATTCGCCCCTTGTTTCCAGAAGGTTACCACAACGAAATTCAGGTCGTCGCTACGGTGTTGAGTGTCGATAAAGAAAATGATCCTGAAGTAGCAGCGAGCATTGGTGCTTCAGCTGCCCTGCATTTGTCGAGTATACCTTTTAAAGGGCCCACCGCGGCTTGTAGAGTGGGTCGTATTGATGGCAACTGGGTCGTGAATCCGACGTTAGACGAGCAAGAGCGCAGTGAACTTGAAATCTTCGTTGCCGGTACAGCAAAGGCGATCATGATGGTTGAGGGCGGTGCACGTGTGGTTCCTGAAGAAGTCGTTTTAGGCGCGATTTTGCATGGTCATAAAGAAATGCAAAAAGTGATCGCTGCTATTGAAAGTTTACGATCGAAAGCCGGCGTTGCAAAACAAGCGTTTGAAGCACCAACTATAAACGAGACGATTAAGAAGAAAGTGGAAGCGGTTGCGCTTCCCTTGGTAAATCAAGCATTAGCTACTAAAGACAAAGCCGAGCGTTATGCCATTTACGAAGAGGCTCTTGGACAAGCGTTCGATGTCGCGCTTCCGACCGACGATGAAGCTTTTGATGAAACACGCCACTTAACTGATAAACAAATTGAATCGGTCGTAGAAAATGTAAAATACGTTCAAATGCGTGAGATGATCTTGCAAAAAGGCGCACGTATTGATGGCCGCGGAACTCGCGATATTCGACCGATTGCCGTAGAGGTCGGTTTATTGCCACGTGTGCATGGCTCGTCTTTGTTCACACGCGGTGAGACACAAGTGTTAGCTGCAGTAACATTGGGCACCGCCGACGACGAACAAATGGTCGATGGCATGCGCGGTGTTTCGTATAAACGTTTTATGTTGAACTACAACTTCCCGCCCTACAGCGTGGGTGAGGTGGGTCGTTTGGGTACTCCAGGCCGACGTGAGATTGGCCACGGCGTTTTGGCTGAGCGTGCGTTGAATAACATCATGCCGCCAAAAGAAGAGTGTCCGTATACCGTTCGTGTGGTGTGTGAGGTTTTAGAAAGTAACGGTTCGAGTTCGATGGGGTCCGTGTGTTCGGGCTCGATGGCTATGATGGCGGCGGGTGTGCCGTTGCCAAGTGCGGTAGCCGGTATTGCAATGGGGCTGATAAAAGAAGGCAATCGTGTGGCTATTTTGTCTGACATTTTGGGTGATGAAGACCATCTCGGTGACATGGACTTTAAAGTGGCCGGTACGCGTGAGGGTGTGACTGCTATTCAGATGGACATCAAAACCGAAGGCGTTGACGAAGTTATTATGCGGACGGCTCTGAAACAAGCTCAAGAAGGGCGTTTGCATATTCTTTCAAAAATGAGCGCCGCTATTGAAGTATCAAGCGATGCGGTGTCGGAGTTAGCGCCTCGTTTTACGACTCTGAAAATCAAACCAGAAAAAATCCGAGAAGTGATAGGTTCTGGTGGAAAAGTCATTAAAGGCATTATCGAAAAAACAGGTGTAAAAATTGATGTGGCCGATGATGGCACTATTAAGATTGCATCGAGTGATCCAGAGAAGGCATTAATGGCGGAACAAATGATCAAAGACATTATTGCAGAACCAGAGATCGGCAAAATCTATGATGGTTTGGTGAAAAACATCGTAGAGTTTGGTGCCTTTGTAGAGATCATGCCGAATACAGACGGCTTGTTGCACGTATCTGAGATTGCACACGAGCGCGTGAACAACGTGCGTGACTTCTTAAAAGAAGGCGATCGCATTGAAGTGAAAGTATTAGATGTCGATCGTGGTGGCAAAGTGCGGTTGTCACGTAAAGTATTGTTAGAGAAATCAACAATCGCTAAAAACCAACCAGCACGACCAGAAGTTTAATCTAAGCCCATAAAACGCAACCAAGCTGAACAAAGCTGTTTAGTTTGGTTGCGTTTTTTTTTGTCTAAAGGCTGCATCAAAACGTTATGTCGAAACAAAAAGTAAAGTCTCAGTCGGTTTATAAACGTAAGCTCAAGTGCGGTGCTACGTTATTAGTGCAACAAACCCCACAGTTTAATACGGCGGCTATTGGTATGTGGATTCCGGTTGGTAGTGTGCATGAAAAAATAAGTGCCGGTGTCGATGAGGGCGGTTTGTCGCACTTTCTAGAACATTTACTTTTTAAAGGCACTAAACACCGCACCAGTCGTGAGATTGCGGCAGAGATTGAAAACGTCGGGGGCGACTTCAATGCCTTTACCACGCGCGAGTATACGTGTTTTCATACGTTGATTTTAAAAAAAGAATACCGACGTGCTTTGAATGTGATGGCGGATGTTTTGCAGAATCCATTATTTTCACCCAGCGATATTCGTCTCGAGCGTGAGGTCGTTGTTCAAGAAATTGCGATGGTAGACGACAATCCTGAAGAGCGTGTGATGGACCTCTTGTACGAAACACTATTTAAAAAACACCCTTTAGCACGCAGTATTTCTGGAACGGTGCAGTCTGTGCGGGCGTTTGATCGTAAGTTGATTTTAGATTTTTTTCAGCGCCACTACGCACCAGAAAATTTGGTGATCACCGTTGTAGGTGACGTGCCCATTCATGCGTTAGAGAAATATCTCGATAGTATTTTTGTTCTAAAAACACAGCCTGTTTCTGATAAACAAAAAACATTTAGAAATAACTCCCCACTCATGAGGGCTAAAAATCAGCACTTATTGCCGCAAATAAAAAACGGTAAAGTGGTTCGTAAATCTAGCAAGTTAGACCAAGCCCACGTCGTGTTTGGTGCGCGAGTGCCACCTTATAATAGCGATGATTATTATCCTCTCGTCGTACTCTCGAATATTTTAGGTGGGGGCATGAGTTCGAGGTTGTTTTATGAAGTGCGGGAGCGCCGTGGTCTAGCCTATAATATCTATTCAAACGTTTCGGCCTATTTGGATAGCGGTGTTTTTATGGTCTACGGCGCCTGCGAGCGTAAGAATATACAGAAAATGCAATCTATTTGCATGCGTGAGTTAAAACGTTTGAGTAGTGAGCTCATAACGGCAACTGAAGTGCAAGCGTCTGTGACAAATCTGACGGCTATGGCCGCCATGAATTTAGACTCTTCAGAAAGTCGCATGATGGCGATAGCAAAAAATCAGATGTATCTAGGTCGTCAGGTCAATCTCAAAACCGTCCAACAAAAACTAAACGCCCTAACCCCAAAGCATTTGTTAACCGTAGCAAAGGCTTATTTAAGCCCCGACGCGTTTGTGCGGGTGGTGTTGGGGTAGATTGTCTTAAAGTCGTCGAGCAACGACATGGTAGCCCATGCAAAGTGTATTCACGGAAACGTCTGATTTCTGCTTATTGTAATAATAAAGAAACGCGGGCGCGAGTAAGACTTTTGCAATAATAGAGTGCGAACGCGCCGTCCGTGCTAATTCAACAGCGAGCCAACTATAGTAATCCCCTACGGGTTCTATCGATTCTACATGAAATCCAAAGTCGTTTAAAAATCTAACAAACCAACGATCTGAGAATCCACTGTAGAAGTAGAATGGGTCCATATGTCGCAGGCAATTTGCAGGGGCTGTGAGGATTAATTTCCCCTCCTTCTTCAACAAACGGCTAAACTCCCGAAGAGTGTCAATTGGATAGGGAATATGCTCTAAGACCTCGGTGCACAAGATCGCATCGAAAGTGGAATCTACTTCGTTAATTTTCCAGATATCGCCTACGTAATCGAGGTGGCCATATTGATATCCGGTCGCTCCGCCAACACCTTCTGAGCCCAACATTTTTTTTTCATCCGTCGTGTATTGAGCAAAATCTTGCGACCGATAGTTTAGGTGCGTGCAGTTGTCACGGTAGCGCTGGCTCCCACATCCAGCGTCTAATATTAGGTGGCCTGGAGGCAATCGCTTCAGTTCGGAAATTACAAAGTCATCCCTCTCAAACTGGTTGTTCAGGTTTCGCAGCATTCGACTAATAACTGGAATCGACTTAATAAATTTTTTTATCATACCAGTTATGTGGCATACTCCTCCAAAAAAGTAGACACAAAACTCGATCGAAAAGTTTCAACATCGGTAATTAAAGCAACATCAGTTAAAATACGGTTCACCCCCGCCCCTTCTTCTTTTTCCAAATAATGAAGCCTACAATGGCGGCGCCGGCGATTAAGACTAACATGAGATTATCGTCATCGCCTTTGGATGCAGTTGTAGCGGGTTTAGAGTCGGCTGGTTTTGCGCCATCAGGAAAGACGGCATTTGCGGTAAAGTGGCTTGGTAATTGGGCTTGACCAAATAGCGAATTTTGCGAGGCCATGTTAACGCCACCAGCCTTGCGAAACACCTTCATGCTTTTCACCATGTCTTCAAACTGCGGCAAGTATTCTTGGTATTTTGTTTTATTAATCGAGTAGGTGACCAATACGCCGATATCCTGTTTCACGGTCGCTAAGTAGCGGGTGTAAAAATTGGGGATTTCAGACTCTAAGTGCAAAGAATCCACCCAAGGATGTCCGTTAATTTGAGCTACCTTCGTATAACGTGGTTGCGAGGTGACGTTTTTATTGGCGGCCGTAGCAAAGACGCGTGGTTGATTTAAGTATTCTTGATACTTGTCTAACGAGTCTTGTTCGCCCTTGATTTTGGCGGCTAGCACGATGATCGCATCGCGTTTCTTTTGGTCATCAACACTTTGACAGACCCACTCGGCACTTTCGAGTGCGCATTGCCATTTGAACGGCAACTCAAACTCCACAAACTGATTCGAAAATTTCATAGCGTGGGCCCATTGAGGTGCGGCCATTGTAAACATAATACCCACAAGTCTTGCGAGTGCGATGACGTTAATTCTTGGCGCTTGTTTTGAATGCGCTGTGGCATTCGTAAGAATACTTACGTCCGCTGATTCGAGCTTGGGATTTATTTTTCTGTTTTGCATCGAGCAGTTGTCCTTTCTCTTTATTTTGAACTAAATTTTGTGAGGAGCAATAGAAGTTTCATTTTACGCAGTGCTTCATATGTATAACGTGCAAGGAGTGAACGGATGTCTCACAAAAAAGACGCACCAGAGTCGACCCCCGCAACTCAAAAACCCATGACGGTTTCCTCGTCGTCGTTAAACACTCAAGCGATTTACGATGATGCTTTGAGTTATCATGCCAATGGGCGTCCAGGAAAAATCGAAGTGGTTCCAAGCAAAGCATCGGCTACAAGTCGAGACTTGTCGTTAGCGTATTCTCCCGGTGTGGCGGCGCCGTGTTTGGCGATCGCAAAAAATCCGCTTGATGTTTACAAGTATACGACGAAGGGCAATTTGGTTGGCGTCGTGACGAACGGCACTGCCGTGTTGGGACTGGGAAATATTGGTCCGCTAGCCGCTAAGCCTGTCATGGAAGGCAAGGGCATGTTGTTTAAAAAATTTGCCGATATTGACGTGTTCGATATTGAGTTGAATGCGCCCGACCCCGAAGACGTCATTCGTGCGTGCAAATATTTAGAGCCCACGGTGGGCGGTATTAACTTAGAAGATATTAAGGCCCCCGAATGTTTTTATATCGAAGAGCGGCTTAAACAAGAATTGCGTATTCCGGTGTTTCACGACGACCAGCATGGCACGGCAATTATCGCAGGTGCCGCATTGTTAAACGCACTCGAAGTGGTTGGAAAAAAAATTGATCGCATCAAGTGTGTGTTTGTTGGTGCTGGTGCAGCGTGTATCGCTACGGCGAATATGTTTTTGAATTTAGGTGTGAAACGCGAGCATCTGATCATGACCGACATCGACGGCGTGTTGTACCGCGGCCGCACGGTGGGGATGAATCCGTATAAAGAAAAGTTCGCGCAAGACACACCCTTAAGAACTCTAGCCGAGGTGATGCCCGGTGCCGATGTCTTTATGGGGCTTTCCGCTAAGGGTGTGTTGACGCAAGAGATGGTTAAGAGCATGGCGCCAAACCCGATTGTGTTTGCGATGGCCAATCCGGAGCCTGAAATCATGCCCGAGGCCGTGTTTGAAGTACGTTCGGATGCCATCATGGCTACTGGTCGCTCAGACTATGCCAATCAGGTGAATAACGTTTTAGGGTACCCGTTTATTTTTCGAGGTGCGCTCGATGTGTCAGCGACCCAAATCAACGAACCTATGAAAATGGCCGCCGTAAAGGCCTTGGCCGAGTTGGCAAAACAAGAAGTTCCCGAGAGTGTGTCGCGTGCTTATGGCGGCAAGGCGTTTAGTTTTGGTCGTGATTATTTGATTCCAAAACCATTTGATCGGCGTGCGTTATTGTGGGTGGCGCCTGCGGTCGCTCAGGCAGCTATCGAGAGCGGTGTGGCACAAAAGAAGATAGATATTTCGCAATATCGTATGCACCTAGAGACGCTCTTAGGTG
>CAZYPH010000088.1:0-10050 GCA_964649095.1 uncultured Oligoflexia bacterium | reverse complement strand
CCCAGCCCGTCCGCCGGACTATGCAGGGGATATGGGCGCCGTTTTCGCTGCCGCCCCCCCCCCGTTTGGGGGGGGGGGTTGGGTTTTTTAATTTTTAGGGCGTTGTTACGGGGCCGGGGTTACCGGGGCTGCTGGGGGGGGGGCCGCGGGAGATGTGGGGGCAGGTCCAACCTCTTGGGTCAGAGCTTGCTGCAACCGACGTCTATTCACGGCAAGCTCAGTCCTTCGACTATCAGCCTCAGTAGCAACCCTAGAACACTCCTCCCTCGCCCCCTCCACCGCTGTCTGAAATCCGGCACACTCACTTGGCTGATTACTCCCCGCATTACAAAGCCTCAGTAGATCTGCCTCAAGTCTAGTTAACCGATCAGATGGGATCTGGCCACTGGCCTCGGTTGTGCCGCTACCACACCTCCGAATCGCCGCTTCGAGTTCCCGCTGCCTTGATGTCACTTCGGTACCCCTCCTCGTCCTCTCCGCCGCCGCACGGCAAGTACCAATAAGGTTTTCGAGGTCTTGAATGGCCGTAGCGATTTGGCTTTGTTTGGTGCTAGCCTCTTCACCGGCGGTGCGTTGTTCTTGCATTTGAGTAGGAAGGCTTTCGGTAAAGTTCGGTAGACCCATGGCGCCTCGAGCAGAGTCGGCAAAGTTTTCTGGAATCTCACAAATGGCCTCACGGCTATCGGTACAGAACTGATTTAAGCTCGATGTCGTTGGTTGCTGATTCGCCGGTCGGCCGGTGGCACCCGCCATACGCGACTGCACCTGGTTCATCGCCTGACGTAGGCGGTTCACACGCTCGGCCATCATCGTACCAAAACTACCCAACGCCTGACGAAACTCTTGGTTCACCTGGCGGATAAAGCGCTCTTTACCGGCACACCCCCGCGGGCAGTGTTGTGGGTGCGTAAAATTCGCGTTGCCACGCATGTTGTCACGCAGTGTGGTCGCAGCCGCTAACTCTTGACCGACCACATTGATACAATCGCGCACACCTTGGCAGCGTGTGGCCATGCCCTGTTGCCCCGGAAACTGCAACGTAAACTGAATCGGCGCATTCGAGCCTGGTGCGGGTGTGCCCGTCAACATGGCCCGTAGGTTTTGCGCCAACCCCTCAATACACTGCACCTGCTGCTGCATGGGCGCCGCGTTTACCGTGACCTGCCCGCCGGTATTACTGTTCGAGGTCGTTACGTTTTGTGCGCAATTGGTGGCGCTGAAATTTTGATTGAGCTCGGTGCCGGTAATACCCTTCATCACGTTACGAAACGTGCCGTCGAGTTCGTTGAGTTTCGCGGTGAACCGACTTGATAACGCGGTACTCACTTGGCTCAACGCCATGGCATCGCGGCCTAGGCCGTTGTTGGGATCGCGCATTTCTTGCGAAAGATCCCGCTCGACGTCGCCCGAACACGCGACGACCTCTTGCGTAAATAGTTGTCCCTCACGACCAAACTGGGCAAGCGACGAACCAAAACGCTGTGCAAATTCATTGGCGTTACGCACGTTGGCGTAACGTGTGCCCATTTCACTTACGGCCTGCTGGATGCGGGCTTTAAAGGCTCTGGCGGCTTGTTCGGCCTTTTGACGATCGCTTGGTGAAATACGATTCGATCCACCCGACAACTCGCGTGCGCGTCGGTTTTGATAGTGCATCACCACACAATCGACCGGGGCTAAAATCTCGCGGTTCGGGCCTTCACACGTACGCAATGTGGAGTTGCGCGAGCCCGAGCCAGTCGCACACTGCGCCGTGCGGGCTGAGATCGCCGTCTGGCGACGTGTGTTAATTTCTGTCACCTGATTTTGCAAATTCTGAAGCTCTTGGCGCATGCCGGCAATCGAGTTGGCGTTGGTCGCAGCACCGTTCTCGCCAACATTGTTACCGCCGAATAATTCGGCTAACGCCGTTTCAATCGTCTGCTGCACTTGGGTGAGTTCGGCTTTTCGAGTCTCACGTGCGGTGATTTGTTGTTCTTGTTGTTGAATAATTTCATCGACTTTCATCACATACTGCTGCGTACACTCGCGCTGGCGGTTGAAGTCGCGTTGGATTTGATTGAGCTGGTTATTCATGCGCTCATTGGCTTCGTTCACGCAGGCCATGAGGGCGCTCGTATACTGCGAATTGAGCGCTCGACACGCGGCATTCGCGCGCTGTTGAGTGAGTTCGTTGATACGCGCACGCACCCGCGTTTCGCTACCCGCGGTGAATTTACCGGTAGCGTCGTGAAAACTTTCACAGGTCTGTGAACTGCCTTCGGTGAAACTTACCGGTGGGCACTGGCCCGTGGCGTTGATGCCGCCGGCGCCCATGAGGCCGCTTAATGTCCGTTGAAAACCGTTGCCTGAAGAGGCCGCAGCACCGACACCGGCACCACCTAAGATCCTCGTAGCCTGCGCAGCCGCATCCCAGCCGCCCGTCGTCTGGGACAGGTCTCGGCCCATCATCTGCATCGCCGCGTTAGAGGCCTGCAGCTGAGCGTTGCGTTGGCAAGCCTCAAGAGCCATAGCATCCGTCGGATCGACAGCCGTAAACAAGGCATTCGAAGAAACCGCCGCCGCGCCGCCACGCGGGTCAGGCACCCCGCACGACTGCACCCCGGTAAGCCCGCTCGTCAGAGCTACTAATCGATTAGCGGCACCGCCGGCATTCGGATCACCACCAGCCGCAGGCCCGCCAGGGACTTGTGTGTTTTGTGCAAACACCACGGCCGCGCTTAAAACAAAACATAGGAGTGTAAACGTAATTTTAGAAAAATATGTAACGACAAACGCTCGTACTGAAGCTTTTTGATAACCCACAAAAACTTCCCCCATCCACCATAAAGTGTACTGCGAAAGACATTATTGAAGCTATAATTTGTAATGCTTTAGATAGGTTACTCTAAACTTTCGGTATTTATAAATATATTTTGTTTAATATCAAACAGATAATCAGGATCCACACTCAGGTGCCGATGCACGACTGCCAAAAATGTAGGCAAATCAGAATACCGACTGTGCAGTTGCTGGACGATGCTAGCCACCACCGCCATGCGATGCGCATTAAAACGCAGGGACTGCGTCGTAGGTTCTTCAGCATACTCAGGCGCTCCTTCGTTGCGTGGACGCGCAAAAAAAGCCGTGAGTGACGCTAAGTAGCCACCGTAGTCCACCCCATCGTTCGCCGGGTGCGACGCGGCGTTCACCACTCCAATGATATTTGAAAAGCGTGCCGCATTGAATCTATCGCTTCGATCGGTTAACAACAGCAATACGCTCCCACGCTGAGCGAGTTGTTGATTAAGCCCTTCAAACTCTTCCGTCAGATCGTCAGTGAATATTTTTAGTTTATAGGGAACCGCAATAATTTTTGCATGATTTTCTATCGCATACCGAACAGCGTTAAAAAAAGCACCAACGCGGTAAGGCCCCCAGGGGCCGGCACCAATAAAACGCGCCGCCAACAAACGTTGTTCTGGCAACAACAGGCGCACTAGCGTTGCCACCTCGGTATCAAACCCCGTATCGTCAAACGGCTTTTGATCGGCCGCAAACCAATCGTAACCCACGTGCGTCGGGGCAAACGCGTTATCAAGTACCGGGTGGTTGTAATCGACCCCCGTACCAACAATCGCCATCGGATACCGCGATGCGCGCACACGCGCCCACGACGCATCGTTCCAGCCTAGGTAATTCTTCAACGCGTCAACTTCTGACAGCGTCCCGACAGACGGGGCAGTGGGCGACGCATGAGACGAACTCTCATCCCGCGGCGCACGCGCCTGATTGTACTGCGCATAACGATAAATTTTGTAGGGCAACAATACTAAATTCTTTAAACCCTCGAATGTGCGACGCAGCGGATCCCACAACAAACTACTCAACCAGCGCGGCACGGGTAAATTTGGAAGCGTTAGATTGTCGGGAGAGCCCTGTTGCAACGGTGCGCCTGCCGCCGTTACACCGCTGCTTGTAGTCAAAGCCAGGTGCACGCCCCCGGGGTTCGATGTGGGCATCAATGACAACGATGCCAGCACCGCATTTATGTCAGCCGTGCGTCGGATGTGCATCCAAGGTGTCGACTGTGGCAACTGTTGCACCTCTACGCCAAGAGCCTCATACGTTAACACTTCGGTACGAAGTGCGACAATCTCAGACGTATTCGCATAAACATTGCGCACCTGAGCCACATGCAACACACGGTCATGTAGTTTAATAAATAGATCACCGTGTTCGACACCCAGCAGACTACCCGCTCCTATAAGGCGCTGCGGGCCACACAGCCCTAAGTCTTTTGCCAAGAGTCTCGAGTGTTGCTGCAACTTTGCAACGATACGATCTACCAAACCGTCGACGGCACGTCGCAGAGCCTGCTCTAGAATGTTTTTGCGGTGCACATACAGATCTAAACTAATATTATTTACTGGCACAAAAAAATCTAAACTCAAATCCAACGTGCCACCCGAGGCTGAAACCTCAAAACGTTCTTGCAACACGCCGAAAAGGCCTTGGAGTGCAATATCAGGAACCACTTTGGCAAAGATCGGCACCCGTTTTACGTTCGAAGCAAACCACAATAGATCAAAGTTCCATTCGTGGGCGAGCTCTAACCCCATAGACAAATAGTCGGGGAGCTTTGTTTCAAAGACATGTTGGGGTTTCCACAACGACGCGCTCGTCGTACGCGTCGTGGGCGTGTCGGTGTTATTAAAATACCCTAACCATTCGCGCATAGGGCCCGCACCAAAGATGGTATAGGCTTGGGTCAGATCGATGCGCAGTCGCGGATGCCCCTCGACCAACAATTCATCGGCATTAAAATAACACGGGTCCGCACGCCCCGTCGGTGGCACCAAACGCAGCGCTTGTTGGGTGCCTTGTACCGTACGATCAACCACTACGAATTTTTCAGACAAACGCTCTAAGAGCTTTAAGCGAACATACGTATCAACTTCAAACAGAGAACCGTCAGGTTGCGGCACAGGTGGCGCATTTAGGGCGTCAAGAACTACAGTGGTACGCCGAGGTTTCTCGGGCGACGCAGCCAAAGGCATACTTGGCGGACGTGCACTGCGCGCGATTGCACGACTTGTAACGCCGTAGCCGCTTAATAACACGATAGCGATCACGACGGACACACAGGAAAATCGCGTCACAAAAAATATTAATATATCAATATATCTAGATAAACGAATTCGCACAAAACGCCTCGTGCCCTGATTGTGACCTAGAAATAGAAAATCTTCACTACATCATCAATATCAGTGGCCTCGAAATTGGTGCGACTGGAGTTTTCTGGAATGTATTGTGCCTCGCACGAATCAAACCCCACACGAACGACTTTTACTTCACCAATACGTATTCTATTTTGCTTATATACTGTAAAAACATTACGTTCTTGAATATTGTCTTGCAGGCCAGCGTTCATGACAATGGTCTGGTGCGGCGCAAACAGACCTATGACACGGGCCTGCCAATCCATACGTCGATTCCATTGAGGGTTGGCCTCAAGCCCTTGAATGGATTTTCGAATGGCACTTCGGAATAGCGGCGCCATCGCACTGCGATGCACAAAGTCTGCGCCCGTCTGAATCGCTCCGAAGTTTACCGACACCCGAGCCCCCACTTCAGTAGGCCTGCCTGAAGCCGAACTCGAGGCAATAATTTCGCCCGTAGTGCTATCGATAATACTCAACGCAAACTCTAGCCGCGAGATCGCCACATCAACTGCGCCCTGAGCACTGGTCACAACGCCACTACCAATATCGGTGCCGATACCCGGAGCAAATCCAATCCGCACACCAAGGGTTGTGTTATTTGCTTCGAACGCAATTAAACCACCACGAAAAATATATCTAGAATTTTGAATATTTGATATCGCGCCCGGCGTTGCATTAGCAGTGGGCGTATCAGTAGCTGCCTCAGAATCACCAACATCTAACACCAGCGGCCGAAACTTGCGCCCTTCTGCGCCCAACTCTGCTACAACGATTTCACGCAACAACACACCACTATCGATTAACGTCTGTTGCTGGTTTGGTAGAACAAAGCGGTGGTTGATTAACGCCGGCAACCCCACCATTCGTGCAGGCGCACCCTGTGTGTGTGCGGGCGGATTCGTCACGACCGGTGCCGCCTTACGCCGGCCAAATGCCCAGGCGCTACTCAAACTGAAACAACCCAAAAAAATCAAAACCCAACGAGAACGTCTCACTGCAACTATCATGGCCTGAGTGTGCGCCAGGCCTATCGCAGTGCGCAATCGGCAGTAACTTTACTCGGCAATTGTTGTTGGTAGCGACTCTGCGGAGATTACATTAAGCCGCAGATCGTGATCTACGCTGTCGAGGTGCTGCCAATGCGGCAACCTCAGCCCGAACACGAAACGAGTTAATCAGTGCGGTTAACTCTAAAAGCTTAAACTTATATTCTTTTCCAAAATTGTAAGCAGGGACTTTTCCACTCTTAATATAACGCCTCATTGTCGCATCAGAGATATCAAGAAACTTACACGCCTCGGGGAGAGAAAGCAGATAGTCGTCTGCTTTCGGCTGTTCTTCCGAAACTTCAATCGCTGGCATCAAGTCCTCTGGTGGAGCGACTTTTAGTCCATCTAAATGCAACTCTATTGCCTCAACAATATTTGCAATACATTCGCTTTTTGAGGCCCCAACCGAGTAACATCCAGGCAACTTGGGAACCTCAACGCTATACGTTCCATCGCCATTACTCAGAATACGAATTGAATATTTAAGATCCTCGTAGGTTTTGCGCTTCACAGTAGACCCGCCTTTTTTAAACAGTCTTTAATAATTTTTGGATGCAAAGTGGCATTGCCATTTGAATGCCATGGGATTGTTAATGGCTCCTTACCAACACACTCAAACCTTCGATGACTTCCCTTCTGTCGAACCTCCTCATAACCAGAGCGTTCTAAAAGCTTCACAAGCTCCTTTGCCTTCATTGGCATACCTTTTCATATATTATCATATATATTCAAACTTAGTCAAAAATTCAAACAAAAGACATCAGAACCTTGTATCTATTTAATATTATTAGACATTTACAAACATACACAGCAAACTACTTCAGTATCAAAATCTCAACTCGACGGTTTTTATTGCGGTTCTTCTCGGAGGTATTTGGAGCTAACGGACGGTAATGTGCAAAGGCGCTGACTTCAAGGCGCGCGGGGTCTAACTTATGGCGTTCAATCAGATACTGCGTCATCCAAACGGCGCGCCCCGTTGATACTTCCCAGTTTTTCCGATGATCACCCAAGTCATCTGTGTGGCCTGCAATACGAATCGGATTATTCGTGGCCTGCAGCGCTTTCGCCATCTGATCTACCAGATGCAACGCATCACTCCGTACGTGTACTGCGCCCGAATCGTAAAAATCTTTAGCCGCAATTCTCAGCAATAGGCCTTTTTCGTCAGGCACCATCTGCATTTTTTCGGCATCGGCAAGAGAGCCCAATTCAAAACTCAAACTCTCTTCTAAGATTCTAGCTGTTTTTAGAAGACCGTCTTCTTTTTCAGCACGCAGCTCATTCGTGCGGCCGACCGGCAAATCAAGCACTTTACCGCCACGAGCGACCCGCTCGTCAAACTGATCTAACGTTTTACCGCCGCTATTACCCTGCAGATTTACAAAATCGCCACTCAGCGCGCCGCGCAAACTCTCCGCCGCCTTCTGAAATTTCTGAACATCCGATTTTGAAATGGCATACATGATCACAAAAAATGCAAACAGCAGCGTAATAAAGTCAGCGTACGATACTAACCAACGTTCATGATTGACGTGTTCTTCATGCTTTTTCTTTTTCAACGCCGTCTCCCGCAGGTTTTTTATGCGCTTCGTGCACATACACTAAAAGTTTTTCGCGTAAAAAGTGCGGATTAAGACCCTCTTGAATACCTAAGATGCCTAACTTCACGACTTCTTTATTCAGCGTGGCCATTTTGGCCTTACGTTTAATTTTCGTACCGAAGGGAATGAACATTAAGTTCGCACTTGCAACCCCATACACCGTGGCCACAAACGCGACCGAAATACCTCCACCTAATTGACTAGGGTCAGACAAGTTACCCATGACGTGAATAAGGCCTAATACGGCTCCAATAATACCGATTGTGGGAGCATACCCGCCCAGCCCTTCCCAGACTTTTGCTGCAGCTTCTTCTTCTTCAAGCTCCATATCAATCTCGGCATCCATGATGTCGCGCACCGTCGCGGCTTCGAAGCCATCGATTACGAATTTGACGGCCTTTTTAAATATAGGATCTTGTATATTCTCACGCATACCTTCGATTGCTAAAATACCCTCTTTTCGTGCCACAGTAGCGATTGTGATGATCTCTTCAATGACAGGCGCAGGATTCATATCTACTTTTTTAAATATAACCTTTAACGACTTTATCGCCTGTTTGACATCTTGAATCGGAAAACTTACCAGACCCGCTGCTATCGTACCCCCAAACACAATGATAGCCGCCGTTGGTTGTAACAACGCTGAAAGATGCAACCCCTCTAATAACGCGCCACCGAATACGGCAGCCAGACTCATTAAAATGCCGACTATCGTAGATATTTCCATGTCTTTAGCCTCGTTTTGTAGTTTCGCCGACTACACCAATGGCGGTTCCAAATATTTTCTGTTTATAAATTTCTACCTTTGAAACAACCTGCGCGACAGGCTCTTTGACATAAATTCTTTCGCAGGTCGTCAGCGTAATTATAGTATCTGGTACGGATTCAATTGTTTTTATTAGATCAGCATTAACAACAAATTGTTGGCCCGTGAGTTTGTGAAGTTCTATCATAAATATTTTAAGTTTAGTTAAGGACTAGATTTATTGTAATCTCAATTTCATGAAACGCGACAAGAATTCTAGTTTAGTTATTGGGCGGCGAGTTAAAACAAAATCACAATATATCGTTCGGTTCGCAGCTGGCATTGGGGGAGCCGTGTTAATTGCTCTGGCGACGAATACGTATTTTCGAAAACTACCTAATACCATCGTCACACTAAATGACTTCCTCGCACAGCAAAAGCCCTGCAGCGAGCCACCCAGCACGACTAGTCTATTTCTTTGGCACTACCGCGCAAATATTCCGAATCACTATATTGAAAACTACGACCTGCTCATGCCCTACAAGTCAGGTCCACCAAAAAAATATATAGAAAATATTAGATTTATTGACCCACAAACACGCGAGACCAAACTCGCGTTATACGGACCCAAACGAGGCCCTACCCATTTTGATTATGGCGATACGTTAGAGGCTCTGCAGAAGCAGTTTTCATCGAACAATAAACGCGACAGCATCGACACTCTACTGCATTTTTTAAAACACCCCTACCTCGCCTGGAACACCACGCATCTCACACGTTTGTGCCAGGATAGAACACCACTAAAACCAACAACGAGCTCCAGCAGTTTAGTTGTCTTTGATAGACACCGATTTTTTTGCGATTACAACGACGAGATTACGGCGATAACTCTTAGCGGCGGCACGACCGATGAGCCGACGTTTTATGCGATGCAGGCATCAAAAGAGTTATGCCCACAAACTTTAACGACGTTTGTCACCACACAATCTCATGCGGGCGCTAACAAACCCTACACCCTTGACGAACGCATCGCTCACAATACCCATGCCATTCAAACAGCCCTAGGCGCACTCACACAACTCAAAACCAACACAAACGCGACACCACAGAGTGTTCAAATTGCAGAGCGGCGCGTGTTAGTAGCTCTTGCTGCGATGGCTACGACCAATCCTCAAGATAAAGAAGTCTACTTTCATATCGGCAAACTCACCCGCTCACGCACGATGCGTGAGGCCGCCGTGCAGTACGCACGTGATACCGGACTCGATCAGAAACTTATTTTGGAACTGATGAGTGAGGTGGAGCAGTTGACAAATTAGTGGGCTACTGGACGGTTGAGGTCTGAGTACCAGCATCTAGTCGATCACCAGTTGCTACAGCACTAGGCGGATCATCGCGACTAGTACCATCAGGCACAGGTCGATCGCTATCCCCCATTATCAACCTGC
>CAZYPH010000087.1:0-10084 GCA_964649095.1 uncultured Oligoflexia bacterium | reverse complement strand
AACTTTATTGCTCTGCTTCGTATTATTTCCCTATCTCAGGATGTCTTTTTTCACCGCCCCACTCGCTGGTCCTGATGCAAGCACAATTTGGTTCCATCGCTATAAATTTGAATTTTTATTCGGATTTATTCCACAAGATATATCGCGATTTATGTATGAGGCCTCACAACGTGACTACCCGTGGTTTTTGGGCGGCGCTCTAGGCATTGCCTCGTGGCGCGATACGCAGCACTTTGGCGGTTGGAATGAAAACGCCGCCTTCGGAACGTTAGTCTTTTTAGTATGGGCGTTAATAGCTATCGCGTGGAACTCTATTTCAAAACTACTTACAACAAACCATATGGCTTTGGCGGCTCGATTGTTTCTCATCCCATTAGCGTTTCTGCCGTTTGCTGGTTACATGACCAATGGGTACATGGATTTTTTCTGGATCATTAGTTTTGGTCTGTTTTTACTCGGATACTTTAATAGCTGCATCCCACGACGAGAACTTTGGTTACTAGCCGCATGTGCTTCCTCGTTTAAAAACGAAGGTGTGGCGTGTTTGTCGATGTTTTTAATATTTCTCTTCTTGCACAAGGCGCGAATCAGCATCGATCGACGCACAATCCTGCGCACGAAAATCCGAGAGATCGCCTTTTGGACCACCGCCATGATCATTCCTTGGTTCCAAAAAATCTATCTAGCTAGTTGGGGTATTGCCGATCAATACCGATTAGGCGACCGAATACGCACTTATCCAGTCTACGACGCGATAAAACGATGGGAGTCCCTGCACCGTTTTTTAATCAGAGATGTCTTTATGCTAGGTGCTCACTATGTCGTACCACTACTGGTAGTGTTAGCCACAGCGCTGCTCTCAAAACAATTACGACACGGATGGAAAATAGTGGGATTGATTTATGGGCTCTGCCTACCCATATTCCTAGTGTACATTTATACACCCCACGACCAGGATTGGCAGCTGGTAACGAGTGGCTACCGCGTCTTCATGTTATTCCCTATCTGGGGAACGCTGGGTTATTTTGTAGTCGTAGGCCAACGCTTGAAGTGTTAAAAATGTTTCTTTCGTTTTGATGACGAAAGAATATTCAAAATATCGCGATATTTCGCGACGGTGCGGCGAGCAATGTCAATGTTTTCAGCCCGCAGCAACTCGACAATACGTTGATCTGACAATGGACGTGCGGGATCTTCTTTAGAAACCAACTGTCTTATTTTTTCTTTCACCGACTCTGAGGCTAAATCGGCTTCACCATCGGCCGACGCAATACCGGAGTTGAAAAAATACTTAAGTTCAAAAATACCCACCGGCGTGTGCATGAACTTATTCGTAGTGACACGCGACACTGTGGACTCATGCATGCCAATATCGTTAGCAACATTTTTCAAAATCATGGGCTTTAAATAACCTACGCCCTTATCAAAAAATTCTTTCTGATGTTTCACGATACTTTCAGTAACTTTATAAATCGTCTTTTGCCGATTATGAATACTACGAATCAACCAAACTGCGCTACGTAACTTTTCTTGTATATATTCTTTTGTTAATGTATTTTTTGGTGTAGCGCCGGCTTCAGTAGCTTCAGAGGGCACCGCCTTATTATTGCGTACACTAGCTAATACATCTTTGTAATAACCGGAAACACGCAGTTTTGGCATTCCATCTTCGTTTAGAGAAATCGCATACTCGCCACCTACTTTATAAACATAGATATCAGGCGTGATGTACTGCGTATTGTCGCTCGCCACAAAAGAACGCCCTGGTTTAGGCTCTAATTCTAAGATGATTTTTGTAGCTTCAATAACAGCATCTAAAGAAACACCCAATGCACGCGCGGCACCTTGATAATTGCGGCGCTCTAAATCTGCTAGATGGTTTTTTATAATGGTTTCGACAAGTTCATTTCGAGGTTTTAAAAACTCCGCTTGCACGCCCAGACATTCTTGCAAAGTCCTCGAGCAGGCCCCAATCGGATCAAAACGTTGTAATAACTTTAAAACCTCTTCGGCATCTTCAACATCTAGAGCGGCCTCGCGCGCCAGATCTTCGATCGGTACCAATAAATAACCATCGTCATTTACGTTACCAATTACTAGCTCGGCAAATTTTTGTTCCTCAGGCAACAATCCCGAAACGCTAAGTTGCCACAGGAGATGATCGACCAACGTAGTCGTTTTAGTGAGAATGCTCTCAAACCCAGGCATCTCATCAGTATTCAAACGCATCGTGGGCAATGTCGAATTTTGATTTACATCATCAACGTAGGCTTCCCAATCAATCTCGTCTTTGTTCTCGGTAGATTCCGCAACCTGAGACACCGTTTCGGTTTGATCAGCCCCGGCCGAAAATTCATCCATTTTATTATCTGGAGCGTCGATCGTAGGATCACTCGAAGCTTCGCGTTCTGTTAATTCTAAGCCCTCTGGGTTATCTAAAGTCTCAGCCGCTTCTTCTAATAAGGGGTTTTCAATGAGCTCCTGATTAATTACGTCCGCTAGCTCTAGACGGTTCAATTGCAATAACTTAATCGCTTGTTGCAATTGAGGCGTCATTACTAACTGTTGGCTCAGACGTAACGACTGTTTAATTTCTAGTGCCATAATTTCTCAGTGTCTCTCAGACAAAATTAAAGGCGAAAGTTATCACCCAAGTAGGCTTCACGTGCTCGAGACGACTGCGCAATCTCATTTGGTGTGCCTTTTTCTAAAATTGTACCATCAGATAGAATATACCCCAAGTCGCAGATACCTAAAGTCTCGCGTACGTTGTGGTCTGTGATTAAAATGCCTAGTCCACGACTTTTAAGCTTACGAATAATCTCTTGAATATCGGCGACAGCAAGCGGATCCACACCCGCAAAAGGCTCGTCTAACAAAATAAAAGAGGGATCTAAGGCTAATGCACGAGCCACTTCGACACGACGACGCTCACCACCTGACAGCGTATAACCTGCCTGACCCGCTACGTGACGAATATTAAAATCTTCTAATAAGTTTGAAAGTTTTTCCCTACGTTGCGCCGAAGTGAGATCGGTATTTTCTAACACAGCTAATAGATTATCTTCGACCGAAAGTTTTCTAAAAATACTAGGCTCTTGCGGTAAGTAACCCAAACCCTTTTTTGCGCGTTGGTGCATGGGCAGGTGTGAAATGTCTTCGCCTGCTAACAAGACTCGTCCCTGATCCGCTTTCACCAAACCAACTACCATGTAAAACGAGGTGGTTTTGCCGGCGCCGTTGGGCCCCAACAGACCTACAACTTGGCCACTTTCGACAGAGAAACTAACATCTTTAACGACATTACGTTTTCCAAAAGTTTTACTAAGATTTTTGGCTTCCAAACGTTTAACAACCATCTAAGACCTCATTTATCGTGTGAAGCGGGCTCTTGTTGATGCAACACATTCGCTTGCTGTACTTCAACAATATTAATCTTTCGATGCAACACAATCACCTCGCCGGTCAACGTGTCATCTGCTTGATAGGCCGACGGGTAGCCGGATAAAATAATCCGGTCTTTATCTGACATAAATTGAGCCTTCTCAGCCGTAGCATACTTAAGGCCTTTTTTGCCTTTTGGTTTTGTCTCCCGAATAAAATCGTCTTCGTAGGCAAACATATCACTCGCCTGCTTTTCTGACGGATTATAGAAGACCTCTTGTCTACGTGATCGAACAAGTAGCGTGCCCTGCGTCGACTCGACTAGGCGCGCATCAGAACCAGGCAAGACATGTTGCATAGTAAAATCAACAACACGTTGCTCACGATTGATCACTGCATAATCAGACTTGATTTCCGTACGTTCATTCTTAGAAGTCACCTCTACTTTAGCTTGGTCTAAAATATTAATTTTAGGTGACTCTCGACTGGTTAAAAAACCAACACCCCAAGTTTGTAATCGATCGGCGTCCTCTTTAGGATTTGAATATCCATAAAACGGTTGATCGGTACTAATATTGCCCGATTTCGGATCGTATATGCCCTTCGTCGTCTCAATGATAAATCCATCGGGAAAAGTAATAACCACGTGCCCCTCAATCTGCATACGGTTTCTTCCCATCACAAACTCTCCACGATCGCCCTGAATGAGTGTGGTGTTGCCAATTTGATCGAACATCGTGATACGCGGATTCTCGGCACGTACGAGCTTTGTGCGTTCAAAGACAAAAGCCTCGTTTGCTAACATTTTCCAGGTCGGTATTTCATTTTCGACAGCAGAGTAACGTAGATTTACTAACGTATACCCGACATCATCATTGACCTTGGCTTGTTCTAACAACCCCTCCACTGACCGGGCCATTGTAACGGTCACAGTTTCGTTTAATTCAAATTTTTTTGGCAAAATAAAAGTGGCTTGCAAAAAAACAATTAAAAACCAAATCGATAAATACCAGACCTGTCGTCGAGAAAATATCGATTGCATCACTACCCACTCATTCTTTGTCGGCAATCACAGCTGAAGTACTTTTAGGGGTTGCACTCAGAATGCTGGCGTTTATTCCGCGAGAGACGGCATGTAAATCTAAATTATTTAATCCTTTTGCATGACGAATCAAATCAGCCAATTCGCGCACGGCCCCATGCCCCCCAATTTCATGCGTAATATAGTCGACCGCAGCTTTTACTTCAGGTACAGCCGAGGGCACGGTAACAGAAAAGCCCACCAAACGAAGCACATCGAGGTCAAACAAATCATCACCAATGTACACCACGTCTTCTGGTGTACATTTGGTAATCTTCAAAAGTTCATTAAACGGATCTAGTTTATTCGAATTCCCAAAATAGGCATGTTGCACACCTAAAAAACGCGAGCGTTCTCGTACAGACTTAGAATCTCCGCCGCTTAATAATGCCACCTCAAAACCAGGCCCCATCAAAAGTCGCAGCCCGTAACCGTCTTTGACGCTAAAAGCTCTTGTCCAGCCGGTACCCTCAACAAATAATAGGGACGCATCGGTCATAACGCCGTCGACATCTAGAACTAACAATTTGGAATTTTTAAGCCGCAGGCGAGACGCAGAAGATAGAAACCTCATACCAATAGTATGGGGTCTTAGGAAAAAAACGTACAGCTCAAAGCGCCTGCCGTAAACGATGCAATTTCGTCAATAACGCAGTTAGGTCATGAAGTGGAAAGGCGTTGGCGGCATCGCTCTTAGCCTCTGATGGCCTAGGGTGGGTCTCCATAAATAAACCATCAACTCCGACGGCGATGGCGGCCTTCGTCAAAGGTTCGATAAATTCTCGACGGCCACCCGTAACTTTGCCGGCGCCTCCGGGCAACTGCACCGAATGCGTCGCGTCAAAAACAACAGGCACCCCAAACTGCTTCATAATGGGAATGCTCGTCATATCCACAACAAGATTGTTGTAACCAAAAGTCGAACCGCGCTCGGTTAACCAAAACATCTCTGGTGCTTGTTTTGCAAAACCAGTGGAATGCACTTTATCGACAACATTCGACATATCCCAGGGCGCCAAAAACTGGGCTTTTTTCACATTCAAGCGACGTTGGTATTTGTGACAAGCAGTGGCCGCACTTACTAACAAATCAGTCTGACGACACAAAAAAGCTGGAATTTGCACCACATCAACGACACTGGCAACCACATCACATTGATGCGACTCATGCACATCGGTCAAAATTGGCACTGAGAAACGCTCTCGAACCTTCTCTAACATCGCCAAACCGCGCTCAAGGCCCGGGCCCCGAAACGAGTCGTGAGCGGAACGATTGGCCTTATCAAACGAGGCCTTAAAATAATAATCAACCTCGAGCTTAGACTTAGCGATAGATTCTAAAACACCCTCACAGACTTCAAACAACAAGTCCTGACTTTCGATTACACAGGGGCCCGCTATATATATTAATTTATTCATATAAATTAATTTCTATTTAATCGCAGCCGCAACAAACGATGAAAATAGCGGATGAGCCGCTAACGGGCGACTCTTAAACTCAGGATGAAACTGACACGCTACGAACCAAGGATGGTCTTTCACTTCAATCATTTCTACCAAGTCTGTATTGCCGTTCAAAGTGTGCGTACCAGAAACTACTAACCCATGCTCTTCTAAGGTTTTACGAAATTCATTATTCACTTCGTAACGATGGCGATGCCGCTCTGAAATCTCGGCACGACCATAAATCTCAAATGCTTTTGTGCCCGGTTTAATTTTGCATGTATAAGCACCCAGGCGCATCGTGCCACCCTTTTGAGTGACGTTCTTTTGGTCTTCCATTACCGAGATCACAGGGCACATCGTACTGCTCTGATTTGAGCTTTCAACAAACTCCAAACTAGAGGCATTTTTTATACCGCATACGTTTCGCGCGTACTCAATCGTGGCAAGCTGCATACCTAAACAAATACCGAAAAATGGTTTTTTATTTAACCGTGCATACTCAATTGCTTTTATTTTGCCTTCCACTCCACGCTCACCAAAACCACCAGGCACTAAAATAGCATCCACACTATCAAGCGTTGACCGAGCCTCACCTCGTTCAATCTCTTCCGAATCAATATAAACTAAATTTATTTTAGCCCTATGCTGAATGCCCGCATGAATTAAGGCCTCGCCTAAACTTTTATACGACTCTTTAAGATCAACGTACTTACCTACGATACCGATCTGAACGGTATGTTTGGGTGACTTAAAATTAGAGACCATAGTAGTCCAGGCGCTGAGGTCAGGCCGAGGTGTCCACATGCCCAATTTTTCAACGATGACTTCATCCAGCCCCTCTGCATGAAAATTCATAGGCACTTCATAGATTGACGCCACATCCATCGCAGAAAACACACTCTCCGGGGTCAAATTACAAAATAACGCAATTTTCTCGCGCGCATCTTTTGGCAACGCACGGTCACATCGACACAACAAAATATCAGGTTGAATACCAATTTCACGCAACTCTTTTACAGAATGTTGGGTTGGTTTAGTTTTTAACTCTCCAGCAGCGCCAATGTAAGGAACTAAAGTTACGTGCACATACAAAACGTTTTGAGGTCCGAGATCGACACGAAATTGTCTAATAGCTTCTAAAAATGGCAGGCTCTCAATATCACCAACGGTGCCGCCGACTTCTACAATCGTAAGATCGGCATCTTTACTGGCCTCTAGAATATTTAACTTAATCTGATCTGTAATATGCGGGATAACTTGAACTGTTTTTCCCAAATACTCACCACGACGCTCTTTTTGAATGACCGTGTCGTACACTTTACCTGTCGTAAAATTATTCTTGCGAGATAAAGTACAATTCGTAAAACGCTCGTAATGCCCTAAATCCAGATCGCACTCGGCGCCGTCTTCTAAGACAAATACTTCACCATGCTGAAACGGACTCATCGTACCAGGATCGACGTTGATATACGGATCCATCTTAATCATGGTCAACTTCAGACCACGACGTTCAAGCAACAAACCAATCGATGATGAGGCTATGCCTTTGCCAATAGAAGACAGTACACCGCCAGTGACAAATATAAATTTTTTCTGTTTATTGTTTTTGCTGCTCATTGCTGAACTTATACATTAAAACCAGGCGCCAGTCAGCATCAGATAACAGCGGTAATTTTAGGCTAGAAACGTAGCATTTCGTGAGGACTTTTTGGCGGCATACATAGCCCGGTCAGCCGCGGCAATGGCTTCATCTGCCGTAGCAGCATGGGTAGGACACAAGGCAATTCCAATACTTACCGTGACCTTCACGCGATGCCCTGCAACATCAAATGGAGTCGACGCAATATCTTGTCGAATTTTTTCAGCCACATCAAAGGCCTTTTTTTTCTGAAATTTAGGCAAAACCACCACAAACTCATCACCGCCGTAACGCACAGCAAAGCCACCCTCTGGTAAATGTACCTGTAAGAGATGCCCCATTTGCCTTAAGAGTTTTGAACCCACAATATGGCCGTAACGGTCGTTAATGCGTTTAAATCGATCAATATCAATAAATAGTAACGCAAACGACTCGCTTGATCGTTGTGTACGTAGTTTCAGCTGCTCCATTTTGGCGAACTGTTCGTTTAACCACATTAATAAGAAACGATAATTATAAAGATCTGTGTGCTCATCACGAATAATTAATTCGTAAAGCCACTCGTAACGCGAAATTTTACGTTCAGCGGATGAATGCAACGCCTCTAACGAACGCAGACGCATTTCGACGGAATTACTAAATTTTGTAGATTTTGTTTTTATCGTCCGATGCGCCATAAATAAATTCAGTTTATGAGACCTGCTTTTTATCTGGCATCATATCAAGATCAAACGGATGCTCCCGCTCGACCGATAAATTGCCACGGGTTTTTTCACCAGCCGTCGGTATAACGACAGACTCTGAAGCCCCAGAAACAGAAGTACTTAGGTCACCACCGCTTGTTTGAGCACCTGCCACTTGCTTACTGAGTATCGCCTGATCAAACGAACCCAATGCTTGTTTTAAAATTAGATTTAGTTTTTCTAATTTCGCTTGCGCTTCATGCGTATTGTTACGTTCTTGTTCGTTTTTGTCGATTAGAACATCGAAGTTAAACTCCAATAAATCGATTTTGCGCTTCAACTCTAGAATCTTGCTTTCTCGGGCCGAAATCAACGTTTCACTATCACGTTTGAGAATCTCGAGCTTACTCTCAAGCTCGCGCTCTCGTACCCGAATTTTTCGAATATCTAAGCGCACACGATCTTTTAATTTTTCATACTGGTCTTGAGCACTCGCAAGACGTTCTTCTAAAAACCGTACGCGATCATTTTTGATTTTTAGAGTTTTGTGTACTTCGTCTAACTGATCATCGTTACGACGACTTAAGTGACTAATTTCTTGTTCCTGCTGCTGCACTTTTTCTTTGAGCGAGGTCAGCTGATGATAGAGATCTTCATTTTCATACGTTTTTCGTTTAATCGTATCTTCTAGTTTTTCAATCTCTTGTTTTGCATACCCTAACTGTGCCGAGAGCACTGCAGCGTCTTGCTCTCGCATGTTCAAATATTTTTTTAACGTATCAACATCAGTATTAAAAGTAGGCGCCGCCAATGGCGACGGAGTGACGGAGTCGGTCATTGATTCACTCTGTTTATTCTCAATAATTATGTTTTGCGGCTCAGAACGATCATGCTGAGCGTTGAGGTAGGGCAAATCAAATCCAGATTCCGTTTGTTCTTTAATGCTTTCCGACAAGGCGACGGGTTGCGCTGAATCTCCGGAATCAGTTGAAAGCACGATGACAGGACTATCACTAACGGCAATCGAAGATTCCGACGAGATAGGAGCATCCACGGGGGAGTCAGACTGTATAGCAATCGGATCTAACGGCGGTTCCACCGTTGTTTCAAGCACCGGCTCAAGTGACAAATTTATTTCAGCCATTGGCGCATCAGCAGCGACAGCAGCATCAGACGCAAATGAAATACTTCCAACCGAAGAATGTGCCGTCTCATTTACAGGCTTAAAGGTGCCAGTAGATGGATTTGCCGGCATGACTACTGACGCGGCTCCTCCAAAAGCAATGGGCTGGCTAAACTCGATTAAATTAGACTGTGATAAAACTTCATCAGCTGGCTTAAGAACAACGCCCCCCACTGTGCTTTCAATCAAATGTAGTACAGCATCAACCCCTTTAGACTGTTCAATAAAACCCTGAGCAGGAATTTTTTTATCTAGAAAATTACCCAACGACCAAACTTCTGACGCCACAATAATTGGCATATGTTCGTATAGTTTACGAATCTGCTGAGGCAACAATTCGACATGAGATGATTTATGCAAAAGTAAAACTGCATCACATTTAGAAAGGGTGGCCTTCCAATCTACGTCGTTTGTGGGCACATCATGAAAATGTATCTCATGTACATTAAAATTATTTAGACGGCTCAACAGTGTTTTTTTAAACACATCAGCCTCCGCGACCTCATGTACCAATACTAATTGCTTTTTGATGCTCTTCATCAAAGAGCTCATCGACATATTGTGCTGATCTATTGAATACCGTAAGCGTAGGGATTAGGCTAAATCTGCAGGGGTTTCTGTGAAAGATATAAAATTACTTCTATTTAAAGATCATTATGCACCGCGTAC
>CAZYPH010000086.1:0-10223 GCA_964649095.1 uncultured Oligoflexia bacterium | reverse complement strand
GTCGCCAACTCCAAATGCGCACGCAGCCTTTCTTGAAGATACGCTAAACGCTCGTGAAAATGCGATCGTCGCGCCTCTCGCGGTGTATCGGCAGGCAGGTCGTAATTGATGTGGAACTCTACCGATAGGACTGCGTCACTCGGAAGCTCATCCGAAAGCAAAACCGCCCTCAAATCGTCCGACGCCAAGTGGAGTTGGCGAGGCAGAGCATCGGCATCGACAGCTGAAGGATCGCCACTGTTGGGCCTTGCGGCCCCACTCAACACAACATCACACAGTTCGTGAGCGGCGTACCCCAGACGCACGGCCGTCCGCATCCGCCGCGCCGGCCGATCACCCGCAAAACTAGGCACAGTAATCAAAATAAGAATGAGACCCAAAAGTCGTATAGCCACGCAAGAACCCCCTCGTTGAGTTTGCTAGAGAACATGCTGCGCGCTCTTATGTAACGCAATCCGTCATGAATATTTTTACCGGTGATGGGGTGTGGTGTGGCTTTAAAAGATTAAAATCAGTAAAATGAACTTCAGAGGCTCTAAACTATAAGACTCGAAGGCTATGAAGATTTTTCAAATAAAAAAATGGGTCTGTTCCCCGCATGCACTGGAGCGGATTTTTGAGCGTCAAATTTCAATAGAGGAGATGAATTCAATCATCCTGTCGCCCGATCACAGAATACAACAGGGCCCAAAGTGGATTTTCGCCAAACACTTTCCGGATCGTTCAGATAATATGCTGGCCGCAGTAGTACTAGAAAGAATAGAGGGAGAATTATGGGTGGTACTCACCGTAATGGTTCGATTCGCAAAAAAGTGACACGCAGTAAAACGCCACGGCGTCGAGAAATTACCCCTCAAATATTTATTGATCGAGAGGCCGACTTTGCGTCGATCAAACTGGCCCCTGGCATCGAAGCCAGGTCGTACCTCAAAGACGGATTTGTGTTTTGTGAAGACGCAGAACACAACGTCATCGAAATCCAAATTCTAAACTTAAGTAGTTTAGCAAAAGAACCTACCCCAAAAAAGAACCCGTCTCGAGCGGCTTAGGCCCCTTCACCAATAGTTTATACTACATGTAGAATAACAACTATGGGTAGTGGTTCAGCAAGTAAAGTAAACCAGGCTCTCAAACTTTGGCCGTATGGCACCGTAGCACTTTCTAACTGGCTAGAATCGAACGGCATTTATCAACAAATCGCCCACAAGTACGAAAACACCCAGTGGCTTGAACGAATGGACCACGGCGCCTTCATCCGCTCGGGCGACAAGGTCAACTGGCAGGGCGCTCTCTACGCGATCCAGGCCATGCAGATTGGTGGACTCGAGCGTTCACCAACACCGGGACTCGCCGACGGAGAATAAACTCGGCCATTGAGTGCCACAGCTCTCATCGTGAGATAAATCTAAATAACTTAATTATTATCATATACTTACCATTTCTTAACACACTTTTATTAAAATATAAATGTTGTTTGAAAAAATGTAGATATGCGTTATTATAGTATTAAATGGATAAGGCTGGCCTAAATCAAAACATAGACGCTCTTAATCGCCTCTACCCTCAGCATACGACAGGAGTCGCCAAGACTTTAGCTCACAGCGCCCTAAATGGCTTGCCGGTTTGGGTCAAAAGCGCCGTGCGGGTTTTCGAGCTCGCCCGCCTTGGGGAACCAAACGAGCCGTTTCTTTACCTCGTCCAACCTCAGCTGGGAGTCGCATTTGAACATTTGATGCGCCTTTACCGGCAGCTCGTCGCAAGGTTCAAAGCACCCGTGCTCATTATCGCAGACAACCTCCCGGCCAAACACCGACCTTTGCTCGTCAAATTCAATATCGCCTTCATTTACAAAAACGAGTCGGTCTATGCGCCTGAACTTGGTCTGAAATTTGATCGCCTCAAACGTTTTCAGGAAAATCGAACGATCCGAGTCGAGAACAAGAATGAAGCGCTCACGCCCTTTGCCCTTAAGCTCGCCGCGGGTGTTTTGACCAATCAAATTCCAGCCGAGTTCACCCTAAAGGGGCTTCACGAGAAACTACATCAACAAGGCGTTGATCATTCGATGACGAAATTAAGCCTGACCCTAAAAGAGCTTGTCGCGCATGGCCTTTTACTCGCCAGGGGGGCGGGGCCAACTCGTCGTTTCACAAAAGCGGATGTCGAAAAAACTTGGCAGAAAATCTTGCATTTGCCGCTCGCTCCATTTTTCCGTGAAGCAGAAACCAACTACCTTCCGAAGAATCGAGAAACCTTCTGCCTCGCCGGCGAAACCGCCCTCGCGCAGTATTCCAATCTCGCAGCAGGCGCAACGGCAAGCCTCGCAATGAGCGTGAAGGAATTCCGCGAAAGCTATAAAGGCAAAACAGGTGAGATTCCATTTAGCGATGTTCATACCGCGAGCACCATCCAGATCTGGAAGGAACCGCCGCACCTTTTTGCTCTACGGGGAGTGTTAAATCCCATCGAGCTATTTTTCACGATGAGAAATCATCCCGACGAGCGCGTGCAAATGGCTCTCGACGAAATGCTAAAACCTTACGGGCTAATCAGAAAGAAAAACTAAATGGCACGTCCACACGGTTTCGATCACTTTTGCGATTATCTCAAAGGGCTTGAAAAACACTACGTCATCATCGGTGGCGGGGCTGCTTCCATTTTGATGGATGACCAGGGCCTTGAGTTCCGAGCAACAAAAGACGTGGATCTTGTCGTGATCGCCCGATCCAAAGATTTGAACACCCGAGTTCTCGCTTACGTCAAAGACGGCGGTTACAACTCGAAAGAAGCCACGGAAAAGCTTCCGCGATATTACCGCTTCAAAAATCCGACAAAAGCCGAGTGTCCGAAGATGATCGAAATTTTCGCTCGAAATGAACTTGGGCTTGAGCTTGATAAAGATCAGCACACTGTTCCGATCACTGATTCTACGGCAGAAAAACTTTCGGCGATTCTACTCGACGATGAATACTTCGACCTTATCTGCAAAAACGTAAAGATTTCCGAATCAGGAATTCCACTTATCAACGCCCTTGCGAATATCTACCAGCATACCCGCAAAAGACATCAGTACAGCGATTGGAAAACTCGGACAATTGCCCGAAGCACAATTCAAACAAGTGATGGAAAAAACGCCTGCAAAAATTACAGACGTAATGACCGCGCTCCAAAAAGTTTTTCTATTGAAGGGACGACAGTGATGCCTGTTCAAATTCGGATTGAACTCGTGGATGGTATCGCGATGGCATGAAGAAGCGAAACTCCTATTCGAAGGCCTGCGCGCACTCAGGCCACACCTAGTGCAGTCGCTGCTTGAAGCCTGCAAATCAATAAAAGTGAAGCGCCTGTTTCTTCATCTTGCAGATGCCACAGGCCAGCCATGGCTCGAAGACTTAAAAGTAGATAAAATTGACCTCGGCAAGGGCAAAAGAGTCATCGCCCCAGGGGGCCACTTTGACTCTAAATATAATATTTCGGTGCCGAAGATTCACGATGGAGAGGCCATCAAAGAAGACGAGGCAGATCTATGACACTAATGCGCAAAGACAGTCCATCTACGGACGCAACAACAGACTGCAGAGCGTGGGGTCACGGTTGTGGGCGGGAATCTCAGACGGCGGCAAACCGAGACGCTTGCGGTAGCGGCCGATCTGGCGCATCAAATCCTCCACGATCGGATCGACGCTCGTAGAAGCACTGCCCGAAGTCCAAGCGCTTATCAACAAAAAACGGGTGTAGTATCTTACGACGCCATCCACCTCGGCCGAACGGTGCCGATGCAGGTTCATGAGCCCAGACTCGAGCCAATCCAACACCCCCACGACGTGACTTGGGGCATCACTCGTCCACGATGCCAATTCATCGACTATCGCGTTGTTGAACCGATGCATAAACTCCGGGACGGTTTGCCCATGGCCAACAGCGTCGGACAGCGCTTCAAAATAGGCAATCATGAAAGCCGCGGTTAGGAATTTATCAACAGGGGTGACCTCAAAAATATTCCAGACAGGCGCTTGCGCCAGATCACCCTCATGCTGCAATTGAGTTCGACTCCACTCCTCAATCGAGCGCTCAATCTGCCCCCAGAATCGGGTCATGTCGTTTATCTGCCGAGCCCAATTGTATTTATCGCCTTCAGAACCGGGAACACCTCGAAACCCAAACAGCGGTACGAACCTAGCCGGATCGTGCTCCTGATCGGGACTAACCTGAATAAGCTCGAGCGTTGCGGGGTCAATCGCAGACCCATTTTTACGAAACACATCAATGCCATCAATGCCAAGACCGAAAAAATTATCCTCGACTGAAAAAACTTTAAAAATGCCGGGCGCTGAATCACTTATCAAATCACGCGTGCGTCTTGCAAAATCACTATTCAAAAAACATTGGCGTTCGACACCGAAGCCAGACTGAAGGTCTAACCACCGACCCAGCCTCCACCTATCCGAACCCGAAAGCAGCGCCGGAACCCCCAGATACTTCGCACCCACATCGATCGCGTAAACCCGTGCCCTACGAACGCCTCGAGATCGACCTCGTAGCCGAATCGCTTTAAGCGACTCAGTAAATCGCTCCACCTCCGTCGCCCATAAACCACTTGGTAGCCACGATTGCCGTAATCTAATAGCTGGCGTAATCCGGCGGGGCCCTCATCAAGGGTCACCACCGTGGTAGCCGTATGCAACCGCACCCCAAAATGAGCTATAATGGGCAACGCCAACGCTACGGCTAAAGGGTGCGGCGAGGGCACAAACTTTAGTTCGTTGTCGCCCGGCATGCTTATGATACTGGGGTTACGACCGATATCACTCATCAGCGTCGCCGGCAGCACCAGTCGGCCCATTTCTCGAAGCCCCTCGAGCAGAGGATACGAAAAACCGTTATACAAAACAGTAATAGTTGGGTTTGCGGCTGAAGCTGACGCGCCCTCAAAATGAGAGCCCTCGGGCGGTGTCGTTTGAGCGATGGTTGATGAACTAATGGATAGGATACACATATAAAATAATATATTTATATATATTTTAAACTTCATATAAAAACGATTCGCATTTGGCGTTAATAATAAACTTTTTCGATTTACTATTTTGCCCCGCGTATGTCGAGTTTATTGAGGTTTTGGGGTTGGTTGAGGATGCGCTGAGGAGAGTGCTAGGCGGCCAGAAGCCTAAACCGCCTTGACTGGGAGTTGTGGCGACACACAGTAAAACGCCGCTGCGTCGAGCGATTGCCACGGCCCAAAAAAGAACCCTTCTCGAGCGGTTTAAGCCCCTTTACCAATAGTTTATACTATATGTAGAATAACAACTATGGGTAGTGATTCAGCAAGTAAAATAAACCAGATTCTCAAACTTTGGCCGTATGGCACCGTAGCACTTTCTAACTGGCTAGAATCGCACGGCATGTATCAACAACTCGCCCACAAGTACGAAAACACCCAGTGGCTTGAACGCGTTGGCCACGGCGCCTTCATCCGCTCGGGCGACAAGGTCGACTGGCAGGGCGCTCTCTATGCGATCCAAACCCAAGCGGGTCTACAAATTCACGTAGCAGCGAAGAGTGCTCTTGAACTCCATGGCATCACCCATTTTGTGCCTGCAAGAAAAAGAAATCTCTTTCTTTTCGCTGCGCCACGCACAGCACTTCCGTCATGGTTTAAAAATAGAGATTGGGGTGTCACGATTCGTTATGCAGCGCCAGCGCTTTTCATAGACGGTTTTCGAGACTCTTTTCCTGGCCCCAATGCCCCAGGAATCACCGAAAAAAACTTTGGTACTTTTTCAATTCGAATGTCGTCGCCCGAACGTGGTATTCTTGAACTGCTTTATCTTGTGCCGACACAGCAACAGTATGAAGAAGCGAAACTCCTATTCGAAGGCCTGCGCGCACTCAGGCCACACCTAGTGCAGTCGCTGCTTGAAGCCTGCAAATCAATAAAAGTGAAGCGCCTGTTTCTTCATCTTGCAGATGCCACAGGCCAGCCATGGCTCGAAGACTTAAAAGTAGATAAAATTGACCTCGGCAAGGGCAAAAGAGTCATCGCCCCAGGGGGCCACTTTGACTCTAAATATAATATTTCGGTGCCGAAGATTCACGATGGAGAGGCCATCAAAGAAGACGAGGCAGATCTATGACACTGATGCGCAAAGACAGTCGTTTTTTCAAAGAAGCAAAACTCATGCTTACAGTAATGCCGTCGGTAGCTGCAGAATCTTGCTTTGCTCTAAAGGGTGGTACCGCGCTGAATTTTTTTTTGCATGATATGCCACGGCTCTCGGTAGACATTGATTTAACTTATTTACCAATCGAAGACTGGAAGACCTCACTCCCTAAAATCACACATGCGTTAAAGGCCATTGCTGAACGCCTCCACAGAATCAATGCTGATCTTCATGTACAAGAAGGAAAACTCAAGAACACTCAGACCGTAACCAAGCTCTATGTGAACAACGCCGACACACAGATCAAAATAGAACCCAATCTCGTTCTGCGCGGCACGCTGTTCCCTGTTGAAATACTGCGTTTATCACCAAAAGTTGAAGAACTATTCGAAACATCAACCAAGATCGCAACGGTTTCTAAGGCCGATCTTTATGGCGGTAAGATTTGCGCCGCACTAGATCGTCAACACCCACGTGACTTATTCGATATAAAAATTCTTTTTGAAAATGAGGGGATCACCGCCGAGATAAGAAAAGGCTTCATTGTTTATCTATCAAGCCATGGTCAAACAATGAGCCAGCTACTCAACCCCACTCGTAAGAACATCGAAAAGGAATTTGCTGAAGAATTTGCAGAAATGCCCACCAAACCAGTGGCATTGAAAGAACTACTGATGGTTCGAGAAAAATTGATCACAACCCTCAAATCAGAATTAACCCAAGACGAACGGCAGTTCTTACTCTCAATCAAAATGGGCCACCCAAACTGGCCACTCCTCGGTGTTGCTGGGGCAGAAAAACTTCCGGCCATTCAGTGGAAACTTACAAATATTAAAAAAATGAAACCAGACCACCATCACAAATCAATTGATCGCCTCAGGGCAATTCTAGACTTGTAGCCCCTGCGCCCCAACAAAAGCCCTTTACGGACGCAATAACAGCCGCAGTAGTACTAGAAAGAATAGAGGGAGAATTATGGGAGGGGCGTTGAGCGAGGTCAAGTTAAATACAATATTTAATATATATCATTACTTTAATACCATCTTTCGAAGGCACACTTTATGCTCATCGACCGTTAGCAACTGAAATGATAATCTTTTCACAACGGTACCGTCGTGCCGTTGCCGATTATTTTTTTTGAGCGGCCATGCGTTTTTTGCGTTGTTCAAGCTCGCGCATCAAATCACCGAAGCAGTCGGTGGCAGCATTTTTTTGATGAGGCAAGCCACTTGATACGTTTTGTAAAAATTGGGCCGAGCAGATTAGCGAGCACCACAAAAAAACCCACCCCCGACCACAAACACTTTTGGAGTGTTGGGGCGGGGGTGGGCTCGTGATTAGTCAAGGGACCTTATTAGTGTACTAAACTTGATGCCGCCGCAGGCGCAGTTAATCGCGTATTCACTGGATTCGCCTGAGCATTGCGGCTCGTCGACCGCCATTCCCCAGCATACGACGCGCAAGTATCACCGCTGCCGATGGCTCCGCCATATTGCTGAGTCACAACCGTCTGCCGCATCTGCTCACGCGTATACGCTCGCGCCATATTATTGCCACCGCCGATGTGACTCCTGAGAAGGCTTCCGACAGCCCTCCACTCACTATAAGTAATCTCACGAGGATTTAAAGCGAGTCTCGACAACAAACGAATCTGACTCTCCTCCGCGAACCCTAAAGCCTGAGCAAAGCGCCCTAACCAGGCAGCACGAGCATCCTGATCAGGCACAGCACTCAACCGGTTAAACACCCCAATCAAAGCCCCAATCTGAGCCTGGCTCAAACCGGCGTGCGTTCGCAAGCCCTCGCCAAATTGCTCACTCACTGCACGAGCCCTTTGAATCATGGTCGGCAAACTGCCAATAGCAATACGCGCACCGATTGTACGCAAACGATCGATGTCGCTCTGTTCTAATCGGTCAATATTTTCAAGAACATGCCCCAACCCAGCAATATCACCAGCATCGCGAACACCCGCCAGTGATGCAAGACTCGCCCCAAGCGTAAAACGTGCTGACGGCGTGCGAGCATCTCT
Source organism: uncultured Oligoflexia bacterium (assembly GCA_964649095.1). Lineage (GTDB taxonomy): Bacteria > Bdellovibrionota > UBA1018 > UBA1018 > UBA923 > CAZYPH01. Next base: position 2,033 of record CAZYPH010000086.1, on the reverse strand, counting down.
AATCGGCCCTTCTAGCGTTATGAGTTGATTGAATTGGGCTTCAGTAATCGAACCATTTCCTTTTAATGTTTCAAGAGCTTGACGAAAGGTTTGCGCTGCAACAGGTGCGACAACGCCGATACCCTCACTCACAACCCAACCCCGAGCTGTCTGAAATAATCCACCTTCTCGTCCCGACTGCCCAAGAGGCTGCGGCGTCATTACTGGGGCGCTCGTAGAAAACACAGGGGGTGCTCTATTCACGGGAGGAACTGGAGTCGCAGCTACTACTTCTCCATTACCAAAGTAACTGGCGCCTGGACCGTCATAATTACCCCAAAACACATCGGGCCCGCGCGTTTCCTGATGACCACGGTTTTGGCCTCGCGCCATCGCCACTTGCGTCATCAAACCCTGAAATAACCTAACCCGATTTTGATTCGGATTTGAACCAAACACAGCCCGCATGAGGCCGCGACTAGCGGATGGATTAGTAGTATTCACTCGAATTAATTCGCGTAGCACACGGCGTGCATTTTCTTCATCCTCACGGCTATAACCTTCCTCGCGGCCGCTATCTGTACCATTATCGCGACACTGAGTATTTCTAGCTACAGCAATCAAAGATGCCCTAACTGCATCCCGATTCGTAATGCCGAGAATTGTGAAAATGTCATTACTATCGGTGCTCGCCCGTGCCGCCTCTCTAAAATCAAAACTCATAAACACCGCCCGCTGATCGCGCGTCAAACAAGCATACCCATCCGTAGCACTCCCGACCCCGGCAGCGATGACAAAACCGAGCGCCGCAATTAGAGCTTTTGATTTTTGGATTTTTGGATTTTTGGTTTTTTACAAAACATAAACAAGATTCCCCTACTATTCTCTCTCACAACACCCACTCAAAAAAGCAGACGGTTGTGCACTAGAAAATTGTAAAGTGTTTTTGTTTATAGTTAAAAAATTTAATTAAATTAAAAATATCTAATTAAATATATATAATATTTAATGTTTTTTGGTGTTAAATATTTAAACAATTAACCGGAATCTACTGTCGACTACAAAAACCAACACACCCCACTAACTCAGAACCCCCAAGCCAAGCCAAGCCAAACCAAGCGTTTCGCCGTAAAAACCACCTAAACACCCTAAAACAGCACACCCAGCACCAGCCCATGCGATCCTCATATCGTTGCCAAATGGCAACACCTTGTGATAAACTCAAACTATGAGTAAATCAGAGGAGCTCAATCAAAAAATTAAACAGTTTGGCATCAGCTCAGTGAGTCGATCATCAGGCTTAAACAAAAGCACTATTTCGCGTTATGTAAGTGGCGCGCGCGAGTACTCTCTCGCCAATTTCGAGAAAATTCAAAACGCCGTTAATGCTATCGAGGCCGCAACGCTCCGCGGCCGAACAAGTGCTCGAGAGGCCAGTCAACGGGTAGTATTCGGCGAAAATTGGCGTATCGCTTATTTTGATTTCGTCGACTCGTTTCTTGCAACGAAGAGCACGCTCCTTCTCAAAGACAAACCTGTCGACGGATTAGACCTGAAACATCTCGCCCTACTTTGTTCGATGGTTATGCAGTTGTGCGAAGACACAAAGACGCCTGCCCCTGCATGGGCAAGATTACACCTTGAATTAGATCGGCCGTGGTTTTTGTCAAAATTTGATGGACTGCGTGCGATTTGTTTAGTGGATAGTCCGATTTTTTTTAAACGTAATAATATTTTTGTTGGCGCTGATTTTTTGAAGAGAGCTTAGGCGATGAAAAGACGCGAGATCATCAAGGCCTTTCAAAAACTTAACGACGAGCTCGGTAAAGAAAAATCAAAAGCCGAAATCTGCATAGTGGGCGGCGCGGTGATGTGCCTCGTATTCAATGCTCGTGAGCAAACGAAAGGCGCGGATGCGATCTTTGAACCGAAAGCAAAAGTTTATAAACTAGCCAGACGGGTGGCCGAAGATTTGGGATTACCTGACGACTGGCTCAATGACTCCGCAAAGGCGTATCTGCAAAATTTCACCTAACCGGTCCCACCCGATTTCA
>CAZYPH010000085.1:0-10420 GCA_964649095.1 uncultured Oligoflexia bacterium | reverse complement strand
ACCATCGGAATGATATACACGTCGCGACTATCTAACAGCGCTGTAATCTGCGCATCGCGGCCATAGGCACGCACTAGATAGTCGGCTAACTTGAGCGGCACCTCGGCACTTAAATGTTCTCGTGCATGGTGGTTTCCCAAAAAAACAATGCCTGGTTTTATTGAGTACGCACGACCTAACTCAATACGTCGAACTAAAGCCTCGGGCGAACTATTCAGATGAATCGCCACAAGGTCGCGCCCTTGCAGCGATTTACCGATTGAGAATTTACGCGCGAGATTGGGATTAACAGCAACAATCGCGTCGATTTCACGCAACACTTCATCGTAGTTATGAAACGAACTGTCGCGGCCTGGGAAATCAAGCGCACTCGTCAGATCATCTAACGCACTCACACTTTGCACATTAAAATGCTGTTTCAATTCGGCCAAAACACTGCCTGATGCGATGGTAAAAACTTTATCCGAATAAACCGTTTCAATGCTGGCCCCAGTATTGGCAATGGCCGAGCGTTCTTCTTTTGTAGCCGCGGCCACTTCGACAAAATAACGCTGATTATCGATTTCTTTGGTCTCTTCTGCATAGCCTGGCGCGCATAAACTAGCCAACAAACCACAAAACACGACCGGCCGGACGAAGCGATAGAACTCAAACCGACGTAATATAGATAAAATTAGATACATCTATTCCTCCATAAATAGCGGCAAAAAACGTGATGTTTTAAGCACTTATAAACATTTATTGTTTATCTGTACTTCTAGGCTAAAGGGAAAAACTGTATTGAGCAAATTTTACCTAAAGTTCCGACACTTCTTGCCGAATAGATTCTTGAGGGTTGGAGGAAACTAAAATGGGTAAACCAGAGCAAAAGAAACCAGAACATTCTAAACCAGAACACAGTGCAGAACCAAAAATTAACGCACCACAACGCGTAGCACCTCAAGGAAAAATTGGGTGTTTAGCGTCGGGCTGCAAAGGCAAAGAAGAACGCCACAATTTTTGTCCCGAACACTTTAATCAATTTAAGTTTGGTTTGATCACCAAACTCGGTGAGAAGGTAATGGATTTTGATAAAAAGTTTGATCACTACCAGCGATGGTTAAAATCGCGCGCTGCTGACCACAAAGCCGCGTAAGACGATCAACAGGTTGCCACTAGGCAAGGGCGCTGTACCCACCCACCTCAGTCACTCTGAGGTGGATTTGGGTTCCACCTAAATCTACCTCAGAGTGATTACTTTGATGGAAGAGTACAGCACAAATGCCATAGGGTGCAGTAAGAAGTGGAGTTATGTGAAAACGTAGCTCCACTTCTTTTATTTTTAGTTCAATATTTTTTGTTGAATCACAAAAATGCGTTCAATCGCTGCTGAAGCCGCTTGCGTCATGGCATTCATATCAGCAAACGAAAATGGTTTATGTTCCGCCGTGCCTTGCACTTCCACTATTAAACCCGCTGATGTCATAACAAAATTCATGTCCACTTCACACGTAGAGTCTTCGGCGTAATCCAGATCTACAATGCAATGACCATCTTTTAGACCCACACTAATCGCGCCCACTTGGCTTATAAGGGCACTAGAAAGTTCTTTTTGTTTCAACGCCAATGCTAAAGCCACGTAACCACCGGTGATCGAAGCCGTTCGAGTGCCACCATCGGCCTGCAACACATCACAATCTACGATAATTTGCCGTTCGCCCAACTTGGTCAAATCTACCGCACAACGTAGGGCCCGCCCAATGAGTCGCTGTATCTCATGCGTGCGGCCTGACACTTTATCGCGCTCTCTGCGAACTCTGGAATGGGTTGCCCGGGGCAACATCGCATATTCGGCTGTCACCCAACCTTTGCCCTTGCCTTTAAGCCATGGCGGCACGGCCTCATCGACGGTCGCCGTGCAGAGTACTTTTGTGCCACCGCACTCTACAATGACAGCACCTTCAGCATAGGCATTGACCCCTGTAGTAATTTTTATGGGACGAAAATCTAAAGGACCCCTTTGGAACGATCGTTCATAATTTAATGACATATACTTTTTACTATTAGTGAGCCTGGGCCTTCGTGACAAGAACTTCTCTGTACTCAGCAACCGCTTTTGCGATCGCGGCAATAGCCCTCGCCCTAAAATCGCCACTCAGTAAGTGTTTTCGATCATGGGTGTTTGAAAGAAACCCTAACTCAACAAGTGTTGACGGCATGGCCACTTGCGAAAGCACGTAGAAAAAACCTTGTTTTACACCGCGGCTTTTTAAGCCGTACATTGAAGCCACTTTAGCTAGTCCATTTTGCACAAGACTAGCAACAACGGCACTCGATTGAATGTAACGCGTTTGTTCAAGATCGATTAGAATTTTTGTCAAAACCGGCTGGTCACTATGCGTAAGCTCTGACGATTTTAGCCATGATTCATTCTCTAAGAGCGCCAATTTACGAGCGTCATCATCGGTGGCTTCGGGGTTCAGAATATACGTTTCAATGCCGTGACTGAGTTTGTTGGGCGAGTGGTTTACGTGAATACTGATAAACAAATCAGCTTTATTTTCATTGGCGAACTTGGCCCGCTCCGGAAGACCTACAAACTCATCTTTTGTTCTGGTTAACAAAATCTCAGTCTCAGGCAACAATCGAACCAAAGCTTGCCGCAGCTCGAGTACATACTGCAAAGCGATTTCTTTCTCAGTAACTTTTCCAAATTTGGTGCCCAAATCTGTGCCGCCATGACCTGCGTCTAACACCACTTTATATATATTTTTCTGTATACCTCGTTCTCGACTACTATCTATGCTCGAATCATATTCGCCTAATTCTAATTTACGTAAGCCTAACAGCGCGGCTAAACTTTCAGCGCCTTTTATATGAAGAGCTAATTGATCTACACCCTGTCTTAATATCTGCCGATCTAAACGCAGCACTTGCCCGTCTATTAAGGCCAATTTAGTAATAGTACTTAAAACGGCCGTAACACCGTTTTTGGGATTCTTTAAAAACACTTTATACTGAGTCCATTGATAATGAACCGTACACTCCAGGTGTTTACAAAAGGCATCTAAGTTTACGTACTGCTCACCCTCGAATTTTATTTTTGGAATCGATTGAGCATTTATAGAAATCGGAAAAAACCAAATAAGTATAAATAATAATAATTTACCAGCACACGTCATATAGTTTAAGTATAAGGTCCGCATGCACTAAACAGAAATAGATTGTGATAAACATGAGCACCGTAAAACTCTCACAAAGAGAACACACACTCGTTGAGTCTATGATTCAACAAGCCCTCAAAATAAAACATTCGCACGATCGCGCCCTGCGTGCCGCCTTAAGCGCTAGTCGCCAGAACAAACTAGTGGCCACCGTTACAACCACCCAGAACACGCTAGCAGCAGGAAAAGTTTTATTTGATGCCTGTTTTGAGCAACTGAACCAGCGATACGATACCGCACTGCAGTGGGCGCTGTTTCATAACGACGGCACATCACTGAAGGCAAATAGTTTGATGTTACGCTTAGAGGGCCCCACTGACCATGTCGTGACCTTTGCCCCCTACTTTGCAGATCGGCTCAATCGCTTAAGCAATATTGCGACGTTTACCCAAACACTTGCTCGTGCCACGGCACCATGCAAGATTACTTACTCAGCGCAGCATACTCATGAACTTCACGACTTCGAAATCTTAGGCGCCCTAACAGGTGGTGCGTTTGAAAATCAATTTTTCACCGAAGAAAATATTTACGTAAACGATTGGGCTTTTCAGATAGCCGAAAACCATCAAACCCTTTTTGAGAGCATTCAGAGCCGACGTTCCACAACCACGCTGGTCACCATTGAGGTAGTTAGTTTTTTAGATCTCAAATACGCTCTGATGGCCAAACCCGATCGGGTGGTCTTGAAAAATTTTACCCCTGTCGAGATTGAACGTGCTGTTCAGTTTTTTTCTACGGCCTGTACGATTTTTGCTGAAGTAATTTATGAGCCTAACAATGCCTCCACTTTCGCGGCCACCGAAGTAGACGGGCTGATTATTAAAAATCTTTTTAACCAGCCGGTCGAAGACAGGATGCGCGTGGAGTATTTGTTCGATGGAAAATAATCAACACATTCACTTGATCGAGACATGCCCATCAACGAATGATGCGATCTGGGCGTTAACACACCCCAGACCATTCATTCTTTATACGAACAAACAAACTGCTGGGCGAGGTCGAGGCGGCAACACGTGGCAATCAGACTCAAACACACTAACAGCTAGTTATATTGCTGATGTGAATATTTCTACCAAGGCCTATTCGTGGATTTCACTAGCAGCAGGCCTTGCAACGTATCAGAGCTTACACGAACTCACGAACCATACATTAGAGCTCTCGATTAAGTGGCCCAATGACATTTATATTGGCGCTTCTAAACTCGCTGGTCTGTTGTGTGAATCACGCATTAGTGACTCGTTGATGCAAACTATTGTGATCGGTCTTGGAGTAAATTTTTTTTCAGCACCAATCATTAAAGACGTCCAAACCACGTGCATTACCCAGCACTACAGTTTTGACGAATGGTTCGATAACAATACCATTAAATACAACTTTATAAATATATGGTTTCGTAGATTAAACTCGGTACTTTTAGAAATTAAGTCAGAGTCGTCTGAAGCGCGGGGAACCATTGCAGAGCAATGGCTTCAGGCAAGTCGTTCGAATACACGTTATGTATTAAGACCCACTAATATTTCGGATTTGGTATATTCTGATCAAATCAAAAAAATTGATAAAAATGGACACACTTTAATCACCGATGAGAACGGCGAACTAGTTGTTATCTACTAAAATAACTTTCGAAGTGCGACGACTACACGCCATCTGAAAGAATACGATCAATCTCGGTACGTATAATATTTTCGGCAATACGTGGAACAAGATCCTTGGCCAGACGCTGGACGGCCGCTTCGACTTCGCGTCGCACCAACGCTTCCATTTCACTTTTATTGAAACTACTAGCCATGCCGGCACTCTGATTTTTACTAGCCTCAAACGCCTGACGACTATCAATTACGGACGCCCCTTGAAGTGTTGGTGGCGTACTAGGCGGTGTTGCCAAGCCATCAATCGGAAATGATGAAACACCATCATCTAAAATACGCGTCGGAATATGCACACCCCTCGCCGTCAATTCATTCGAAGCGCGTATATCGGCAAACGGCGGTGGTATGGATGGCGGCATAACAGCCAATACGGACGGCGGCCCACTGGGTGGCATTGCAGCCGGCATTACGGGACGAGTAATTTGCAATGAGGAGCGCTCCTCTGGAACTTTTAAATGTTTAGAGTCATCAAGGCTCCAACCCAAATCAGTGTCTTCGGTGAAACCGGAAAGTCGCATTGTCGAGTCGGTCAGACTTTTGATGTCACTATCTGACGATGATTGCAGAGTCGACTCCGTCGTGAGTTCTGCCACATCAATATCTACAAAGTTAGGGGGCTGTGCAGTCTCAACAAGAGAAGCACTCGGTACCTGTGCGTTGTTATTAGGCATCTGTTCAATCAATGAGGACTCAGTGGATGTAGCATTAGCAGCATGGGTAACAAAATAATCATCCATCGCCTTCTGAACCGCTTTACGTAAATGCGACGGATCAAACGGCTTCACCAGCTTAGAGAACAACGCCAAGCTTTGTAAGCGACGCTCACGCTCAGAATCTTTTTTCTCAAACGCACTCGCCAGCAAAATAAAACGGGGCGCTGATTTTCCTAACGTAGACTGGGCCCTCTCTATTAGCTCAACCACACTAAGATTCGGAACATTGGCATCGACCAATACGGCTGCGAAGGGCCGTTGATTCTGACTTTCTTCTAATATCTGTTGAAGCGCACCTTTGCCGTCAGAGACTGTGACAATTTCATAGTCTTCTGAAGCTAAGGCCAACTTAACTACTTTTTGTATGGTCACACTATCGTCTGCAACTAAGAGCTTTTTGCCCATACTTTAAATTATCCCATTGCACAGAATGTGAGTCAAAACCTTTAAAGACAGGCAAAAATTAAGTATACTCAAATTGACCTACTGACTGTAGCAAACTTGAATAAGGTCGAACCTACAGTCAATTACCAAGGGGGCTGTCACTGACTTGTGGTGTGCAAGCCTATTAAATTAGGAAGCCTGATACAACTCACACGGCGCCCACTTTTAAACCTTGGGTTCGAATTGACACTTTTGGTGCAGTTAGTAGGTCACTTTCAAAAAACGCTCTTTAGTAGATGGAACTACGACAATGGCACATTCCAACGACTCGTCTAATAATTCAGAGAACACAAAAACAGGATCACAGAGTTTACTTCCATCGGATTACGAATGGGTACACTCACTCGCGCGCTTTGAAGCCACTGGTCAAGTTGATGCACGATTAAAGGCGATGCAAGATATCGGACAAATTGATCCACACCAAATCGTTGAAGAGAGCTCGATTCAGTTCTTAAAAGAACTCAAAGAACAGTTTGGAACCTACGCAAAAATCTTTAATAGCTACAGTGAGTCGAGTCAGAAATTTAACGATGTTCGTATATATAATATTTCTAATACAGCATCCGACTTCATGTTGTTTCGCAACAATATCAAGTTAGTATTTTCGAATGCCGCACACGGCATCATCAGCGCTACGTTTTTGCAGCACCAGCGCGAGGCTGTAAACATTGATGGTACAAACATGAAGCCCGAAGCAAACCGGGTCTCTCAAGAAATACTGGCTCAAATCGGGCCGTTTTATGATGTGCAATGGACGTATCAGGGTGAAAAAGTCAGCGTCGAAAAACTAGTGCGCTATTATTTTATCGAATTTATCAAAGCGTCGCGAGCTGGGAAAAAAGCCTCAGCGCCGAATCATTTGTTGCTTCAACAAATCAAAGCTTTGCTCGAGGGGCAGGGTTTCGAACTCTAACTGTTTTACAAATTCAGAAGAGTTGAGTGAAAAATCCACACGACCCTCAAAATTGCCCTGAGCGGGTATTACCAAACTGGGGTCAAATCCAAACGACTCTGCTAATGAAACCCCATATTCGTACCAGCTAAGTTTTGTGAGCCCACCTAAATTATACGTACGATTTACGGTTTCGTTTTCAATCACCCACTCAATGGCCTTTAACGCGGTGTCAATCAACAGAAACGAATGCACTTCATTCTCAGGAAGCTCTACACGTTCTTTACGAGCAAGCTTCATGCGAATCTTATCAAACATGCTGAGGTGAAAGATGCTCCCTAAACCAATCATCGGGGAGAGGCGTAAAATCGTAGACGAAATAAACTTACTACGCGCATAGTTTTCACCCGCTGACTTTGTTTTACCAAATGCGGTGGACGCAATATTGACATCGGATTCTAAAAAATTGCCATGTCGCCCATCGTAAACAAACGCCGAGGAAAGATAAACGAAACGCGCCTCGATTTGATCAAGCGCCGATGAAATCAATACCGGGCCAAACGTATTAACGGCGTCAGCTAACTTCGGCCACCGCGCGCAGTCGACAAAACTGTTTACTCCGGCGCAATAAATGATCACATCTGGTTGATAGAGCGTGAACACGCGCTTCATGTAATCGCGATCTGTCAGCAGATATAGCGACTGCGACACCCCATCGATCTTTAATAAATGCTGGTGATAGCCCGCAATAACACGGTGGCGTTTTCTCAGATGATTAACGAGGTTACTTCCGACAAATCCGCTGGCGCCGACCACATAAACCGTTTTCACAACTACGATTATAAGACGAAGCACCAACAATTAGACAGAACTACTAGCGAGAAAGCCTTAAAAATACCCTGTCATTCTTATACTCTAGTTTTGACTAGCCTCATCATTGGCGACAGTTTAGACAATCAAATAGAGAAAAAATATGACACCTGAAACCTCCACCACAATTACAGCACAACCAACCAGAAACAACTCAGCGCAGCAAGAACAGCGGTTGCCGATTCAAGCACTCTCACCTCAAGCAAAAATTCCGGCACGAGCCCATCATGACGATGCGGGTTTAGATTTGCATTGTTTAGAGGCCATCACTCTCACACCACACCAGCCAACAAAAATCCGTACAGGCTTAGCCGTGGCGTTGCCAACAGGCCATGTGGGTATGATTTGTGATCGCAGCTCGATGGGTGCCAAAGGCGTGCGTACGCTAGGGGGTATTGTTGACGCAGGTTATCGTGGCGAGATTCAAGTGTTATTGATTAATTTGACCAACGACACGATTACACTGCAAGCCGCCGACAAAATCGCGCAATTGCTCATTCTCCCGATCGCGACACCGCAGCCCATCGAAGTCACTGCATTGCCAAGCTCGGCCCGTGGAACGGGTGGGTTTGGGAGTACGGGGCGGTAGAAAACGGTAAACCAGCCTCGTTCTTCAACCCCCGGCATTTTTTGCTCAATATCTGGGAAAAACCTGCCGATGGGTTTTTATGGGTTGGGGACTGCGTTTTAAAATTGAGTTCTATTATTGTTTCAAACAAGCTGTAGTCATGCTGACACAGGTGCTACTTTTGAGCACCTCAGCCATCGCTTTCGACTCTCTGGCGGTGCCAAGGCAGGGTCGTTTAATTCTGAGGCGACCAGCGAGCGCACCAATGCCGGCACAGACCACGACAGATCACGTCTCTCAAGCTAGTGAAAATGCCGTCCACGGGGAATCGTCGCAACTGCGTATTGGTTTTCATTTTATTGAAAATCCACAGGCCACACCAGAGACCGTGTTAGAAGACACACGCACCGAACTCCACATTCTAGAAAACTTTTTTTTAAACTCACGCATCGAAGAGCGCCTAGGGCTGCGCGTTTCGATCGAACGTTATTACCCTGATCTGCATGAGGGGCTTTTAAAAATCGAAGGCAATCAAGCAAGCAAACCACAACTGATCGACGCGTTAAGACGCTTAGACGCTCTAAAATTTGTCGGCGACGCCAAACTAATGAGGGTCAATTAAATGAAAAACACTCTCATTCGGTTATCAACTCTAGGCGCTGTGCTGTTGTCGGTAGCTTGCCAGACGGGGAGTTCCTCAAGCGGCACCAGCTTTGGGCGCGAGGCTGGCGGAACATCGTACAGTGGCTACGTCGGTGCGGGGGGGCCAAAACCGGCCGCCTCTTGGTATACGCAAAGTGCATTATCAGTGCCGACAGCTTTAAATGAATCTTATTTAACTAACGACTCGCCATCGTTACAAAGTGGAACCAAGTATCTTTGGAGTTTATTAAAACTGAATATCAACTTTTCTGTATATACATTGCCGGTATCAGAAATTATTGTTGCTGTGATTGACACAGGGGTTGATCGTGACCATCCCGACCTCGCTGGACGCTTATGGTTGAACCCCAATGAAGCCACTGGCGGGCGTTATCAAAATGGTTCGGACGATGATGGCAATGGTTTAGTAGACGACTTCATGGGCTACGACTTTATCAACGACATCAATAACCCGATCGACGACAACGGCCACGGCACTCACGTTGCCGGCACTATTGCCGCCATTGGTGGCAACGGTCAGGGCATTGTGGGTGTGGCGCCTTGGGTGCGTATCATGTCGTTGAAAGTGTGCAACGCTCAGGGACTATGCGACAGCTCAGATATCCGCGCGGCGATTCTATATGCCGCTCGCAACGGCGCAAAAGTCATCAACATGAGCTTAGGGGCTTTAGATACGGGCTACGAAGCTCAGGCGTTTGATGCGACCATTCGTACGGCGACCAACTTAGGAGCAACTGTTGTGGTTTCTTCCGGCAACTACGGCTCTAACGTAGAATACACCACACCCGCTAACGCAAAAGACGCCATCGCTGTCGGCGCCCACCGACAAGATGATTTGTTGTGCGGCTTCAGTAACTACGGCTACAAATTAGATATTGCAGCCCCCGGCTGCGGCGGGGCTGGTTTTTTAGATATCTCTGCGATTCTATCGTTGAACTCTCAAAAGTGTGGTTACAGTTACAATCAAGCGTGTACGAGTCGCAATACTGTTACTTCGCAATACAGCCTAAAACAAGGCACTTCGATGGCAGCCCCACACGTGGCAGGTTTGGCGGCATTAGCGTTAACAGCAAACCCCAGTGCCACGCCCTATCAGGTGCGTCAGGCCATTTTGCAATCAACACGTAGTTCAAATAACAAAGATTTATTTAAAGGGCGTGGTTTGGCGAGTGGACAACAGATGCACGTTGAAGCGGCTCGTGCGATTGGTTTAAAAATTCTAAACCCGACTTACGGCGCGTCAGGCACCAATCAAACAATGACCGTGCGTTTTGAGACTAAAAACGAGACGACTAGTTTTCGCGTAAAACAAATCAGCACGTCAGGACTCGGCACCGCGCACGATCTTACGAATACTGGCGCCGTCACCGTTGGCTGGGCCAACGTACCTACGAATACGAATGTGGAATACGCCATCA
>CAZYPH010000084.1:0-10448 GCA_964649095.1 uncultured Oligoflexia bacterium | reverse complement strand
GCACGGAATCCGCACGAACCGTAGAAGCTCCGGAAGCTTATGAGGGCCGAAAGTGGCAACACCACGGTAAACGGGCAAAGAAAAAATCTAACGCAGCACGCAATCGCGCACTCGAAACGGAACGTGTTCAGATCAAAAAGAAGCCCGCCTCAAACTCACGACTTCTAAAACTCACCGGTGACATTCAAAAGAACCAACGCGGTTTTGCATTTTTACTGCAAGAAGGCGAAGACGTCTTTATATCTCCCCAATTTGCCCAAGAGCTGATGACAGGCGACTCGGTTGAAATTGACTACGACACCAAACGCAATCAAATACACGCCCTTCGTGTCACCAAACGCGCAGTAAAACGTTTTATTGGAACCTTTCACCAGGCCAAACCATTTCCAGTAGTAATTTTGGCAGACAAATCATCGCAAAGCGAAGTGGTGATTAAAGAAGTTTCGTTAGACGTACAAAGCGAGTACTCAAAACAGCAAAAACCCGTAACAAATGACAAAGTTTTGGTTGAGATCACGGCGTATGAACCGCGCCTGGAAGGCAAAGTATTAGAAAACTACGGCCCGACACTCACACCCAAGTTTGACACATTGAGTGTCGTTGTTAAATCACAATGGCCACAAACATTTAGTGATGCCGCGCACTCTGAAGCCTCTAACCTTTCTAGAGAGATTCAAAAGGCAGCTCTGGACAACAACTACAAAGGGCGACGTGATTTTCGTGACAAACATTTTTTAACTATCGATGGCGCCGATGCTCGCGATTTCGATGACGCTATTTTAGTCGAACGCACCGAAGCCGGTTATGTATTATACGTCGCGATTGCTGATGTCTCAGAGTTTGTTTCACCAAAAACGGTTTTAGACCGCGAAGCCTATGAGCGTGCGACGAGCGTGTATTTTCCGGAATGGGTCATCCCCATGTTACCCGAATCACTCAGTAACGGCGCCTGTAGCTTACGCCCAAACGAAGACAAACTCACACTCACTTGCGAAGTGCACTACGACCGTTCGGGTCGCAAAAAATCGGTAAAAGTATACGAGACAGTCATCCACTCTAAACGCCGCTGCATTTATGAAGATGTTCAAAAAGAAATAGAAGCCAAAGATCCGTTTTGGACGCACTATTACGACCTTTTTAAACTGATTAAAACAGCACGCCATGCACGTGGAGCTCTAGATCTCGACCTTCCAGAATCCAAAGTCGTCTTGGACGCCACCGGAGATACGATTGGAATTGTAAAACGCGATCGATTAGACGCCCACCGACTCATTGAAGAATTTATGATCGCCGCCAACGAAAGTGTCACAGAGTTAATGGAACGTGAGGGCTGGCCATTTGTATTTCGTATTCACGAGCCACCAAAACCAGACGCCCTAAATCGTTTTGAAATGTTTGCAAAAGTTTTAGGCTTAAAACCAAACTTAGGTGATGGCACCAACCCAAAATACCTTTCCCGTTTTATTGAAAGTATTGCCACCAATCCGCTAGCGTCGACGTTATACTACTTAATGCTACGGTCGTTAAAACAGGCAAAATACAGCGTTGAAAACCGCAAACACTTTGGGCTGGCCTCTAAAGCGTACACGCATTTTACTTCGCCCATTCGGCGTTATCCTGACCTCATGGTGCATCGCCTACTAAAACGTTACTGCCGACACGAACGTTTTTCGGCCGACGAAGCAAAGCAGTATTTAGAGTATCTCAAACTAGCTTGTGACTATTGCTCGAAACAAGAACGTAAGGCCGAAGAATTAGACCGCACCGTTATCAAAGTAAAAAAGGCGCGTTTCATGGAGAAACACTATGGCGAAGAGTTTATCGCCAAGGTCACGAACGTGTCGAATTCTGGTTTGTTTATTGAGTTACAAAAATACTTTGTCGAAGGCTTGGTGCCGATTGATGAACTCGGTGACGATTATTTTGAATTCATCGAGTCGCGGCTATTACTCAAAGGCAAACGCACCGGCCTAAAATATAAAATCGGGCAAGAGGTTACCGTCCAGGTACTAAAAATTGACCTGGAGTTTGGGTTGATTGATTTTTCATTAATTACAAAAAAAGAAGATCATGAAAATCGTAAAAAGAAGCATTCAAGTAACTGAGGCTGTAAAAAACGTAGGACGACTGCGCACCATCTTGGGCGTCTTTGCTCGCCACGGACTAGAAGATTTTTTAATCCGCATGGGATTAGAAAAATATTTTAATCGAGGGGAGAAAAAAGCCGGTATCGAACACCTCAACGTAGCCGAGCGCTTACGCCTGGCGTTTGAAGAACTCGGACCAACGTTTGTAAAATTGGGCCAATTGCTTAGTAACCGCCCCGACATGGTGCCTGACAATTTCATCGAAGAGTTTAAAAAGCTACAAGACCATGTCGCGCCGGTTTCATTTGCTGATATCAAGGGCGTTCTGGAAGACGAACTCGAAGGGTCTTTATCACAGTATTTCGATAATTTTTCGGAGGCACCTCTAGCAAGCGCCAGCATTGGGCAAGTGCACACGGCCACACTGAAAACAGGCGAACACGTCGTAGTCAAAGTGCAGCGACCAAATATTGATCGCGTGATTCGAAGCGATATTTCTGTACTGCGTTTTCTTGCCTCGATGATGGAAAAATACCTGCCAGAGACGCAATTCATTAGTCCAACCCAAGTCGTCGAAGAATTTTTTGCAGTTTTAAACTACGAACTCGATTTTATTGTAGAGGCCAATACGACCATCAAGGTGGCTGAGAACTTTAAAGATAATTCGAAAATTAAAATTCCTCGTATCTATAAAAACCTATCTACTCAAAAAGTATTGGTTCAAGAGCGCCTCTACGGAATTTCAATCTCAAATCTAGATGAGCTCAATCGATCGGGCATTAGTGCCACTGAGTTAGTAGATATTGGAGCACGTGCATTTTTTAAAATGGTCATGCAAGATGGCCTGTTCCACGGCGACCTGCACGGTGGAAATCTGTTTGCCATGAAAGATCCGTTGTCGGGACAAGCCGTTTTAGGTGTAATCGATTTTGGAATTGTAGGCCGGCTAAGCCCTAAATCACGCGATAGTTTTTCACGCATGATGATGGCCCTCGTAACTGAAGACTATGAAACACTCTGTTACGAATACGCCGAGATGGGCGCCATGCGGTCTGGCGTTGATTTTGATGCCTTTGTTCGAGACGTACGTAATTCACTAGCGCCTTATATGGGCCTATCTTTGAAAGACTTAAAGATTGGCCACGTACTCATCAACTCAACAAAAATAGCTGTAAAATATAATATTAAAGTACCTAGTGACTGGATGGTCGTCTTTAAAGCCATCTTTACGATGGAAGGCATGGGCCGACAACTCGACCCTGACTTCGACCTTATTTCTATTGGCAATGATTTATTAAAAGTCGTCTTACGTGACCGCATCTCGGTACCACGACTTACCAAAGACTTTGCATGGATTGTGCGAGATCTTCACGCGTTATTGCAAGTACTGCCACGCCAAGTGCGTTGGATGTTACGCAAATTCAACGCCAATGATTTTGTCATTGAACTAAAGTTCAAAGAATCTGAAATTCTAAGACATCAAATTGAACGATCAAGTCGAGGTATAGGGTTTTCTATATTAATTGGCAGTCTATTTATCGCTGCCATGCTGAGTTTGAACTTCGATAGAGGTTATTTAGTATATGATGTTTATCCTATACACTCGGTCGTACTATTTGCTTTAGGTGCTGTAGGATTTTTAAGATTGTTATTAAGGGGCTGGAAGTAACCTATGTCCGAATACACTCCACACTTTTACCACTTACCGGCGAGTGTACAAACGGTTGTTCAGCTGCTGGCTCACGAGCTTCAGCCGAAGTCTGTGGTTTTGTTCGGTTCGCGTGCGCGTGGCAAGCACCGCCCTAATTCAGATTTTGATCTCTGCGTAGTAGGCCGAACGCAATCTGATCAGCATTTTCACCAGCTGCTTAGTCGCATCGATGAAGACCCCTTATCGCTCTACGCTCTGGACATTGTTGAGTTTGAAAAATTAAATAGAAACTATCAGCAGCAGATTCAAGCAGAGGGGATAACGTTATATGACCATTCTTGATAATTTTTCAAAAACGCTGAGTGCTCTAGAGTTGTTTTCTTCAACCCCTATTGTGGATCATCGTGACCGCGCAGGCATTATTCGAGCCTTTGAGTTTACTTTCGAACAAAGTTGGAAAGCCATTCAAAAAATGGCCCATCAACTAGGGGCTAGTGTTGCGAGCCCTAAAACAGCGTTTATTTTTGCAATGCAAAATAATTGGATAGACCCGAAACAAGAAGCCGTTTGGCTAGAACTTCTACGCGACCGTAACCTTACCTCGCACACCTACCAAGAGGAATTAGCTAACGAAGTATTAGAGCGCATTCAGACCCAATATATAATTTTATTTAAATCTCTACTTAACAATCTGCAGCAGGCACTCAAGCCCACAAAATAAAAAAAAGCTTCATAATGACAGCGTCAATATGAAGCTTTTTATATATATAATTATAAGAACGACTTAGCCTTCTAACAACTTCAGCGCTAGTTTGCTCGAAAAGTTTGCTTGAGCAAGAACCGAAGTACCTGCTTGCAATAGAATACTATTTCGAGTCAACTCTGCACTCTCTTCGGCAACATCGACATCTCGAATTCGTGAATTCGCAGACGACATGTTTTCGTCTAAGATGGCCAAGTTGTTAATCGTACTTTGTAAACGGTTCTGCATGGCACCTAAATCGGCACGCATCGAGTTTACTTGTACTAAGGCATCATCAATGACTGCCAAGGTAGTTTGAGCACCTAATTTTGTTGCGACACTTTCACCACCTAGTTTTAAGCTTGCTAACGTGGCGTTGGCACTTTCTCCGTTATAGACGATTCGGTCTAAAACAGGATTATTTCTAGTGCCTACCTGGAATTCTAGAATCCCCGCTCTACCGTTTAGTAGTGGGGTTCCGTTGAACTCCGTATTGTTAGCAATTCGGTCTATCTCGTCTTTCAAACTTTGAAATTCGCGATCAGTAAATCGGCGTTCGGTATCACCCACCGTATCTGATGCCGCCTGGATTGCTAGTTCTCTCAAGCGAATGACCATGTTTGAAATTTCATTCAAACCACCTTCAGACACTTGAATCAAACTAATGCCATCTTGCGCGTTTCGTTTTGCTTGACGCATACCACGAATTTGAGCCATCAAATTTTCAGAGATCGCTAAACCGGCTGCATCATCTCCGGCTCGCACAATGCGCGATCCAGTTGATAATTTTTCAAAGCTCTTATCGAGCATCCGACGGTTAGTAGATAATGTACGCTGCGCATTCAACGCAGCTGTGTTGGTTACTATACGAAAACCCATTGGATTAGCCTCCGTTCATTTCCTTATCCTCCGTGATCAAGTTCCACTCGTTTCCATACGAGGGCGAGTCTTCCATAACTCTTTTGCAATTGGTTTAAGTAGTTCTCAGAGAGCCTCATTGCTCAATGAGTTTGGTTCACCAAATCGATCGTTCCGCTCAGCATCCTTGCGAGTTTAAGAACAAACAAATCG
The DNA here is from genome assembly GCA_964649095.1 of uncultured Oligoflexia bacterium. GTDB lineage: Bacteria > Bdellovibrionota > UBA1018 > UBA1018 > UBA923 > CAZYPH01. The sequence continues at coordinate 4,897 of CAZYPH010000084.1, read as the reverse complement.
TAAACCGTCAGGAAACAGACCAGGCAACAGTTGCCTGCTTAAACCCAGTGGTGGTGCCATTGGGAGTAAGATTGTTATGCAGTTCCTTTCAACAACGTCAGTGCATTCTGAATCGATTGATTCGCTTGAGACAGCACTGCCGTACCGGCCTGCATTAAAATTTGGTGCTTGGTGAGCTCGGCAGTTTCTTCTGCGATATCGGTATCTCGAATTCGCGAATTGGCCGCACTCATATTTTCAACACTGATTGCTAAGTTATTAATGATTGATTGCAATCGGTTTTGCATAGCACCGAAGTCAGCTCGTATAGCCGATACAGAGACGATCGCTCCGTCAATCGCAGACAAAGAATTCTGCGCACTTGATTTATCAGCTACACTAGAAAGATTTACCCCAAGAGCGACCGACGTAACGTCAGCACTAGAGGAGTCAAAAAATGTTATTCTGTCGATATTAGGGCTATTTCTAGTACCTACCTGAATGTCAAAAACAGACCCGGTACCATTTAATAAATTGATTTTATTGAATTCAGTTGAGTTCGAGATTCGATCAACCTCTGACATCAACGCTTCGTATTCGTTATTAAGAAATTTTCTTTCAGTCGGCCCTACGGTATCTGATGCTGCTTGAACCGCTAACTCACGTAGGCGTATTAAGATGTTACTAATCTCTTGCAGTGAACCTTCAGCTACTTGAACTAAGCTTACGCCGTCTTGCGCATTTCGTTCAGCCTGCATGAGGCCGCGAATTTGAGCTCTTAAGTTTTCCGAAATCGCTAACCCCGCCGCATCATCACCAGCGCGATTGATTCGGCTGCCTGATGACAAGCGCTCTAAACTCTTATCAAGCCCATGCCTGGTAAGGCGTAAATGCCGTTGAGAGTTTAACGAGGCAATATTCGTATTGACGCGTAGACCCATAAATTCCTCCTTGAACTGAAGATAGCTGATGTATCTTCTGCTTTGCCTTCCATTAGCAAAGCCCGTTGCACAAGACGCCCTACAAAGGAGCCTATGCAACTTACAACTAACATCTCGGTCGGTATTTTTATTACTTTAGAAAAAACACATGTCCGTATGACACAGTCTTGAAAGACTCGGCAAAATCTACCACTTTTGCTAGCGTTCCTAACTATGTCGCTAAAGAGTGAACTGAAAGAATTCCTCGATCTGCAGTTTGGGTACACCGCGCCACTAAGTTACGCCATCGACTTCGCGCCGTTATTCAGCGTACACAACGATGCACACTGGGTTGTTGAACGAGAGCCTTCCTCGGAAAAAATAATTTCGACGGGTGCTTATTATCTACGCACACTAACAAACGGCATGCCCGTCGCACTAATTGGCGCGATCGCTACGGACGAACACTTCCGCCATCAAGGCCTAGCTTCAAAAGTGGTAAACAAATTATTAGAACACGCAAAACAAGACGGGGCACAATGGGCCTTTTTGTGGACAGACAAACCCGATTTTTTTGAAACGTTGGGCTTTCAGCCGAAAGGCCTTTTACTGGTAGTCGAAGCACTGGCGCTTAAAGACGAAACAACAGTTTTTGAATTCGAGGCCAGCACGGCTACGGCATGGCTAAAGCAGTATACACTCGCACAAAGACATACTGATTTTACTATATGTAAGCTAAGCCCAAGAGAACTAGCTGATTTGTCTCTCATTGAGTCCGTTCGTTATTACGTCGGCAAAGCGAGTGGGCAAACAGTACTCTTTGCTCATGGGCGCGGTCTAGACATGCAAAACATCCTGCATTCTTGGTCGGCACCCACCCACGAGGCGCTTACTCAAGCCTATGCAGATTTTAAAAATCTCATCGATTCTCAAGCTAAGATACTCTTACACCCAGCCCACATTGAGTATTTTACAAACTACAACATCAACTACTTTGAAACACCCATGGTTTACGCTAAGGCGTTAGTAGACTCTGCAAAGGATATCGATTTCGAAACGTTATATATTTCAGGTCTCGAGTCTTTGTAAGGGCCTCTTGGGCAAGACCAAAACCAGACTCAAAAATCACAGATAAAAAATATGAAAAAAATATTAAAGAATTTTTACATCCAGACGATCGCTCACGAACTAAACACCTCGTTAAAGTACTTCAATGACATCATCTTCATAAAAAGCCATCCAGCGGAAGACTCTGACAAAAACGCCAATGCCACCCGCTTTTTTGACCACATCAATAACTCGGCAAAAGTGACACGAACTATCGACCAACTAAAAAGCCAATTTCGGAATTTCGATAAAACCAACAATCGATCTGCTCTGATCTTAGACGGCAATTTCAACCACGATTTAGATATACAGAATACTTTATCCATCATTCATGACGCTATCAGCCGCCACACACGTTTAATGATTATTGCCTACAGCCCTTATTTTAGTTGGTTATTTCGATGGGCTACTAAACTAGGTTTGCGATCCGGCAATGCTCCTTCGACATTTTTAACCCGCACTGATTTAGACAATTTATGTAAGATCTCTGATTACGAAGTCGTACGATTTCGAAACACCGTCTACTTTCCGTGGAAGTGGTTTGGCCTGGGGTCGGTCGTTAATAAGATACTATCGATTACACCAGGCTTAAATAGATTAAGTTTAGTCAACGTTATTACACTCAGGCCCATCAAACCGTCGATGGATAGCCCCAGTGTTACCGTTGTTATTCCGGCACGTAATGAAAAGGGTAATATCGAGAATGCATTAAAAAGAATGCCCGATTTAGGGGCACCCTTAGAGGTGATCTTTGTCGAGGGCAACTCTAACGATGGCACTTATGAAGAGATTCAACGCGTGATTGCAGACCCGCAATACCAAGCCAAATTTAAATTAAAACTATTTAAACAAACTACCAAAGGCAAAGCCGATGCCGTGCGAGTTGGATTCTCACACGCAAGCCACGAACTCATTACAATCTTAGATGCCGACCTTACCATGCCCCCTGAAAAACTACCTCGATTTTACAATGCCTACGTCGCGGGGAAAGCAGACTTCGTCAACGGCAGTCGCCTACTGTACCCCATGGAAGGTGAGGCCATGCGTTTTTTAAACCATCTCGGAAATGTGTTTTTTGCAAAATCTCTGAGCACCGTTTTAGAATCGTCTATCGGCGACTCTCTATGTGGGACAAAATTTTTAACAAAAGTAGATTACGATCGCATGATTCAGTGGCGGCGTGATTTTGGTGATTTTGATCCGTTCGGCGATTTTGAGTTGCTCTTTCCCACAGCCGTTTTAGGGCTCGGCGTTGTCGACATTCCCATCCGCTACTTAGCTCGCACCTACGGCAGCACCAACATTCGACGCTTCCGAGATGGGTTATTGCTCTTAAAGATGACGTTAGTTGGCCTACTTCGCATCCGCCTGCGGTGACTTGTTAGTTGCCGCCACGGCAGCTTCCACAATCGGTGCGTGGTCTGAAGAGAGGTTTTCAATTTTAGCAATCGGCACACCAGAGCTGTCTAACAATGTCATAATGTTAGAGTGGGCATACTCGCCACCTGGCAATGCTCGGTAACTGATGCCTAGCACTGCGGCTAATTCACGCACGTGTGATTCTTTCGTCGGTGATAAAAAGGTCCAACGATTTTCATCTAAACTCCGCGAGCGCATGTATTTTTTTAACTGCTTAGGGGTGTCTTTTTTTACATCAATAGAAGCTAATATAACCTGAAAAGACTTAACACCACGACTCTCGAGATCTTTTTCAATGCGCTGTAGTTTAGTAATAGTCATGGGACAAGCATGAGGGCAGCCCGAATAAATCATGCCAATCAACACTAACGAACCTTGCTTTAATCCTACTTTGGTCGCAACGCCATCTTGCGTTTTCCACGTAGCTGTTAAGTGATAGATCGACTGTTCAGGAAATACTTGCTGCTCAGACTTTTGGGGCGCCCCGGCGCCCACCAATACCAATGAAAAAAACAACCCCAAGAACAATCGAAGTACTTTCATAAAGCCTCCTCAAAATTAACGAACACAACGAAAACCAAGATTCCACACAGATGCATTGGCTTTCAAACTAGAACGAAACGCAAATCGCATAAATGCGGCATAATTTTCTTTATTCGAGCCCGACATTGAGCCAGACCCACAGAACATATCTTTATTGAAGGAACTGTCTTCGCGACTCTCACCCGTCACAAAACTAGAATTAAAATCTTCGGTCCACTCCCAAATGAGTCCATGTAAATCCCACAGTCCATACAGATTTTTATATATAGTTCCGACCGACTTGTGCGCAGTTTCACCGCGTGGCAAGGCATACCAATTTAAAATACGCGCTAAAAAAGCTTCGTCTCGATTAGCGTCTTTTTTGTGCTCGGACGCTGCTGCCATGTATTCCCATTCGTTTACGGTCGGCAAGCGCATGCCATAATAATCGCAAAAGGCTCTAGCCGCAAACCACGACACACTGGTGATGGGTATACTACCTTTAACAGGCCCCTCATTTAAAACTTCTAGATACGCGCCGTCGACGTATAACGCCAGGGCTTTGCCTTTTGACCACTCAGGCTTTTCTGTCAAAAATCTTTGATACTGTTCGACAGTTACCGCCTTAGTCATGGATTGAAAGCCAGAAACACGAATCCACTTTTTGTTCGAAAGATTTTGTTTCTTGAGTAGAGTTTGCTGCCGGGCCTGTTCCTGCAGTTGTTCAAACTTTTTTGACTGAGGCACTAACCAAAACGCCTCTACCTTACCAGCGGGCACAGGGGCCATCTCAAATACGCTGGCCGCATTTGAGATGGCGTTGTGCAAGCTAACAACACACCACAAGCCCATCGCAGCAACAAAGACTTGTGGTGTTTTCATTAATGACCGCCTGGTGCCGACTTGATTGCAGCCACGCTATCGACATCAGCCGGAGTAACGACACGTTT
>CAZYPH010000083.1:0-10543 GCA_964649095.1 uncultured Oligoflexia bacterium | reverse complement strand
AGAGAAAATCTCAATAACCACCATTAACGGAGCCAGCAAAATTACTGGTCCACAAAAGTGCTTGAGATAACCAAGCCCGTTTGTTTTGAGTCCTTGATAATTATAATAAAGAAACACAAACAACGCTAAGGCAAGCGTTGTATTGAAGTTGTCTGTCGGTGGCAACAGGCCTGGAACTAAGCCCACAGCATTTGAAACGAAAATTAGAATAAAGAGACTTGCGATAACCGGAAAATACTTAGGCGCATCATGTTCGCCCAACACACCCTCAACAAAACCATAAAGGGCTTCCGCGAGGTAATCAAAAAGGGCGCGTAGACCAAACTTGGAATCTGGCACCAACGATTCATTTCCAGATACTGACCCTTGATAAGCCCTTAACTTTACAGAAGCTAAAAACCCTATTGTGATCAAAAAAACACCAACAATAGTCAACATCACTAGGTGGTTCGGAAAGGTATTAAGAAATGGAATGGTATTAATCCAATTGAAGCCGTGTTCGCTGTGCATAAATCCGCCGCTAAATTTTTCTTAGAGCTAATAAAACTACAGCCCTAATTTCAAGCACAATCTTTACTTTTGCCTCGAATAGTAAAAATACCTAATAGCACCGCCAAATAAGGCAAACCCGATATACCGACGACTAAAGCCGTTCCGTCGAACGCGGGTAATCCGGCAATAAACATAACGGCGGTGAGCAGGATAAACTTTGCCACAATAACAAACATTAAGCCTGGCCCGATTGCGCCTCGTAAAACCGTGCGCTTAAAGAGGTAGTCGACAAATCGGTAAAGCAGGTAAAGTTCGATACAAGCAAAGCCATAACCCACGCCAAATGAAGTTGCGAGTTTAAGCGCAGCACTGTTCCATTGGTATCCGTAGATTCCAACCACACAGAGCAACACGACGAGAGGGTAGCTCAACACTGAGACCAGTAAAATGCGGAAAGATATTAACTGTAAGATACGGCTTAATACCACTTACTGAATACCTTATAGAGTCGATAAAAACCCAACACAAACCCAGCCAACGTACCAAATACCACGCCCAACTGGGACGTCGAATGCCAAACTTTTTCGTCTCCGAGATAACCTAAAAATGCGCACACAAATATTGCAGAAATAAATTCAGATACCGCAGCAAAAGCGATCGCATATTTATGATTCATCTTGAGCGCCTTGGTTTATCGGATAATTTTGAACGAATACGCTGAATCTTACTCTCAACCGCCTCTTTTGACGGATATTTTTTTAATAAACCTTCGTACAACTCCAACGCACCTTGAAAGTTTTGTTGTTCTTCTAGTGTTGTCGCTAGACCAAACTCTGCAAAAACAGCTTGGTTCGATGTTGGAAATTTATTTACTACTTCCCTAAAAGTAAGCGCTGCTTGTTCTAAATCACCTTTAGTAAACCACGTATTTGCTTTTTGGTACAAAACCTCAGGAAGCCGGGTACTGCTCGGAAACTTCCGCGCGTGTTCGTTATAAACCTCTATGGCTTTTGTAAAATTATACGTCCCATAATAGGCCTTAGCCATTCGTAGGTGAAACGACTCTAACTCACCACTCTGCGGGTATTTTTCTATCAATCGCTGATAAGCTTCTATGGACTGACCAAAGTCTTCGAGCTTTGAAAAATAGATATCGGCTATAGTAGTCTCCGCCTGATAAATCAGATCAGAATTCGTAGAGAGCAGTATAAACTGCCTAAAACTAGCAATCGATTCTCGATATTTTTCCAAATATAAATGCTGAATCGTCGCCACTTTAAATATCGCCTGCTGCGCTAAGACACCACGAGGGTCTTCTTGCAACACGCGTTGATACTCTTCAACCGAGGCGGCATATTTTCGATCTGAAAATAGCCGCTCTGCTAATATAAAGTGCGTTTTACCCGACGGCACCGAACAACTTACAAAAACCACGGCGGCGGCGATTAGCTTAGTTAATAACTGAAGTTTCCGCTGCATCTCCACCCGCCTCTAGCTCTACGTTTTCTTCCTCTTTATCGGCGAGGTGTTCTATTCCGACAACCAATTCGGAATCATTAAGATTAATAATGCGCACACCCTGAGTATTGCGGCCTGTCTCACGAATTTGATCTAACGGCATACGAATCGTCTGCCCTTTATTCGTAATCACCATTAAGTCATCGGTATCTGTTACAGCCTTCGTGCCCATCAAAACCCCTGTTTTTTCAGTTGTTTTCATGGTGATGACACCTTTGCCCCCTCTAGACTGCAAACGGTATTCATCTAATTCGGTTCGTTTTCCATAACCATGATTAGTGACAGTAAGAATAGTAAATGTCTTGTCATTTGGATCCAGGGCCTCAACACCAACCACGGTGTCTCCTTCATCTAACTCCATACCCTTAACGCCTCGGGCGGTGCGTCCCATAGACCTGACATCATCCTCATCAAATCGAATACTCATACCAAGCTGGGACACTAAAAAGATATGCTGTTTACCATTGGTTAGTTTCGCAGCACACAGCTCGTCGCCTTCATCAATTGTTAAAGCAATAATTCCGTTCGCTCTTACGTTCGAGAATTGGCTAAGCTCTGTTTTTTTGATGATGCCCTTTTTAGTAACCATCACGACAAACTTGTCTTCTACAAATTCGCGTACAGGTAAAATCGCGCGAATATTTTCATGTGGATTCAAGTTTACTAAGTTTACAATCGCCTTGCCTTTAGACGTTCTTGAGCCTTCAGGAATTTTATAAACCTTTAACCACAACAATCTTCCCTTATCAGTAAAACATAGTAGGTAACTTAAACTAGTAGTGCGGAAGATCGACGATACAAAATCTTCGTCACCTGTCGTAATACCCTTAACGCCTTTTCCACCGCGGCGCTGCGATCGATAGATTGTTGGGCTTGAGCGTTTTACGAAGCCCGTATGGGTAATAGCGACAATCATGTCTTCGTCCGCAATCAGGTCTTCGGCATCTAAATCCGTTTCTAACGAACCTGCAATCTCCGTTCGGCGGTCATCTCCAAAGCGATCACTGATGTCCTGGGTTTCTTTTCGAATGATATCGAATACCAATTTTTCAGAGCCAAGGATTTGTTTTAAGCTTTCAATGAGTTCTAATACTCGATGATACTCTTCGACAATCTTATCTCTTTCAAGCCCAGTTAGGCGTTGCAAACGCATATCCAGAATGGCCTGAGCCTGCACATCACTGAATTCATATCGATTTTTCAAACCGGTCCGCGCATCATCTGGGTTTTTCGCGGCTTTTATCAACGTGACTACATCGTCGATATTCTCAACCGCCTTTTTTAATCCCTCTAAAATATGCGCGCGCGCCTCAGCTTTTTTTAGATCGTAGATCGTCCTATTAACGATGATCTCTTTGCGGTGTTCAATAAATGCAACAAGCATCTCTTTAAGATTAAAAATCTTAGGCTGGTTGTGATGTAGCGCTAACATATTAATTCCGAAGCTGTCTTGTAGCTGCGTCATCTTATAAAGTCGGTTTAATACAACCTGCGAGTTTTCTCCTTTTTTTAACTCAATCACGATGCGCATGCCTGTTCGATCCGATTCATCGCGTAAATCAGCAATACCCTCAACACGCTTATCGCGAACCAGCTCCGCAATCTTTTCGATCAGTTTAGCTTTATTCACTTGATAGGGTAGTTCGGTAACAATGATAGCTTCTTTGTCAGATTTTTTCGTGCTCTCGATCTTAGTCTTGGCTCGAATTTGAATAACACCCCGACCTGTGCGATAGGCCGATCGTACGCCGTCTAATCCACAAATTGTACCCGCTGTCGGAAAATCCGGGCCCTTAACAAATTCACACAACTCTTCAATCCCAAGCCTTGGATTATCAATTAAGGCTACTACGGCGCTACAAACCTCTTTCAAATTGTGTGGTGGGATATTCGTGGCCATTCCTACTGCAATACCACTGGCTCCGTTTACCAATAAATTTGGAAGCTTCGCAGGTAATACATGGGGCTCTTCTAACGAATCATCATAGTTCGGTCCAAAAGGTACGGTTTCTTTTTCGATGTCCGCCAACATTTCATCGGTTACACGGGCCATCCGAATTTCCGTATAACGCATGGCTGCTGGGCTATCGCCATCAATCGAACCAAAGTTCCCTTGACCGTCAATCAACGTATAACGCAACGAAAAATCTTGGGCCATACGGACGATGGTGTCGTACACGGCGGTATCACCATGCGGATGGTATTTACCAATCACATCCCCGACAACCCTAGCCGATTTTTTGTAGGCCTTATTGTACGTATTTCCGAGATCATGCATGGCATATAGAACGCGACGGTGTACTGGCTTCAATCCATCACGCACGTCGGGTAGGGCTCTCCCTACAATTACGCTCATTGCATAATCTAGGTAAGCTCCTCTCATTTCGTCTTCAATCTTTACTGCGATATTGTTCTCTTTGACGTCTAATTCGGACGAACTTCCAGCACCATTTGTGATAGCCATATTAAAAACCTTATATATCTAATTATATATTACCAACGAACTAGCGCAGAACCCCACGTAAAGCCGCTTCCAAATGCTACCATACCAACCAACATACCGGGCTTTAAGACACCTTTGTTTTTAGCTTCCGACAACCCAATAGGTAATGTGGCTGCGGTGGTATTTCCGAAGCGTTCAATGGTATTAAATACTTTCTCTGATGAGAGCCCCAGCTGTTTTGCAACGGCTTCATTGATGCGCAAATTCGCCTGATGGGGAACCAACAAATCAATATCTTCTAGTGTTAAATTATTATGTTTTAGAGCTTCGATTAAGACTTCTGGCATTCGACGAACTGCATGAAGAAACACAACCTTACCGTTCATCTTCGGATAGAACGCATCCGTTTCAAACATAGATGGATGTACTCTGCTCGGCGAAAATGAACTTCCTGGAGCCTCTACCCAGAGCTCTTTGGCGTAAGTACCATCAGCATGTAGGTGCACCGATAATACTTCTCCGGCATCACCGGGCTCTGCTCGCGATACAACCGCTGCGCCGGCACCATCACCAAACAAGACCGCTACGTCACGGCCTTTTGTGGAGAGATCAAGCCCCCTCGAATGAATCTCAGAACCAATGATCAAAACATTTTTGTACTGCCCCATTCGAATCAGCGCGTCTGCAACAGAAAGACTATATAAAAAACCGGTACACTGTGTGCGAATGTCGATAGCAGGAACCCCTGGCAAACCAAACTTCGCTTGAAAAAAACAACCCGTACCAGGAAATTCATGATCCTGGCTTAGAGTTGCATAAATGATCATGTCAATTTCGTTTTTTTCAATATTGGCATCTGCCAATGCTTTATTAGCAGCCTCAACAGCAAGATCAGCGTTACTGACAGCCCCTTCAACAAAATGCCGCTGTTTTATACCAGTTCTCTGAATAATCCACTCATCCGACGTATCAATGCCGTACTGACTAACAAGATCAGCATTTGTAACTACTTTCGGAGGAACAAAATAACCAACCCCACGTATTTTACTTCTATAGTTATTTAACATATACAATTTCCTATATATCAAGATTTCGAACGCGCAATGCGTTCTCTTCGATAAATTGTCGTCGAGGCTCGACTTGATCACCCATTAGAACGGAAAAAATACTGTCGGCTTCTACGGCGTCATCCACACCAACTTTTAACAACGTACGCCGCTTCGGATCCATGGTCGTCTCCCAAAGCTGCTCTGGGTTCATTTCCCCTAAGCCCTTATAGCGCTGGATATACATACCGTGTTTTGATGCTTCGATTATCTTCTCGCCAAGTTCTTCGATCGACTCCACCACCTGTTCTTCAGCGTCTGAGATCGTCAATCGAAATGGACCTTGTCCTAACACGTTCATCGATAGCCATAATTTTTGAAGCTCCTCGTACTCAAACGATCCCAAAAACTCCTGATTAATATTTACAAAATATCGTGCCGAGTTTTTTTCTATTTGGATGCGTGCCTTAAAACAATTATGGGCTTCATCTTTTTCAACTGAGATTTCAAATTTTGAAATATCCTGTGAGAGTGCTCGAGATGTCTTCTCAACGCGATTAAGTAAAACACTCAATCGGTCACGATCTGTCAGACTTTCAGTATTCAGATTACTTAATACAATTGCTCGCAGAACACTTGGTTCAAAACGCTTAGAAAGCTTTTCAATGTGTTTAGTAAATTTTAACGCGTTCTTTATCGATGAAAGCAATTGAGAACTAGGCACTACGGCCTGAGAGTTTTTAACCACAATAGAATCAAGTCCCGAACTAAGTAGGTAATCGTTTAACTCTAATTCATTTTTTAGATATTTTTCTTTTTGCCCTTTTTTCACCTTATACAGCGGAGGTTGCGCAATATAGAGATAACCCTTATCCACAATTTCTGGCATCTGCCGATAGAAAAAAGTTAGTAACAATGTCCTAATATGACTCCCGTCAACGTCGGCATCCGTCATAATTACTATTTTATGATATCTAAGTTTCGCTATATTAAAATCATCTTTACCTATTCCAGCACCTAAAGCGGTAATAAGAATCTTAATCTCTTCAAAGTTTAACATCTTATCGAAACGCGCTTTTTCTACATTTAAAATTTTTCCCTTAAGAGGCAGGATGGCCTGATTTTTTCTATCACGACCCTGTTTTGCAGAGCCGCCCGCACTATCACCCTCAACTAAAAATATTTCACAGAGTGCCGGATCCTTCTCTTGGCAGTCTGCCATTTTTCCAGGGAGACCACCAAAATCAAGCGCAGTTTTCCTTCGTGTTAATTCTCGTGCTTTACGGGCTGCAATTCGCGCAAGAGCGCCTTCAATCGCTTTCTGCACAATTCGTTTTGCAACAGAAGGATTGATTTCAAAAAAATCATTTAATTTTTCACTAACAACAGAGTTCACCAAGCCTTCAACATCGCTGTTGCCTAATTTCGTCTTTGTCTGCCCCTCAAATTGAGGTTCTGGAATTTTAACGCTGACAACACAGGCCAGTCCCTCACGAATGTCTTCACCTTGAAGTTGCACATCCTTCATGGTCTTGAATAAACCGTTAGCTTCACCGTATTTATTTACAACTCGAGTAAGTGCCGTTTTTAGGCCCGAAACGTGGGTACCGCCTTCAATTGTATTGATGTTATTACAATAAGAAGAAATAGTTTCCGTATAGCCATCATTCCACTGCATTGCTAATTCAACCTGAACAAAGTTTTTCTCCTGACTAAAGTAAATTACTTTATCATGAAGTTTCTCTTTGCTCTTATTCATGAATTCAACAAACGATACGATGCCGCCTTCGTAAAAATAGGTACTGCTTTTATTGATACGTTCATCAACGAATTCAATACTGAGGCCACGATTTAAAAATGCTAGTTCTCTAAAACGTGAAGCTAAAGTGTCGTGATTAAACTCAACCACTTCAAATACTGTTGGGTCTGGCTTGAAATTAACGATTGTTCCACGTCGATCAATCACACCGACTTCTTTTAGCGGTGCAAGTGGATTGCCCTGTTTATAAGTTTGTTGATAAACTTTTCCTCCACGATGTACTTCAAGTTTTAAAGTCTCACTAAGCGCATTAACTACAGAAACACCAACCCCGTGAAGACCACCAGAAACTTTGTAAGCGCCGCCATCTTCATTAAATTTTCCACCAGCATGAAGTTTAGTTAAGACTACTTCAGCAGCCGATACTCCCGACGAGTGCATGTCCACCGGAATACCTCGACCATCGTCTTGAACACTGACCGAGTTATCTAAATGCACAGTTACTAAAATATTTTTACAGTATCCCGCTAACGATTCATCGACCGCATTATCCAAAACTTCGTAGACCATGTGGTGCAAACCGCGATTTCCCGTATCGCCGATATACATCCCAGGGCGTTTTCTTACCGCTTCAAGACCCTCTAAAACTTTAATTTTATCGGCATTATAGTTGGTCGATTCTAGATTGATATTTGTCATAATAGTGAAAACCTTGTGCTCTAGATTGAAATTATCCGTCGGTTAAGTGAAGCAAGAAACAGATGCATTAGACACTCTAAACTTCTTACCAAATTCAATGTCTTCAGTCGTCGTTAAAAAAATTTGAGACGGCGAATTTAATAAATAATCTAAAAGAAAGGACCTGCGCTTTGCGTCAAGCTCAGATGAAAAATCATCAATTAAAATAATTGGTTTTTGTTGGTGCTGATTCTTAACCAATTCAACCTCGGTTAAACGTAAAGCCAATGCAGCAGAACGAATTTCACCCTGCGAAGCTGTATTGACCAAAATATAACCATTCAAGTGAAATGCCACATCGTCACGATGGGGTCCAAAAAGACTTGTACCGGCAATCTGTTCCTTCTTTGCCATACTCTTATACTGACGCTTTAGAACCTGCAGGATCAATTCTTCCGAGGAGTCATTGGAATGGTTTAATAACTCCTGATCGAGCTCAGCTAATTTTGATTGATAAAACAAAGTCACACGATTCAATCGATTGAGAGACGTAAATTTATCAGTTTTTTCGGTTATTAACGAAACGCCCTTATAAGAGCAGCCTTCAGCTATTAACTGATAGTAAAAAGCAAAGTTATCCACAGAGTTATCCACAGTTTTCACTCTTCTGTGGATAACTTTTGCTGCTAGAAGCAAAAACTCGTCCGTCCACAACGCCAGCTGATCATAAATTGAAGTATTTGTAAGACCTCGACTAATTTCTCGTAGTAATCTATTGCGGTGCTCTAAAACCTTTTTGAATCGTCTAAGAATCTCTAAAAACTCGGGATCTAATCGCACTATAAGCTGATCTAACCAGGCCCTTCGCCCCTCAGGATTACGGGTGATAATATCCAAATCAGCCGGAGAAAAAGCTACACTCACAACCTTTTTCAAATAATGCGATAATGAACTACAATTTTTTTTATTGATACTAATCGATCGCTTCCCATCAGCTAATTTTACGCTAAGAGAATGCTCTAAGCCGTTGATTACCAAGGTACCTTCACATATTGCAGGACCAACGGTGTCATATTTTAATAAGTCGCTTGAGGCACCACCACGAAAACTCTTTAGACTCGCTAAAACTCCAACAGCCTCTAAAACAGAGGTTTTGCCTTGACCATTACTTCCAATAAATGTGTTAGCGCCAGGACTAAAGTCTATCTGCTGCTCTGCGTAACAACGAAACTGATGTATGCGCAAAGAGGAAAAATACATCGGATTTAAATGCGCATCGGCATAACGATATAAGTATAATTTCTCTGTTGATACGGTCTCACAACTCCAGAACTGAGAGTGTCTTTGAGATCTATAGAAATTTTCTCGCTATTTAATAAATTTAAACATTCCAAGATATATTTAGCATTGAACGCGATCTCAACCGGATCTGCTGTGTACTCACAATCCAGCTCCTCTTTAGCATCCCCTAGATCGGGATTACTAGAAGTCATAGTTAGAGTATTATTGCTGATAAAAAATCTCACATTTCTAACCAGATCGTTCGATAACAACGATACGCGTTTTAAACTCGCAATAAATTCCTGCCTATTGAGAACCAACTCTTTATCATTTTCCGTCGGAACTACTTGCTCATAATCCGGAAACTGACCTTCGATTAAACGAACAAAAAGTAAGGCGCCTTCCAATTTAACTAATAAATTGCTGCCATCTAATGCCATCGAAAAAGTTTCAAAGTGTTTTGAATCGATTAGCTTTCTTAATTCCGACAATCCTTTTCTTGGAATAATTACACCAGTCGTAAACCGATTACTTCCATCCAACAACAATTCGCGATCCACAAACGTCAAACGATTTCCATCAGTCGCCGCCATTCGTAAAATTCCTGGCGACATCTCCTTGAAATAGACCCCATTCATCTGATGACGAGTTTCGTCAGTCGATACAGCAAATAAAGTCAAATCAATCATCTCTCGCATAGTTGCTGAACTAACTTGCATGTAACTATTGCTTTCAAAGACAGGAAGCGGAGGAAACTCTTCAGCACTGAGACCAACAATCTTAAAAATAGACTTCTGACAAGAAATCTCGATCCAATTATTCTCAATTTTGGTCAATGTTATCGGCTTCTCAGGCAACTCTCGTATAATCTCGTGAAGTGATCGCGCAGAAATTGCTAACTTGCCACTCACCTGTGTGTTGACTGGTATCTGAACTCTAAGACCTACTTCTAGGTCTGTTGCCGTCATAGTGAGGACGTTCTGGTCACAGACTAATAATACGTGTGAAAGTACTTGATCGGTATTTTTACGCTCTACAACACTTTGTTTTTTTTGTAAGGCTTCGACAAAACCAGATCGTCCAACAGTAAATCGCATACTGTTATTTTTCCTACAGAAGGGTCTGTTTCGCAATTGATTAGTTCGGCTAGAAGTTAGCCCTCAAAGCTTCCAACACCTAAACTATTTTTGGGTCGAGTCGAACTGTAATTCTTCAAAAGTTAATTTGATTAAAGGTTCTGGACAGACCACTTTAAAAAGTTATCCACAACCCCTAAAGATTATAATTTATATATTTATATATATAGTAATAGTAGTAAGTCTGTGG
>CAZYPH010000082.1:0-10564 GCA_964649095.1 uncultured Oligoflexia bacterium | reverse complement strand
CGCCTTAGTAGCCCCCGTCACAGCAGGGCGTACTGATAGTACAAACTCCATTTGCGGAGTAGGTGTGACGGCTCAAGGAACCCGACCAGGTTGTGATCCACGTACTGGGCGTCCTCTCGCAGCCCTGGATGCGGCCGGCCGCAATCTAGCCATCGCCCGCGTCGTCGAAGGCGCCACACAGTTTTACATGAATACCATCCGGTCGAATATTCGGCAGAATATTTGTTCGGGGTTGGTTTCGAATGAAAATATGCAACTGGCCGAAGCCGCGCTGCGTAGGTGTGGTCAGGGTTTGTTCCCTCAAAGAGGCTCTAGTCAAAGAGCGTTCAGTACGGCTGACATTGCACAGATGTGTGGTTTGACAGGTCGTGCGGCGCAAGTGGGTCTTCGTGGCGCGCGTGCTCGAGAAATGGCGCGGGTCGCAGCAGTATACAATGCCTTAGAACGTTTACAAACGCAGTTTCAACAAAGTTTTGATAGCGTCTGTCGCGCTAGTGGTGCTCCGATACCAAGCACTCTTCCATCGCCGATGCAGTGGTCATCGCACGAACTAAACGCTACTGAGCGTCACATTGTTGTAGCAGGTGAGCAATTACAGCTCTTTTCACAGTTATTAAATGGTTCTGATGCCTTTCGTGACAACCAACTTCAGGCTTTGGTTACGGGTATGTCGCAAAGGGGTGTAGATCTCGAGCGGTTGCGAACTCTTTTCAATTTAGAGGCGAATCCGTACGCGCTTGCTAGCTACAGTATTCCGTCAGGTGGGAATGAGTCTGGGGGGCTTACCGAGCGTTTACAGCGTGAGCGGGACATAGCCTGCGCCACTACAGAAAGCCTAATTACGATGGCACGAGCGGCACAGCAGTCTGTCGAATCGCAAGTAGACGCTTGGTCGTTCGGCCGCGCACGCGAACAAACCGAAGCCACTCGAGCAACCAGTCGTAATATGCTACGCGAAGGGCTGCGTCTCTTAGGTGAAACTACAAGGGGCTCAACGGGCTTCGATCGTTTGCAAGGCGAAGGACGAGATTGGGCGCTCGTCGAGAACCTGTTTAACCTTTCGATGGGGGGCTCAAGTGGAATTGAAGATCGTGAACACGCACACGCTCTATCCTTAATGGCGCAGATAAACGAATTTTCAGGTCAATGTAGTGCCGCTACATGTTCGACGACTCACCCAACCCACCAGGGTATATTATCGGCGTTTACAATTGCGCGAGACAGTGCAAACGCTAGATCGCGCGATTACCCGGGGCTTTTAACGTGTGGTAACAATTCACCCCATCAAAGAGCACTTACTGAAACACTAGCCTCGCGCGGTGCACCGGCAGGGCCGTTGCAGGCGCTACGGCGCCTAGGACCGGATTTAGGTAGGCACCTAGGGTTAGATCCTGCGTTGACTACGGTGGGGCCGGGCACGCGGATCCCATCACCCTCCACTGCAAGGGGGGGCGCCGCGCAGGATCGGGCGCCGGTCGACGATTCCAATATTACCCAAACATTTAGTGTGATTCCGCCTCATGTGTTTGAGCAGTACTTGCAGACCCATCCAGAGGCACGTGCGGCCGGTTGCGCTTTAAATGGAGCCTTGCGTCGACAGGAGGGGGTTGAAACCTTTTGGAATGTCGTAGAAATGGTGGGCATGGGAGTGGTACCTGGTCTACTCGAAGCCTACGCTGCGAGAGCCGCAATTTTGGCGGAACAGGCTGTGGGGGCGATGCGCGCAACCAATTCAGTAAGAGATGCACTGTGGGCCGCGCGCTGGGCGAGTGTCCACGAATTTTTAGCTCCTGTGGCCAGAGTTGGTGCGATGACGGTACATGGGTATTTTTCGACCGTTCTTGCAGCCGACGCTGCCCGTGTTGCTGTGGATGTGGCTACCACAATGCCAGGACCCGGTAGTCGTGCGGTTACGGGTGAAACGGCTGTGGCTGCAGCTACAGGCACAATGTCGCCACAAGAAGCCGCCCAAGCGGCTGGAGACTCGGTTGCGGCTCTCGCTCGTGGAGCAGAAACTGCCGCCCAACTCGCTATTTTCCATTTCGCTAACCCAGCGGTAAATCGCCTCATCGGCGATGCGTTGGATACGCGTTTGATCGGTGGGGGGAATCGCACGTTCACACGCGAATCCGCCCAAATATTTGTTCGGGGCCAGCTAGAGGGCTTGCAACGGACATCGCCCCAACATGTCGACCCTTTTGTGCGTGCGATGCGGCAGGATGCCGAAGTCCGGTTAAGAAACCTGCAAGAACGTCTACGACTGACACCCGAACAGTTGGCTGCTGAGCGCGAAAGCCTAACCGGGGAGCCAACCAACCGCTTGTCCGCCAGAGAGGTTGCGGCGTATCGTGAGCTCTTGCAACGACAAATTCGTGAGCAGCAAGCGTTAACTAACGTTATTGATCGGGCACGGTCAGGTACAAGGCCAAATGAAGCACCTCGTTATACGGATGCTCAACTTCGCCAAATTGCCGATGCTCGTGCTAATGCCTATAACGGTGAACGTGTGGGTGCTCAGAGTAATCGGATCAATAGGGCGCTCGAAACTTTACGGGATACGGCAGAGGGCCAAGTAATCCTCACGCGCGCAACCGAGGCCGCACGGTCATCAAGCCCTAACGAGCCTTTAGAGGCTGGGGTTCAAGAGGCGCTAGAAGTTGCTGTGGCTAGGCGTTTTAATAGGGAACTGGCCGGTATTCGACGTGAACACCGCCGTAGGCGCCGTACGGTAGATGAAACAGCGGTAAGACGTGAGGCGCTTGCGCGAGCCCGCGCCGAGGTCGAACGCGCCGAACGCGAATGCGCACAGTAACTAAAACGGATACCCCAACTCCACATAAACCTTTAAACCATCCCCGGCCGCGGCGAGATCGACGCGGCCGACCACGTTGGGTCGTACAAAGGCTCGAAAGCCTAAACCGCCACTCACTCGAGTGTGAGCGATAGCTTCTGACGTTTTGGTAAAAACCTGCCCCAAGGCTATAAACGGATCAATCCGCCAGTCGGCGACCACACCATAAATGCGTGTTTGAAATAACTGTAAGCGGGGCTCTAGTTCGACGGTCCAAGCCCCTCGGTCGATAAATCGATCTTCAGTGAATCCGCGTAACCGGTTCGAGCCCCCTAAAGTACTCAAAAAATAAAACGGCACCTGAGCCCCACCAATCACATAACTATAATACCCTCGCACGCCGGCCGAAAGGCGTTCTGAGAGGCGAAAAAGGTGCTTCGCCTCGATCATCGTTTGTACGAAGTTACTGCTATTCGAGAGCCCTTGAAACGTGGTCGCAGCGAATTCCAATTGCGAACCCGAATCCGAAAACTCGCGGTAGGGGCGCGAATCATAGCGTAGGCTAAGCCCTTCGCTCATCACCGTACTGCCCTGTAATCCATAGAGTGTAGTGAAGCGGTCGTGCGTGAGTGGTAAAAAATCAACACGCCGCCGCTCGGTTAACCAGCGCTCGGCCCCCAGACGCACGCCTAGGTTCCAGTAGGTCGACAGATTGTAGCCTAAACGTACGGCCGTATCGCCGCCGGTTTTGGTAAAACTTGTTTCGTTGGCCGTTTTAGCCTCCGGGCCCAAACCAAAAAAACGATGAAAAACCGACCGGCGCATATGTAGCGACGCATCGTAGGTGAATTGACCCGCGCGTTCTTCGAATACTTGCGGTGCACTATTAAACTCCAACGTAAGATTGCGATTTATTTTCGACGACACACTCGGAATCACCGTCAGCGAACTATTATTCGACGGATAAAAATACCACCGAAACGTGTGTGTTAGCCGAATGATAGGGTTCCACGACACACTAGGCGCGATAATCGACTGTGTGCGCCCCGACTCTTTTTCGACCACCAAAAACACGGGCATAAAACCAAACGTGTTGCCCTCGTTGGGTAGAGTAGAGTAGATCGGCAACGGAATTAACTTAGTCTCAGTGACGCTATCAGACCCTTCTTGTGTTTGAAGTGTTGTTGGTTTCTCAGAGGCCGCTTCAGGCGTTTTGTTAAAAGCGTTACTCTTCGTTGGGTTAAATTTTTTTTGTGGCAGTGTGATGGGCTTTAATCCCTTAGGCAGCTGGTAACGGTTACTGCCGTTAGTACGCGCCGATGTTGGTGTTTGAGACGCCAAGAAAAATAGAACGAAAAAAAATAAAATGCCTTCGGTGCCCATTTGTATCTGTGCAAAAAGCCGCAAAAAAGCCCTGGTGATCATAATCCTGCGAGACTAAGCTTATTGAATCGAGCTTTCAATAGAGAGGGTTGTAGGTCAGTTATTCATGGCAGAGCAGACTTCGGTAAAAATATGTTTTGTATTGCCTTGTTATTATCCAACGACAGAACAGGTCGAGGCTGCCGTTCAATTTTCTATCGCGGTTCGTCAAAAGTGCCGGGAACACTTTGGGGCCCTATGTGATGTGTTGTTTGTCGAAGACGGCTCGCAGTCAAAACTTCTCAACGAACAACTCCTGAGTGCACAACAAATTACATTGCTGCGCTTAGAAACTAATCAAGGCAAAGGGGCTGCGATAAAACGAGGTATTCAGTGGTGCGTCCAACATAACGATCTGCATGCCAATGCCACTGTATATGGATTTTTAGATTTTGATCTACCGTATTCGTTAGACGACGTGGTCACGGTATTAGGCGCTGTCGTGAAGGGCGCTGATGTTGCGATTGCCGACCGTTCGCTGTCGAAAACCAGTGCGTCGTCTCGGTTGTCACGTCAATTCATTCATCGCGTCTTTCGATTTGTGATTCGTGTTCTCATCGCCGGCGGCGTGCACGA
This sequence comes from uncultured Oligoflexia bacterium, assembly GCA_964649095.1. Lineage (GTDB taxonomy): Bacteria > Bdellovibrionota > UBA1018 > UBA1018 > UBA923 > CAZYPH01. The sequence goes on along the minus strand of CAZYPH010000082.1, from coordinate 5,775 downwards.
CACCCAGGCCGGTCTCAAAGCTTTCGACGCTCGTTTTTTGCCCGAGATTGCGCGTCTTAGTCAGCTCAATCGATTTCTATTCGACCTCGAGTTTGTCTACATCGCCCTTGCCCACAAATTATGTGTGCGCTCCGTACCGGTCGGTGTCGTCGAAAGCCACCAAAGCGCTACACTACGTACTATGCTGCGCAGTAACTTGTTCGCCGAGCTATTTACCCTGATTGTCGGCATCCTCCAACGGCGGTATTTTTCGGGGGTTTTGGTTGATCAATTGGTCGCTAAAATTAGTCTTCCAGCTCACCCCAATCACTCGAATCATTTGGGAAACACTCAATAATAAAACCAGTTTTACCGCCGTCGTAGCCGGGAAAGTTATGTTTCTCAAATTCGCCCTCAATATAACTATAGTCTGGGCAATTGATATCTAGTTCGACTATCAACGGTTCTTGCTGACAACATTCAACCATTTTACGACCAAAGCACTCTAGGCGTTCTGGGCGGCGATCGGCGGCAAAACCTAATCCTACCGCATCAATCAAACAATTCGAAACAAACGGAATACCCGTAGGTGCTTTTTTGATTACCTCAATGCGTTCCTTCCGTGGAATATGGCGTTGCCACTCCCGATATAAATTGTAGGGCAAACGTAGTGGAAGAATGATTAAAAACGGCAACAACACGATAGTCGCTGGTTTTAGCAGGTCTAATAGTAGTAATAGTCCCAAGGTTATAAAAAAAACAGCCGGGCTAAAATGGAACGTCCAACCAGACGACGTGCTGAAAATCACGCCCGCATAGGCCAATCCGTAAGCAATGGACAGAATACCAACCACAAACTTTCGTCGATCTATAGATTGGTTTGCAAAATTCGCAAATAATTTTGGTGCACGACGTCCAGTGGTCAAAATTATCAAAATCAGAGGAGCAAAATCTAAAATGCTCTTACTAAGAATCTCTCGGATGAGATAACTATTCGATCGCAACTCATAATACCCACCGCGTCGATTTAGATATAAAAAAACTAATACAACTAATGAAAATAAAAGTGACGCTATATAGCGTTTATTAAATATATATTTTTTTGTGGATGTGTCAGATATCCAATCAACCAATAGAAAAATGAAGCTTAAAAAAATTAGGCTAGGCTCTTTAAATAGACATGCAATCAATACGGCTATCGCACTTAAAACACGTCGCCCTTGCCACCAAAGTAGAGTAGCCGCTGTCAGAAAAAGTAAAAACGGCAATTCGCTCACAGTGTAGACGTGAATCAGCTCTAGAATCGGCGGCGACTTTATCAAAAAAACAACCCCCAACACTCGGATTAGGGGTTGTTCTATCAATTTGCTGAATAGTGCGTACGCTAGGCTCAAAAAAAGCAGCCACTCCGCATACCGCTCAATCCGCAGAATCTGCGGATCGGTTGTGATGGTATATTTGATTTGGTTAATAAAAAAACTCAGAGGCCGAAATCGCCCCAGTTTTTCAAAATCTCCCCGAATAAAATCAGCAAGCGACATCTTTTCGTAGATCATTTTGAGCCACGACAATTCATCGTAAATGTTAAACGTCCAGCCATTTTGCAGCAGAATGATTAGGCCTAGCAGGCAGCATAACAGTGTCGGAAGTAGCCATCGGTGGTGTGTTTTTGTAAGCAGCGCGGTTATGTTTTTCATAGTGTTTAAATGATTGATGTTCAAAACTATTCAATAAACTTTATTGATGAAACTCTATTTTTCTCTTAGCTTGCGAAAAATATGAGTGATTCAAAAGCCAATTCGTCTGGAGACATAAAATCCGAAATCCCCCTCCTAGGCATCTTCACCGGCCTATTAGCGGGGCTTTTTTGGGGTATGGTTTTTGTGACGCCGAAGTTGTTACCAGAGGTCGACACAACGCTCTTAGCGTTGGGGCGTTATCTCATGTTTGGTGTTTGTGCGTTTTTTGGTGGTTTAGCTGGCTTCGGGCAATTGAAAAATCTTAAGCTACGCGATTGGTTGGCGGCCTTTGGACTGAGTATGTTGGGGTACTCGGTTTATTACGCCATGTTGGCCAAGGCCGTTCGCCTGGTCGGTGTTTCGATTGCGTCGTTGGTGATTGGTTTGTTGCCATTGATGATTGTGTTGTCGTCTGGCGGCCTCACGCTGGCGCGTCAATTTACCCAGCAAAAACGGCAGCAGTTTTTTCTATCACTCTTATTGATTCTATTAGGCATCGGCTTTGTGAACTTTACGTTGTTTTGGAAGGACGCCTCAACTGTTGAGTTTGTTACGGTAAATGCCTTAGATAAATGGATTGGCCTAATCCTACTCATTTTGGCCCTCGCAAGTTGGACCGCTTTTGCCGTACTGAATGCCAAGTATCTAAAGGCCAATCGTCATATTTCGAGTGTGCAGTGGTCTAATTTGTTGGGTGTATTTTCAGCATTGAGTATGCTGATTATCGGGCGTTTTTTGTTACCCGATGTCGCGATAATCGATAGTTTCGTGACGAATCGACCATTGTTATTAGCCTCGATTGTGGTGGGTGTGGGGTCGTCGTGGTTTGCCACGTGGTTGTGGAATATTACCTCGCAGCGTTTGCCCTCGGCCCTAGCTGGTCAACTGATTGTTTCTGAAACAGTGTTTGCGCTTTTATATGGTTTTATTATTGATCGGCGTTTTCCAGATGGTTTTGAATCGGCTGCGATTGTTTTTTTAATCTCGGGTGTGTTGTTAGGTATTCGTGCTTTCCGATAGGAGACAATTTTTTTACGGCATTTCACATTTGGGTGCTTGCCAATAAATGTTCGGCATGTCAGATCTATGAAACACAACCCATCGCATTATTTGTCCAGGTAGCTCAGTCGGTAGAGCAATGCCCTGAAAAGGCATGTGTCGGCGGTTCGATTCCGTCCCTGGACACCATGTTTTCATCACATCTTTTGTTGTCTCAGTTCATTTTCGATCTTAACCAACTCGTTGTACGACAAGCTCTTGTAGTCAAAGGCTAGGCCATATTGCTTCAATAATTTTTCTGTGAGTTTCAATCGCTTTGAAACTTCTTGTAGGTGTTTTTTTGGTACGACGTCAGCCGATGGACGTGCCGTCAAAGATGTAACCGGGGTCGAGGGTTTTGTGGTTTGTACGGTTTCAGCAGCGCCTTTTTGCATTGTTTGTGCGGCCAGTAGTTGCTTCAAGTGTTCGATTTCTAACTCAAGTCTTAGAATCTTTTGTTGCGTAAGCTGCTGTTCTAAATGCGCACTTAGTGTGCCATTTGACACGTCGGGGTGCTCTTGCACGACCACTCTAGCCTGCGTTGCTGGGGTTGGCTGCGCTGGGGCTGTCGAGGGCTGCGTATTTTCTTCGTTCAAAGGTAAAAATTCCGCCAACGAAGGTTCTCGAGCAGTATTCGGAGAGGGTTCGTCCAGTTGAGGGGCCGCAGAGTTCTGGGGCATCGGTGCGTACTGTTCTCTCGCGTTCCGCTCAGTGAGATACTCGACAAGTCGCTCTGCGTGGCGCTGCTTCTGGGGGCTGTTTTCGGGCGCGTTGCGTAGGTTTTGATTGTTATGGTGGTGTATGGTTGGTGTGCCGTCCTCTACTGTGGCCGCGTAGCGTTCTGGGGCTTGTTTAGCGGCTTTTGCCGAATTGATCGGCATCGCAAAAATACTTCCTAGTGCAATGCTTACGAAATATCCCGCAAGGGTCAATCGTTGGAGGCTAAGAAATTTTGATCTTTTTGGAACCTGAGTTTCTGAAGAAAATGGCATAATTTATTACCTCTTTCTTAAAGGTCTTCCGCTTATATAATAAATAAACAAAAATAGTCAACTATTATTTAATTCCTTGGGAAAGGCCCCTTTGGTTGGCCTTTTGATTTTTTCACAGGTATAGATCTTGACATCAATCAGGGGCACATCATGTTTGAATCACTGATTTATTAACCGAATTTTAAGGAGGTCTCTAATGCAAGTAAAACCATTGCACGATCGCATTTTGGTAAAACGTTTGAGTGAAGAAGAGAAAACGAAAGGCGGTATCATTATTCCAGATACAGCTAAAGAAAAACCAGCTCAAGGTGAAGTCATTGCAGCAGGAACTGGCCGTCGTACTGATGATGGCAAAGTGTTGGCCTTAGAAGTTAAAAAAGGTGACAAAATTCTTTTCGGCAAATACTCGGGCACTGAGATCAAAATCGAAGGTGATGAGTATTTGATCATGCGTGAAGATGATGTTTTGGGCATCGTTCACTAATTTTTCCAATTACCAATCATATTAAACATTTGAAGAGGATTTAAAAAATATGTCAGCAAAAGAATTACGTTTTTCAGAATCTGCTCGTACATCCATTTTACATGGCGTTAACATTTTGGCCGATGCGGTTAAAGTAACTTTGGGTCCTAAAGGCCGTAACGTAGTGATTGAAAAATCATTTGGCGCGCCAATGGTAACTAAAGACGGCGTGACTGTAGCTAAAGAAATCGAGTTAGAGAATAAGTTCGAAAACATGGGCGCTCAAATGGTTAAAGAAGTAGCTTCTAAAACCAATGATGACGCTGGTGATGGTACAACTACAGCAACTGTTTTGGCTCAAGCTATCTACCGTGAAGGCGCTAAAATCGTAGCTGCTGGCCACAACCCAATGGAATTAAAACGCGGTATCGATAAAGCTGTAGAAGCTATCGTAGCGGACCTAAAGAAAATTGCTAAGCCTTGCAAAACAGAAAAAGAAATCGCTCAAGTAGCAACTATTTCTGCCAACAACGATCCTACTATCGGCAGCATCATTGCTGAAGCGATGCAAAAAGTAGGTCAAGAAGGCGTTATCACTGTTGAAGAAAGCAAAACAGCTGAGACAACTCTTGATGTTGTAGAAGGTATGCAATTTGACCGCGGTTATTTGTCTCCATATTTCGTAACAAATGCAGAGCGTATGGAAGCGGTTCTTGATAATCCGTACATTCTTATTTTCGACAAAAAAATCAGCAGCATGAAAGACTTGTTGCCACTACTTGAAAAAGTAGTTCAACGCAGCAAACCACTTTTGATTGTGGCTGAAGAAGTAGAAGGCGAAGCTTTGGCTACTCTAGTAGTGAACAAACTACGTGGCACTATCCAAGTAGCAGCTGTTAAAGCTCCTGGTTTCGGCGATCGTCGTAAAGAAATGTTGCAAGACATTGCTACATTGACTGGCGGACGTGTGATCAGTGAAGACTTGGGTGCTAAATTAGAAAACGCTAAGTTAGAAGACTTGGGTCAAGCGAAGAAAGTAAACATCGACAAAGACAACACAACTATCGTTGATGGCGCTGGTAAAAAAGCTGATGTAGAAGCTCGCGTAAAAGTAATTCGTGGTCAAATCGAAGAAACAACTTCTGATTACGATCGTGAAAAACTTCAAGAGCGTTTGGCTAAATTGGTTGGTGGTGTAGCGGTAATTAACGTAGGCGCTGCAACTGAAGTAGAAATGAAAGAGAAGAAACAACGCGTTGAAGATGCTTTAAATGCAACTCGTGCGGCTGTTGAAGAAGGCGTTGTAGCTGGTGGTGGAACGGCATTGTTGCGTGTTTCTCAAGTTTTGGCAGACCTAAAATTAGAGTCTCCAGAACAACAAGCTGGTGTAGGCATCATCAAACGCGCTTGTGAAGAGCCAGTACGTATGATTGCTTCTAACGCAGGTTTCGAGGGTTCAGTAGTAGTTGATCGTGTGATCAGCAACACTAGCCCAGCATGGGGCTTTAACGCTCTAACTGAGAAATATGAAGACTTGGTTAAAGCCGGTGTGATTGATCCCGCT
>CAZYPH010000081.1:1999-10576 GCA_964649095.1 uncultured Oligoflexia bacterium | reverse complement strand
CGAAAACATAACAATTTTCGGATTGCTAGCCTGCACCCAACGATGCTCAGCAAAGTCACGAAGCTCGAGATTAACAACCACTAAGGTGCAAAAAAACGCTGCCCCAACTAATAGGTGCGAAACAACCCACTTGGGACTCAACACACCCAACACGGTCAAGCCACCAAAAACAACTTGAGCGGCTAATAACACAACCGCCAAGAACATTTGTTTACCAACACGTGCACGGTATTCAGCATGAGTGAAAATATACCCCGCCATACCAATGACCAAAAGGCTGATGCTGCCAGCGACTAAGCGATGAAACCATTCTAAAAACACTTGGTAGTTCATCGGTGGCACCACATGACCAAAACACAACGGCCAGTCGGGACACGATAGACCCGCACCCTCATTACGCACCAAGCCACCTAGACTGATTAATGCAAAGACTAACCCCAACAATATCGTAGAGAACACAGCGAGCGTTTGATGTGGTGCTCGATATGATATCGTTAGATTAATTTTTTCAGCGCCTACACGTAATGACTTCATAACTACTTCTCTATTGGGCATGCCTTAAACAGGCTTCAATTCTTGGGTCTTTTACCGGAACCATTTTATTTTTTTCTAAGAAGCGGCCGACTGAAATTCCAAATATTCCGAAGAACAATAGGAATGTACCCACTTCAATCCAACCAAACACAGGGCCGGACTTAAAGAATACAGGCATTACTAAGTAATAAACATCTAACCACTGTGTAATCAGCATAAACACAGCAATCTTGCTCAAATAACTTGCGCAGCGTTTTGCTTGACGGGGCAGTAACGCAAAAAACGGAATCACAAAATGCACTAACACTAGCATGAAACCATACTTGAACCACCCGCCATCAGAACGGCGTAGGTAGTAAGTAATCTCTTCTGGAATATTGGCGTACCACTGCAACATGAATTGTGAGAAAAAGATGTAGGCCCAGAACACAGTGAAGCCGAACATCAATTTTCCAATGTCATGCACGTGGTTATCGTTAACGACCAATTCTGAAAACACTCCCGATTGTCGACCTCGAATTACTAAAAAAGCAATCAACGCCAAACCACTATAAAAAAGGCCTGCAAAACAATACACGCCGTAAATAGTGCTGAACCAATGCGGTTCTAAGGCCATCAAAAAGTCTACCGCCATCAAACTATATGAAAATGCAAATAGTGGGATGAAGACCGTCGAAAGTTTAATATTTTTTAGTGTGATCTTCTTGTCGCCAGAGACGTCCTGTTGCAGTGAGTTGCTACGAATCCAAAAACTCAAACCGATAGAGATGGCTCCAAAAACCACATAACGAAACAATACAGCCCCAGAGTTTAAGTACGATGCCTTTAACGCCAAAATGGGGTCGTGTAACATTTCTTCATGATGTGACCACTCGTACAAATAGTGTTTTCCAAAGAAAAACAACACTAAACCTAGCAAAACGCCTGGCACGAGATACGATACCAAAGCCTCAGCTACACGACGCACCGTAACACTCCAGTAAGAGTTCGTAACGTGCTGCAGGGCCATGAAAAAAGCGCCGCACAATGCTAGTGAGATGAAAAAGAAAAAATTAATAAGGTAATTCGACCACGCCCGAGTTGGGTCGGACTTGATAGCCAAAGCCGTCAATACCAAACCAATCAGAGCGCTGACACCGAAGAGAGCCTTTGTCGTCGCTGACGTACTAAATGAACCTACTTTAGCCAATGCCTGCGCTGCAGAGGAACCAGACGAATCGTGTGCTGTGTGTGCCATGACTATTTGCCACCTTCTTTAGAGAATTCGCGGACATCTTGTTCTGTCGGATTATAGGCCCGCTGCAATACACGAACGTAATGCACCACAGCCCAACGCTCTTCAGCGTTTAGCTGTGAAGCGTAACCGGACATGACGTTCTGCCCGACTGTCGCTACGTGAAAAATAGCACCATCTGACCAGCCCCGAACCTTTTCAGAATGCAACGTTGGTGGCATCGGAAACTTTGGCACTACAGAGCCATTGCCATCGCCGATTTTGCCGTGACAAACCACACAGGTGTTGTTGTAGAGCTTTTGACCCTGTACAAGTACGGCCTTTGTTCTTGGCAGCGGATTTTTTAAGTTACGAGCTGCACCCTCGGCATCATTGGCATAGCGGTAAGGTGCCGATTCTTGATGAATGGTGTCTTCGGGAGCCACACGCCCCGCGACCCCAAAAGAATCTACCCGTTGCGCTTTAACGGCTGGGGTGTCGTTCATGTGGTGAAAAAAATCATAGGCCGGTTTTTTCGGATCGCCCGAACAGCCTGCCATCGAAAATAAAACTACTGCTGAGGCTAAGCCAACTAGATACTTAGATAACGCGAACTTCATGCGCCCCTGCTTTCTTAAAAAGCTCAGAAAATTCTTCTTGTTTATATTGCTCATCTTCGGCCGAAATAAATAACGCGAATTTATCATTGGTCAGTCTTGGGTCTAATATTTTGGCACCGATATTTGGTAAACCACACGCAATAAATAACGCTGCGGCAGTGGCCAAACCGGCAAATAAAATCGTGAGCTCAAAGGTCACTGGAATAAACGCTGGCCATGAAATCATCGGCTTTCCGCCAACATTTAAGGGCCAATCGTAGGCTGACGTCCACACCTGGAATAATAGCCCGATAGAGCCGCCCGTTAAGCCGGCACCAAAAGTCACCCATGGTAGAAACGAGCGCTTTAAACCCATAGCATGTTCCAGGCCGTGAACCGGAAATGGCGTAAAGGCATCAAACTTTTTAATGCGACGGTCTCTAACCTGGGCCGCCGCTACCATAAGATGGTCGGGATTATCAAAAATGGCGACAATACCCTTCGAAATATCTTTCGAGTTAAGCATGGTGTGCTCCTGTCTGACCAGTTGAGGTAGAGTGGTGGTTTCCGCCTTCGTGTGATGCCAGATGAATCACAGCTTTAACTTCAGCCATGGCAATCATCGGCAACACTCGGCAGAACAGTAAAAACAGCGTAAAGAAGATACCAAAACTTCCGATCATAATGCCAACCTCCACCCAAGAAGGTACATAACTTGTCCACGAGGAAGGCAAAAAATCACGATAAAGCGACGTAACAATAATAGTGAAGCGCTCAAACCACATGCCGATATTCACAAATATCGACAATACAAACATCGCAGGAATGCTGCGACGCACGCGTTTGAACCAGAAAAACTGAGGTGCGATCACGTTACAGCCGTACATAAAGGCTGCGGACCACCACATAGGTCCGAACATACGGTTAAAGAAGTGGAAACGCTCCCAAGCAGAGCCTGAATACCATGCGATAAAAAACTCAGAGATGTAGGCGTACCCTACCAACATACTTGTCAGGAGGATAATTTTCGTCATGTTCTCTAAGTGAACCAGACGGATATAATTTTTGAGCTGCGGCAACACTTCACGCGCGATTACCAAGAGGGTGATCACCATTGCGAAACCAGAAAACACTGCGCCCGCTACGAAGTATGGTGGAAAAATTGTGGTATGCCAGCCGGGTAACAATGACACAGCAAAGTCAAACGATACGATACTGTGCACCGACAACACTAGCGGCGTCGAAAGCCCCGCTAACAACATGTAGGCGGTCTCGTAGTGGTTCCAAGCGCGGGCAGAGCCTGTCCAACCAAGCGACAACACCCCATAAATCAATTTACGAATATTGTTTTTTGCCCGGTCTCGCACCGAAGCGATATCTGGAATCAGACCGATGTACCAAAACACCGCCGAAATCGTAAAGTAAGTGGATACCGCAAACACGTCCCACAACAACGGACTACGAAAATTCACCCACAGTTGACGATTATTCGGATACGGAAACAACCAAAACGCTGCCAACCACTGGCGCCCTGTGTGCAATAGCGGGAAAATACCGGCTGTCATCACGGCGAAAATCGTCATCGCCTCGGCAGAGCGGTTGATCGATGTACGCCAGTGCTGACGGAAGAGAAACAAAATTGCAGAAATCAACGTACCTGCGTGGCCGATACCAATCCAAAATACGAAATTGGTAATATCAAAGGCCCAACCGACCGTTCGATTCAAACCCCACTGACCGATACCCGTACCAATAGTCAGCGCTATCAACCCCGTACCAATGGTGAGTAAAAAAACCGCCAGTCCAAACGCTTTAAACCAAAGCTTGGTTGGAAAGGATTCTAAAATTCCGCAGACATCATCATTAACGTCGGCGTAGGTTTTCCCCGGTTCAACTAACGGCTCTTTTACTAACTGGGCCGCATTTTTTAGTACGATCTCTGCTGTGCTCATACTCTTATGTGTTCCTGATTTTAGTTAAGTAAGTCACGGACGGCTTTACGTTCAACTCATGTAAAACATGGAAGCCACGTGGGTCTTTAGAAACAGCGTTCACCCTACTAGCCTTGTCATTGATGTCCCCAAACACGATAGCATCGGTCGGGCAGCTTTGCTGACAGGCTGTTTTTACTTCGCCGTCCATTACTTTACGGCTGTGGTCTTTTGCTTTGTCTTTTACTTCAATGACACGTTGGATGCAGAACGTGCACTTTTCCATTACGCCGCGCGTACGCACGGTAACTTCGGGGTTGTACGCCAAGTTCTGTGGTGCTGCGACATCGGTAAACGTAAACCAATTGAAGCGTCGCACTTTGTACGGGCAGTTGTTTGCGCAGTAACGGGTACCCACACAGCGGTTGTACACTTGTTGGTTGATACCTTCGTGGTCGTGCATTGTTGCCAATACTGGACACACGGTTTCACATGGTGCGTTCTCGCAATGTTGGCACATCATTGGTTGGTGGATGACTTCAGGCTGATCCGCACGACCAGAATAATAACGATCGATGCGCAACCAATGCATTTCTCTGCTGGAGCTCACAAACTCTTTGCCCACAATTGGAATATTATTTTCGGACTGGCACGCGATGATACACGCGCTACACCCCGTGCAGGCGTTGAGGTCAATGGCCATCATCCATCGATAACCACTGTAATCATGTTTAGGCCAGAGAGTTAGATCTTCTTCATGCCCCTTATTACCCGCATGTGAGTCTTTCGCGTAGGCTGCTAAACTAGCCTCTTTTACAACGGCACGGCCTTCAATACTGTGGTGCTTTTGCGTCGTGGCTAACTTACTTGTGCGGCCTGTTTTACTAATACTAGACTTTAGGGCGCCCCACTGTAGGGCTCGAGTTCCGATTTGACCTAGATTCTGAACATTGACACCAATAGCGTTGCCCACACGACCCGCAGCTGTGCGGCCGTAACCCATTTGTAATGCAATTGTCTCATCATGAAGACCTGGCTGAATGTAAGCCGGTAAATCAACCGACTCGGCACCAACGGCTACTTTGACGACATCGCCCTCTTTTACACCCATTTTTTTGGCTGTGCCTGAGGAGATGGCAGCGTAGTTATCCCAAGTGACTTTAGTAATAGGATCTGGCAACTCTTGCAACCAGCCGTTATTGGCATGACGGCCATCGTACTGAGCCATATTCGGATAAACGACGACAGAAAAACCGGACTCTCGTTTAGCAAGCTGGCCTAAAAAGCCTTTTACCGAACCTAGGTTAATGGCGCGTGACTTACCTGAGCTAGATACCTTGCCCACAAAACCATCACGCAACGTGTCTTCCCAGAATAAATCAAAAGATTTTCCGCCACTGTGCTGCGGTGCGTACTGGGTCTTCCAAGTGTTTTTTAGATACTCATGGTACGAAGCGACACCGGCAAACAATCCGCCAGCAGCTTGCCCAAGGGCTAGCAAACTATCTTCAAAACTGCGGTTGGAGTACAACGGTCGAATGGTAGGTTGCACCACACTTAATAGAGCGGTGTTGTTTTCCACGTCGCCCCAGACTTCTAATCCATGCGGAGTCGACAAAACATAGTCCGCCTTTTGTGCGGTTTCGTCTAAATAAGCCGAAAAAACGACTACTTTTTTAACTTTGCTCAACGCTTCTTCAAAGCCCAATGCTTTTGGAAGAGCAAAAATCGGATTGAAGTCTTGAATAAAAAGAACATCGATTTTACCCAACTTCATATCAGCAACGAGTTGTTGGAGATCATTCCAAGAACTGTGGATCGGGCTGACATTCTCAGTACCATCAACCGTAACACCGTCGTTGCCCAATGCAGCATTCAAAAGATTTACGGTAACTTCAAGTGCCACACCGGCGTCGCCTTTTAAGTTATGGCCGGCGCCGACAACAAGGCCTCGGGTACGATTCTCAAAAAGTTGGTTGGCAACGTCGCGTATGGCATCCGCAGAAAGACCACACTCGGCCGCTACAACCGATGGGGCATAACCGCCTAAAATCTTTTTAAACTCGGCATCAGAAGCCAAAGCTGTTTTGCCTTGGCCGATCACCAGCTCATGCAAAATGGCTAATGCGATACGTACTTCGTCACCACTTTTTACTGGTAGACGCAGATCGGCGTTCGAACCGGTGATGGTCATCATCGACTCGAAGGCCACAAATTTGGCCATTTTTTTGGTGCGCCCCTGCTCTGCCGTAGAACCTACGCGACGCACTTTTGAGAAGGCTTTCGAATAACTAATCGGGTCGCCCCAGTTGCCTAAAAAGTCAGCACCAAACGATAAAATGTAATCGGCTTTATCTAAAACTAAACGCGGCGCAGTGCGTGAACTAAACGTGATCTCGCCAGCTAAACCTACTTCTTCAAGAGCCAACGGTTCATAGACGACGTGTTTACCGTCTTTGAATGCCGACAAAAACTCTTTAATTAATTTGCGACGGGTTGGACTTGTGGACTCTGACGTTAAAATGCGAATCGAACCCGACTGTTTTAACGCCGACAGTGCAGTGCCCAACGCCCCATCGATATCGGCCCACTTGCCTTCATTCGAAGCGCCTTTTCGTGCAGGCAACACCGGTGTACGTAATCGATCAGGATCGTAAAGATTCAATACTGAGGCCTGACCGCGAGCACACAAACCGCCTTGAGAAAGCGGGTGTTTAGGATTGCCTTCGATTTTAATCGGACGCCCCTCACGAGACTTCACGACGGTGCCACACCCCGAACTACACTCGACACAGCTAGATGCAAAATACTGCGGCACTCCAAGAGTGACATCTTCGGGTTTGCGGTGGAATGGAACAATTTTTTCAACTGGACGTCGCGTACAGGCGGATGTTCCAAGTAACGCGAAACTAGCGCCCATGATCTTCATAAAGGTTCGGCGCGAGCTGTCGCTCAACCCATCGACTTCACCTTCACGCGTCGGTGACGACAAAAACTCTGGTTCTGGTTGGTGTGGTCCCACCTGGTCTTCAAGATCACCTGCTGCGCGCCAGTAGGTTTTGTTTGATTCATCAGATGCGTTTAATTCTAAATTAGAAGCCATCGTAGAAGTCCTATTTTATTTATAAATTTCTAAAACATTAAAAGGGCTGAACACTAGCGGTGACACGTGTAGCAACTAACCGGCGCTACGCCACCCTTTGGAATTCCGGTACCGTGTGGATTTTCCACTTCGGCTTTGGCAATACTAGCTGGAAGCTCTTTATTCTGACCGCGGTGGCAATCTAAACACCACCCCATCGAGAGCGCTTTGGCCTGTTTCACTACAGCCATTTTTTTCACGTCGCCGTGGCACGTTTCACAAGCAATGCCTTTGGTGACGTGGCGTTTGTGGTTAAAATAAACATGGTCGGGCATATCATGGACTTTAACCCACTCGATCGGCTTGCCTGATTCGAAAGCCTCGCGGATTTTAGCGATATGAGGGCTATCGGTCTTCACTTGAGAGTGGCAATTCATACAAATATTTGTGGATGGAATCGTTGCATGGCGACTCTTTTCAACGCCCACGTGGCAATACATACACGGAATATTATATTGACCAGCATGGAGTTTGTGGCTGAAAGGAATCGGCTGCGTGGGCGCATAGCCTTGATTTACCGCTGTGCGACGTAAGGCGCTTACGGCTGTACCGGCGATGATTAAAAATACGAGTGCACCCAAAATTTTGTATTTTTTGGCAATACCTTTTTGGGAAACGTCGTTTCTATTACCTGCTTCATTGTCTGAATTATTGTCTGTCACATTCATGAATTTTGCCCTTCGCCAGCACGTAAATTACGCGCCGTGACGAACCCCTGCGTGTTGTTGCAACAGCCAAACTCACGTTCAAGCTGAACTTCAGACGCGAGGCATTGAGTTATTTATCTATACAAATAACTTTATGTATTAATTCAAAAATAATTGGCGACGTAAAACTGTCGTTTCGAATTTTTGATGTAATGATTTGGATTTTATTTTGTAGAATTAGTGAGGCTTTGGAAATGTTTTTTTGCAACGCCTCACTAATTTTTTAAAAAAATACAAGTTTCCTAATGGGATCGTGGGCCAGCTACCTCTGAACTACTAACACGAATATTTCTTGGGTCCACTTCATGACCATTGCCCCAAGAAGTATAATCGTTGGTTAACAGGCGATCACAAAAGCCAACTACAGTTTCCGCCGCAACCGCTATCGGTGTCGGAGCCTGTCGAGTACGTGTTAGAACAGCATCAAACAAACTGCGCATCCATTCTGTCG
>CAZYPH010000081.1:0-1989 GCA_964649095.1 uncultured Oligoflexia bacterium | reverse complement strand
AAATAAAATTCGACTAAAGCCTTCGGTGCCAACTTGCTGCGAAGGTCCTCTCTGGACATTCCCAACAGCCGAGATAAAGAAATCGAAAAGCGTCTTTTCCCATAAACTGAAAATGAACTGACGCCGTTGCACTCGACGTTCCCACCAAGAAACGACAGTCGGGTGCGAGCGTAAACGATGCGGCACTCGAGCAAACTCCCAAAAAGACGAAGCTTGAAGAATTTGCTCTAACCACATATTGACCACATCTAAGCCCAAGGTAAAGGCAAGGATGTATCCCGTTAAATAACCATCCAGATCAAAACGACCAAGAGTCCAAAAGTTGGTTACAGCCATTAGAACAAACGCTGGCCCCATATTTCCCCAGATAATATCAATATAATTTCGTCTTGTTTTCAAAAACGTAACATCACGATTAAACAACAAGTGCCGAGCAAACCACGACGAATACCCTCGTCGGTATTCAGCCTCAGTCGGCACGCTACCTAAGTTTTCTTCGTTAACTGAATTTTCCTGAAGTTTTCCCCAAGTAGTCGCCAGTGCGTCGATAAAGACCGACGTAGCCAGACCCAAAAACAAATACTTACTCATATAGAAATAGGAGTCAGGCCCCATCATGGATTCAGGATAAAACGGTCGATTAATACCAGTCCGGATCTGAGCCGTCGCAAATGAGATCATTACTATACCGGCCACTTTTTTGACAATTAGAGCCGATAGAGTCTGACGAACAGCCCGAGCCATAGCGCCCGGAACGCGCATTTGCTCAATAGCGATGCGAATTCTTGCGCTCGACGCTGTGGCCAAAAAACCGTCGATTGTACTACGTACGCGACGCGAAAAAAATGCTCCAAGCATATTTCTAGCGGAGTCCCATCGCGCCCCGCCTGTCGAGTTCTCTCCGCCACCTGTAGAAAACCGTCGTAGTCGTTCGCCCAGCAAGCCAGAGCGAGAATCCCATTGGCTCGCAAACTGATTTCGAAATGATTCTGCGGCCATTACTTCTCTAGCGGCTTCCCTTATCGTCTCTTCGGGCACTTGAGCAAACGCCTCAGCGTGACCTACTGCTCGGGCTTTGAGGTCTTGAAGATTGGTCGAATTGGCCCCAACTGCTGGGGCATCAGGCAAATTCCTTAAAAAATCACCTAACACTTGTGTCATCACAGCCTCATAGGCTACGCCCACAAAAATCTCGTGCCGCATGGTCACGGTGAAACCAGGATCGTCATTTCCGTTTGCTCGCGATAAATTTAAATTGGATACAGAAGCACC
Organism: uncultured Oligoflexia bacterium; assembly: GCA_964649095.1. GTDB lineage: Bacteria > Bdellovibrionota > UBA1018 > UBA1018 > UBA923 > CAZYPH01. The sequence continues at coordinate 717 of CAZYPH010000081.1, read as the reverse complement.
ACCCACAGTTAAGCGCCTAGGAACCAGATTTGCGACAGGCCGCCCGGTTCGTGAAGCAAACGCGACGGCATCTTCATAAGCACGCGGATAGATTTCGCCAAAAACGACTTGTTCTGCACGGATAATCGCGCGCTCTAATGCTTCTAGTGCCTCTAAAGATTCGTCCGCACGTATTCGAGCCATCGCACGCCGAACAACCTCATAAATATTCTGACGAACACCGTTAGTGGCTGATGGCACTACCAAACTAGTGCCATTGGTATTCAAGGCAGCTGAAATTAGCGTTGGATAAACCATGAAGAGCGTAAATGATATCGGCCCAGCCAAAACCATTCGACGAAAAATAGTAAACTGATTCCACAGGTGCACCAACCCCGAAAATGCGGGCGTCAGCGAAGCGTACGAGAATAAAAAGTGCGCTAAAGCACCGCCAAAAGTAGTCACCCGATGAACACCTGTCGGATCTGCCGTTAGCGAATCCGGTGCGGGGCCGTCGCGCGTCGGGGCTATAGTCGATGGTTCTGAAGAAAGCCGTTGACGGACCGATCGCCATCGATCGCGTAATCGGCCAAATGCCCCGGTTGTTTCCGTATCAATCTCTTGAGTCAATCGCAGAGCCTCTGCATTATCCTCGGCTGTCCAACCATCTCGGTGAGTAGCTCGAGTCTTGTCTTCCGCTGCTTGGGCCTGGTCGTGATAGTAGGCCACGCTGCGCGC
>CAZYPH010000080.1:636-10604 GCA_964649095.1 uncultured Oligoflexia bacterium | reverse complement strand
TTGGATTCATCACCGCACGTGGGCACGAACCTTGGGAGTTTCATGCCCTGTTTGAACACTGGGAGCGGCGTGGGTTTATTCGCCACCGGCCCGACGACAGGCACGTTATTAATATCAATCACAGTCGTTTTGATGTGTTGGGTGTCGCGCCGGGCTCTCGAAGTAATGCGCAAAAAAAGGCTCTTTTATTAGAGCAAATTGCCCGCGATCTGGCGTTGGTACCACTCGACGCAGCTCAAGACACACGTATCACACCCTCGGGCAACGGCCGTGGGTTGTACCACACGCTGGTATTCGCCGACGATGCGCAGACAACACTTGAGCATGTGATCGAAACTTTAGGCGCTGTGGCCATGCGAAAAAGCACACCCGTAAAATTTGTCATCATCAACGCTGGTACCAAAACAGAAGTGCGTCGTAGTGGTCGGCCTCGTTACATGGTTTTGGACGGTAGTGGTGGCTGGCGCCGTGCGCAGCCTGAAGAGTTATTTGGTGAACGGTCTGATTTTATAAGCTCACCCGAGTGTGAGCAGGCTTTAACAACTTTAGAAAGGCATCGGTAGGTTAGTCTATGTTGAAGCTTTCTATAAGAATTGTATTTTCTATATATATAATTTTGATTAACTTCGTCGTGGTAGATAGACTTCAGGCCAACGAAAATTCTATTTGTGAGAACGCGTTGAAACGATCGGGAGACCAGTTAGCTTCCACTCCACGCTCCACACGCCAAACCACGCGCCCATCGTTCACACGCGCTAGTATTGCTGTTCATGTGGCGCAGTATCTAAAATTGCATCTACGCCTACCTACGGCGATAGAGCTCGAAGCAGCGCTGCGTGAGGCCGAAGCAGAATTAGATGGCGCGCTTTCACCCACAAACGACGACGATGATTTACAAAACATGCTGCAGCCGTTTTTTGAAGCGCCAAGCGGTTTAGTAGCCTTGTTAGAGGCCGAACGCCCACGAGATTTAGAATCCGTGCGTCGCCAAGCCTTGTTAGAATACGCCAAAGCCGTCAAACAACGTGGGCAAACTTTGACCGTAGAACAGTGGTTACAGTCACCCTCGCAACGCGGCAATTACGCGCGATTAGTGGGTGTCGGTCAGTTGTTTGAGACGATGGCTCAAGTGCACCAAGCAGCGCAAGCATTGTCGCCAGCGTCGTTTCGTAATTCTATAGATACTTCTGTATATACCGAAGAGCGTATGAATAGGCTTTTAGAAGCCTTACGCACACGTAGACGTATCATTGTGACGACGGCCGTGGCGGGTGCCACGGTAAATCGTAGTTTTTTTAATGCTCTTTTGCGTTTTGCGCGGCAACAAGATGCGGAAATTTTTGTGTATCCGGCGAATATGATGACAACAGGGTTGGACCCCATCCTCCTCGAGACCCCTGGTGTGCATGTCATTACCCAGACCGTGCGGATCAACGCACAGTGGCGGTTAGACCACATAAAGATTACAGCTAAACACACTCAGCCCCTACAGGGCCTGCAGAGGCTTTTGCGCAGCGGTGAAAACGTGGTCGTAGGTTCACCTAAGTTAGAATACCGTCGTCTGCCGTCGGTCGATAACCCCATCGCCGAAAAAGCGTTGTGGACGACGGGTGCCATCACCGACCCGTTGTATGCGGGTAACCTGTACATACAGGCGCGCACCGATACTATCGCCGCTCAAGACCATGTATTGGGTGCGTTGATTTTAGAAAAAGACGAGGGTGGCTCCGGTCTTACCGCTCTGCCTACCACAGGCACGTTTCATGCGCGTCAGGTTGAGTTTTTGCCCGAACGTAATGGGTTTGTAGATCTCAATAGATTTTATTCACAAGATGCCGTGTCGGCTGAACGCCCCGAAGTGATGGTCATGGGAGATGTGCATGTGGGCCACACCGATCAACGTTTGCTCGCTGCTAGTCTTGAGATGATTCAGTCGTTCCGCCCACGTCATGTGGTCATTCATGATTTATTTAACGGTGATTCGATTAGCCACCACGACCGCGAGCGTTTGGTGACGTTGTCTCAGCGTGCCGAACGGGGTGAGTTGGACGTACGTGCGGAGCTAACAAGTGTGGTTACGTTTTTAAATGCTCTCTTGCGCGCGGACTCGTCGCTTGTGATTCATATTACGCCGTCGAATCACGATGCGTGGTTGATGCGTTGGGTGCAGAGTGGGCGTTTTGTGAACGACTCGCCGAATGCACGCTTAGGCGCGCGTTTATTTTTAGCGGCGCAAGAAGGGCGTGATCCGTTTGAAGTGGCTCTTGTGGAAGCAGGGTTAGAGTACCCGCGTCGTGTGCGTTTCCACAAAACACGCGAGAGTTTTAAAGTGGGTGATGAACAGGTGGGGCGCTTAGTTGAGCTCAACCACCACGGCCATGCCGGTGCCAACGGCATGCGTCGATTGAATGCACGTGAGTTTGTAACGTATGCGGGCCGTGCCGTATTCGGGCATTCGCATGTGCCCGAGCGTGTGAATGGTATCGTAAACGTGGGTACCTCAACGCCTCGTGTTTTGAGTTATTCACAGGAGGGGTTTTCAAGCTGGGGCCAGGGTAGCGCTCTGGTAGGCCCTTCGGGGCATGTGCAATTATTGTTATTAAATAATAATCATCGATGGTTTGCGACGGAGAATTTATCGAATCGTTCTAATGCGCGACGGGGAGTGGCACTAAGTGCTGCGAGTACTGCGCCCGACGCGCGCTCGCCGGAACGGTTTTTCTTTCCCGGTTTTCCGGTCGCTCTACCGAACGCTCAAGCCCCAGAAGGCGGTGTGGGACAAGTTGATCAGTATTCGCATCGGGGGCGGGGTGTTTTGAATAGGTGAGCCTCTTAGCTCCAGTGGGTCCACGGAACAATGCCAATACCGGTCTTTGGAATGTCAACATGATCGACAGGTGCTACGAGAAGCCCGACTTTTGATTGGAGTTTTTTCATAGCGCCAAGTAGAGGTTTTTCGTACCAACCTATTGGCAAACTAGCAGGTGGCGAGTGGATGATCTTGGCCGGAATGCCATCGATAATGAAATCAATATTCTCTTTTGCTTGACTACTTTTATAGTAATTTAGGTATATACTTTTTCCGGAATATTGTAGCCCGGCCTGAATTTCATTGAAGACGAGGTGCCGAGCTAACGAAAGTGTGGCTCCCTCGCCAAGTGTAGTACCCATTAAATTTGTTACTAGGCCAGTGTCGCCGACAATCCAGTGGTCTAGGCCAGAACCAAGGTTATGACATGGAATGCGTCTTAGAATAAAAATACTCTCTAAGGCCTCTAGATAACGTTTGAGTACACGCGTCTCTAATTGAAAGTGTCGATACGTGGGGGTTTCCCCTTCTGCAAGGATTTTTCCAATCGTCGTTAGAATATTGCGAGTGGTGTCCGGATCGTAATTACGACCAAAAAGTTTTGGTAAATCACGTAGAATCGAAGCGTCTAAATATTGTTCAAAATACATACGGCGTGTATCGGCATCACGCATAAACATGGCCACGGGCAGGCCACCTTTGGTTAGCATCTCAGTGGCACTCTCAATACGGACTCTAGGAGGGTTAGTATGTAGTGGTTTCTGAATGCGTTTTTCGTCAAACGGCAATTGATGGGCTTCGGCCAAAGTAAAAGGAAAGAGCTGCATAACAGCCATTCGACCAGTTAGCGATTCGCGGATACCTGCTTTACTCGAAAATGCGGTAGAGCCCGTAGCGAAGTATTGACCAGGAATTCTATTTTTATCGATGCGCAGTTTGATCGCATCAAAAATGTTAGGGGCCTTTTGAATCTCATCGATCACGCAGGGTAAGTCTAATTTTGCCAAAAACGTCGTAGGCGATCGATTGGCCTCGGTACGAAGGGCCAACTCATCAAGGCTGTAGGTATTCGTAATACCTAATTGTTTTGTTAATAAAGTTGTTTTGCCCACTTGTCTTAGGCCGACAACACCTACAGACGGAGAGAAGGAAGCGTATTTTTTTAACAATGAAATACTATGACGAATTCGCTGGTGCGGCATTAAATAATACTAACATTCGACATCTAGAAGTCAATTGTTAGTACTATTTAGTGTTTTAGCGGTCGGAAAGTAGTACCTGGGGTGGATAACCACCTGGTGTGTGAACAAGGAGTTTTAATAAGAGCCCAAAGGGGCAGACCGTCTATAAATTTAGGAGCCACTGTATAAAGTTTTAACAATATACCAATATTTAATATTTATTATTCACTATATATAGCGATCAATTGCAATCGCTGTAATTCTGCCGCAAGCGGCATCAATTTCCTTCACAATATTCTACGGGACCAACGGTTTTGATGTTGGTTATTGGGGGAATCGTGAAGTTACACATAACGAAATTTAAAAAACGTTTAAAAAAACACAGTAAACGTGTTTACAAAAATCTAGTGCACCGTTGGCAGAAAACACCCGTCTTGCGCCAAGGTGCTGTACTGGGTGTGAGTGTGTTGCTTGGTACTATGGTCGTTTATGGTAACAACTGCGCCAACAATATTGATGACGACCAACGTGTTGGTACGCGCACGCAACAACCTACGAGTACGTCGGGTACGACCGCATCAGGTGCCGGCGCCACGGCAGGAACTTCCGGTGGACCAACTGGTGGCATACCGGTATTTCCCGGCGAACCGAGTGGTCCGAGCGGATCGCCTGGCGAAATAACCGGCGCGCCGCCACCTCCACCACCGCCGCCAGGGCCTTCAGGTGGGTCGAGTACGACAGTGACACGAACGGATCCGGTTATGGGTTTGCCTGAAGACCAGACTCGCGTAGTTTCCGGCGGATCTACGTGCCGCATTACGGATGTGAATGACCCCATCGATGATGCTGGTGTTGACGCCAACTGTGATGGTGTCGATGGTGTTGCGTCGCATAATATTTATGTGCGGGCCGTTGGTGGATCAGATTCCTATGATGGCGTGAGTGGCAACACGCCAGTAGTAACCCTCCAACGCGCCTACGAAATCGCTCGTGCCACTGGTCGCAGGAATATTTTGATGGCCGCTGGCAACTATCGTGTGGTGGATGTTCGACTGCAGCAAGGTGTGCACCTCTACGGTGGTTATGCCGCCGACTTTAGGTCACGCTCGTTGCAATCGTTAAACACCTTAATCAGCAATGGCGTGAACGCGGAACAGTTCTTCGCAGGCCAGGTCGCCTTGCCGACGAATATCACCCGTATCGTGTCGAGTTTGTATTTGAACGGTCGATTGGCGACTACGTTCTCGCCGTTCTCGCGCGACATTTTTGCGGATACCCATATTAGTGGACTTGTTCTTACGAGCGACGTCGCTAGCTCTACAACGGCTGGCGCCGCGTCTATTGGTTTGGTGTGCACCAACTGCCCAGGCCTGCGTTTAGAGCGTTTAGTGGTTTTAGTGTCTCGCGGTAAAAACGGTGGGCCGGGGAAACCGGGGGTGAATGGTGCTGCGGGCATCAATGGTATGACGGGCACTGCAGGCGTATCGCTCGTCAATGCGCGGATAGCTGCCGCCTCAGGGGGAGCCAGTGTTTCTCCACGCTTTTCATCACAAAATCCGTCGTTGTGTCGTGGTGGTGAGGGGGGCACCGGTGGACGTGGTCCGTCGGATGCAGAATTTAACACTTGGTTAGAGCCAAACCGTTTTTTAGCCGGTTCGTTAGGTGAGGCGATTACAACTTACTCGTCATGGTCCGATTACGATGCCTTCATGACCACTCGTCGAGCAGGCTCAGGCGGACGAATGGTGCTCGATATTGGTGTTTGGAGCATGTATTTTGATCAGCGCGCTAGTAACGGTCGATCAGGTGCGTCCGGTGTGCCCGGCGCGGCTGGGGTGGCTGCTGACCCTATGGTTCTTGGGGTAGTACCATTTCAGGCAGCCGACAATTCAGCGACCTTGTCTTTGCTAACCGGCTACAGTGGTGCTAGCGGGACTATGGGTAGTGACGGCATTGGTGGTAATGGCGGTAACGGCGGTGGTGCCGGACTTTCTGTTTGTGCTGGAACGGGTAGCCCAACTCCATGGAATTCTTGCGCTTCTTATTCAGGTGGTGGTGGTGGTTCGGGCGGGAGCTGCGGCCAGGGTGGTATGCCTGGTGAAGGCGGTAGAGCTGGCGGGGCTTCGATTGGGCTTTATTTGCCTTACGAGTCCTATTTGAACCAAACCTCAAGCATTCAAAACAGTCTAATTGCTACGGCTGGTGGCGGCTCGGGCGGCTCTGGTGGCGCCGGTGGTGTAGGCGGCCTTGGTGGCGCTGGTGGTTATGGTGGTAATGGCTTAACAGATCGCCTTGGCGGCAATAGCTCTGGTTCTCGTGGCGGTAATGGTGGAGCTGGCGGGCGCGGCGGAACTGGTGGTGATGGGGCTCCCGGAGCATCAATCGGAGTTGTAGGGGTTGTGCTCTCGTCGGTGGGGTATACGCCACAAGGCCACGGCCCAAATATCTCAGGCGTGCGTTATCAGCTTGGTGTGGGCACCTCAAGCGGTGGTAGTGTTCGGGGGATGATGTTACCGGTGTATCCACACCAGTGATTGGCCACTAAATCGTTCTCCTGAAACGGAACTGACAAACCAAACCTGACAACCAAGGCAGTACGCCCCGGTTGTCAGGTTCTTTTTTGCATTTAACGCAATAATTTCAATTGGTTAACTCTGGCATCGAGATTGCTCTATCTAGCGATCGGAGGTTCTAACTAATATGAAAACACAAACTAAATTATCTCGTGCTCTTTTAAAAATGACGACCCAAACTCTAACGGGTTTTGCAACGTTGGCGTTGTTGCACACGGCGGTAGCGCAGGCGCAAACATCGTCGATCACGACAACCACAACGACTAAAACAGTTACTAGCGAAACGTATAACGACCACGCGGTCGAGAGTGTTGAGTTGGTACCGACGTCAGAGCCCTCGCCGCTTGCGATTTCTATTCGGGCTATGTTGCCTGGCGTGACGATTGCCTTAGGTGGCCCGGCCCCGAGTACTCGTTATACTAAAGTGGTGAAGTATTACGACGGTGGTTACGTGAAAAAACCAAACGACTTTGATTATGACGACGGTTATGTAGCGACTCCTATGAAGCCAATGGCCCCAATGGAACCGATGAAACCCATGGAGCCGATTAGCTACGATTCGGGATATGTGTCTGGTTGTGGCGCGTGGTCGAAAAGCGGTAAGTGTTTAAAGAAATATTAAGCCTTTAATCGCTTACTTAAAGGACGTTGGTCCTGCAATCTAAGCTCAACTGATAAAGAGCCCATCTGCACGAAGTAGATGGGCTCTTTATATCTAAAAAACTATATATGTTGAATTAAGTCACGGGCTGGCAAACGTACTTTTTTAAACGCCGCATACCCATCGTCTTCGGATCGATAACCTACCGCGCAGCTGCAGATTGTTCGAAACTCCGAGTCCTCAAGATTGAGTAATTTATCGTAAGCGGCCGGATCAATACCTTCCATTGGGCACGCATCGACGCCTAGCACGGCTGCCACGGTCATAAGATTACCTAGAGCAATATACGCTTGGCGTGCCGCCCACTCACCGATGACTGCGGATCGCGGACCGGCTACGACGTCGCCTACCATCATATTGCGGTAGGGTTTTATCGTTTCAACGTCTACCGAACGCACTTCGGCAATACGTTGCACGTAACGATCGACGTTCTCTTCGGTCATCGTTTTTCGAGCCGTAAATACGACGTAGTGTGAACAGTCTTCTACTTGTGATTGATTCCACGAATGTGCGCGTAGTGACTTTAGTAACGTTTTATCTTGAATGATTATAAATCGATACGGCTGCAGGCCATACGAAGACGGTGTGAGTATCAACGATTCTTCAATCGTTGCCCACGTATCGCTATCGATTTTTCGAGTAGCATCAAATTGTTTCGTAGCGTAGCGCCACTCTAGAGCTGTTTTTATCGTCGTACGTGCATCAGAATTATTTACAAATGAACTCATATTAAATTTCCTATATGTAATGTGTTTTACTGCGCGACCCATCCGCCATCCACCGCGATGGCTTGCCCCGTGGTGAACGACGCGCCCGGTGATGAAAGCCATAATACCGCACTAGCAATCTCGTCAGGCTCGCCCACACGTTTCATTGGGGCTGCACCGGCGAGGTTTTTAGCCGCATCCGCATTGCCTTGGGTGAAACGATCAATCATCGGTGTTTGAATCACCCCGGGGCAGATAGCGTTAATACGAATATTCGCTGTGGCAAATTCGAGGGCCGCTGTTTTGGTTAGTCCCACAACGCCGTGTTTGCTGGCTACATACGCCGCAGTGTTTTGAAAGCCCACCAAGCCGGCAATAGACGAACAGTTTACTATCGACCCGTGGCCTTGTTTAAGCATGTGTGGAATTTGGTATTTCATACACAGCCACACGCCTTTTAAGTTCACACTCAGAACGCGATCGAATGCGGCCTCGGTGTATTCGGTAGTAATCACCGGCGTACCTTCAATACCGGCGTTGTTGAAAGCAATATCTAATTTTTTATATGTAGCAATTGTTTGGTTAATCGCGGCCTCTACTTGCTGGGCGTTCGACACGTCGCATTTAATAAATAAACTCTGACCATCTTGGGCACGAATCAGATTGTGGGTTTCTAATCCACCTTTTTCATCGGTATCGACACACACTACTTTAGCGCCCTTCTGTGCAAAAGCGATGGCTGTGGCGCGGCCGATTCCGTTTGCAGCACCTGTTACAAAACAGACGTCGTCTTTAAATGTTAGCGAAAAACGAGAAGTGTCCGACATAAAAAAACTCCTTTTAGTGAATAGAACGGTTTCGTTTGTAATAGCGAGACTTTGATGTCTAAATTATTTTGTATAGATATCTATGTATATAAATAGAAAATATTTCCATACGACGCTGCCCTATCTTTTAATAGTTTGCCTCACTCTGTCTAGTTCAATGGCAGAATGTGTTAGAGCAGAGTCTGTTCCTGACTCTGTGCCACTTGACTTAAGTCAAATCGCCCAATGGTTAGGGCGTAATAAGACTACAGTCACTACAACAGAGGCACAAAACGTTATTGGCTCTACCTACCAGTTTGAAAAAAGTGTTTTGCAAACGCAGGTGGCCGAGCGTCAGTTAAAAAATGCCAAATACAGTTTGTTGCCGAGTTTAGATTTGTCGACATCACATGGCCTGCAGAATAATTTAAGCATCGGCGGAAACAATACTTTATTGCAGTCAAGTACGACGGCCCCGTGGTATTCGTCGTTAAATCTCACGTTAAGTGAAAAGTTTTATGACAATGGTCAAACGCTTTTTCAAATCGATGCACAGATTCTGCGTCTTCAAATCGCGACTCTCGAAAAAGAACAGACACGCCAAAAGCAGCTTAAAGATTTTCTAAAACTCTATTTTGATCTTATCCTAAACGAACAGACGCGGCGTGTGCGTCAAGATCAGGCGGAGCAGCTTTCTAAACGGAAAATATTGTGGGAACGCCAGTGGCACGAAGGTGTGCGAACCGCACAAGACTATCTGCGAATTGACGTAGAGTCTGGCCGAGCCGATTTAGATTTGTTGCAATTACATTTAGAAAAAAATCGGCTTCTACAACAGCTTCAACAACAAGTTCCTGCTGTTGCTGCATGGAATTCCGTTACGGTAAACGATCGGCTGTTAGAGATTTTTGCCAAGCGTTTTAATAACAGAGAACAATTGATGCATTTGGTAAAAGTTTCTGATTCTGCCAATGAACGTCAGGAAGCCCGTTATCAAAAAAGTCTTGAATGGCAACTGGCGCATCTACAGCAGCAAAATTTTGAAATTGATCCGAAGATAGAGCGTCGCAAGTACTGGCCTAATATCGATTTGGTAGGGTCGATGTCGTATACCAATCTCAACTACATCAATTCTCCCGAGGCGTTCAGTCAGGCAGCGCGCACGAGTTACAGTCTATTACTGAATATTAGTTTTAATATATTTGATTGGGGTTTACGTAGTCGCAATATT
>CAZYPH010000080.1:0-626 GCA_964649095.1 uncultured Oligoflexia bacterium | reverse complement strand
TGAAATGGCCGATCTGAATTTACGTAAACACATTGTCGATTTGCAGCAGCAACGTGAGCGCGTGCGTTTGGCGTTAGATTTTGAGTACGCACGCCTAAAACAAGTACTTGCCAGTTACGACCTACAAAATCGTGTTTTAGAAACCCAAGGTAGAACGTTAAAATTAATCGAAACCAATTACCGCGAGGGGCGCGCCAGTTATATTGACTTGATTTCCGAGTGGAATCGTTTAGCGGACGGTCGTGTACGGTTAAATGGTTTTCGTTTAGACTTCTTGAACTCTATAGCTGAAATTAAATATAACGAAGGGGCCTTTGATGACTATTTTGAATTTCTTCAGTCGTTGGAAAGACAATAAATTTAAAATCGCAGCCGTAGTCGTCGTTGCCATCGTAGTGTTGGGTTTTGCCGGCAAAAAACTGTTTTCTAACGGCGATATGCGATTAAAAAAAGTAGCGCGTGGTGACATCATTCAACGTTCTACGTTTCAGGGCAATATTGCGGCCAATCGCACGGCTATGATTAATCCGGCCTATAACGGTTATGTGCGTAAACTATTTGCGAAGTTAGGTGATCGTGTCAAAGAGGGCGATAGTTTAGCATCGGTTTCACAATCGCGTTCGTTG
>CAZYPH010000079.1:1495-10823 GCA_964649095.1 uncultured Oligoflexia bacterium | reverse complement strand
ATGGCTGTGGTGGTAGCACTGTTGTTGGCCGCGGCTGCCAAGGCACCCCTGGCAGAGTGGGCGCACGCAACACCGAACGCACGGGCGTTAACGTGGCACGTAAACCTAACAGGGCACTGTCTGGCGCGGCATTCGTAAGCACTCGATGTAAGGCCAATTCATCAAAATGGGGCAGCTGTGTTAAGTAGTGGAGTGCCGATAGATAATGCCACACACGTACGTGCCGTGCGTTACCCCACGTCAACTCATGGATAGGCCGACGTAGTATTTCAACTAAGGATTGGCGCATCTGGGTACGTTGGTTATCCGTAACTCGTGCTGGAATTATAGGATCGTCTAACAACAGCGCCCATCGCTGTAAAAGAGTCGTACGATCGCCTTCTGGCCAGTGCCGCAATTGCTGCTGCAAATGGTCTTCGACCGTTTGTCGAGCCAAAGCATTATGGCCACCTAACAACGCTTGTAAACTAGCGCGTTCGGTTGCGTTATAACTTTCCCCAAGCAGCGCTAAATTCGGCCACAGGTCAAAAAGAACTGTTTGAAGGCCTGAAGCAGTATATATTAAATGACTAATGTCTGGCGCCGACATCGTACGCCCCAACTGCTTTCGATATCGGGCCGCCAAGGCTTCGATGAAGCGATATAAAGCATGTAGAGCGCGGTATTCCTGGGCGCTCACCGTATCGGTTGCAAGATTGATAGCCTCTAACGTGCGAATCGTATCAACAGGCAAGGGTTCAACACTATTAGTGATCTGGCTTAAATTTGATAGAAAACGCTGTAGCGGTAACTGTGCATTATTAGACCATCGGCGTAATTCTCTAATTATATTTCTAAAATTATATATATCAAATGCAGAATCTAATGACGACGCACTGTTAGGAGTTCCACTGCGCTGGGCGACACCTAGTTCACTCAGATCATCAACGGTTTGCAGAGCCCCCGAGATGGCGGCATCGTCGGAACGTGTTCTCGAGAGCAATCGCACATCAAAATGCTCACGTTGTAGGCCGTTAACCACACCTCTTCGTGCGACCATGGTGCCTGATAGAACACTACTCATGATTTCGAGATGTGGCGGGCAGAGAATAATATCCAGGCCCGTTTGCCCCGGGGCAATACGTACCCCACGCCCTAATATCTGATATAACGCGGCCGCCGAACCAACCGTGAGTTCACCCATCGAGTTTAGTAACACCAATAGGTTTGTGCCCGGCAGATCGGCCCCGACACGCAACATGTCGACTGTGACCAGTACCCGCGCGTCACCCTGTGCTGTGTACCAATGGAGCGCACCTTCGACATCACGTCCGGAATCCGAACCGACGACCACTTTTGCCAATTCGGGCGAAGTGTTCGATGCACTTGCACCCTGTTCTGCATGGTGGAGAGAATTGAAGTGGTGCGCGAGCCAGCGTGCAGAATGCACTTCATCGACCATGATAATGGCGCGACTACCAGGCTGCTTAACTCTTGAGTAGATGCGTTCCAGTACCGCGTAAAGCGCGTCACTAGTAGGTAATTGGTGGCGCCTAGTATCGCCACCGCTACTTGCAATAATTTTAGCATCCGCCTTGCCTGCATCGACAATCGCCTTGGCCCAATAGTTGCGAGCGGGTTTTTTGTGTCTAGTGCCCGAGTCTTTTAACGGATCAATCACCTGCACACTACGAATGGGCTGCAAGTAACCCATGGCAATAGCGTCGCGAACGCCGGTCGCTACAAGGCTTGGCCAAGCCTCTACCGGGGCGCTTTGAGCGAGGCGTTCTAAACGCGTCGACTCACCAAAAACAATACGATGGTCAAAATAACTAGCCACTTCGCCGTGATTGGCCATGGGCGTAGCCGACAGACCAAGAACCACGACCGGATTTTGAAACCCCGCCAACGCCGCAATGATTTGGGCATACTGTGCGTCTTCGTTCGTAATCGCCTGACCATCGTTTAAACCCGCCGCACCAATGGCATGGACTTCGTCGATAATAAAAACCGGTCGCAGCCCGCGTGTGGACAATGTATTTAAAAAAACATCAATGTGTTTTGCTAAAGTCGGCCGCGTGGTGACTACGATGCGTGCGTTGTTAGGAAGTTTTTTTAAGTAGTCTGTTTTGGGTGGCGCTAAGTCTGGAATCGTAGAGGGCAACTGCGAGGCCGCAACGTACACAGAATTAATGGGTGCACTTGTTTCACGCACAAGATGATTTAAGGCACTGGCATTTACGACATTAGTAGGCCCCACAAAAATGACAACCGTATTTGGTTGGTTTAGTTCATCTCTCGCAAAATGGGCTGCCATCACAGTTTTACCGGTGCCGGTGGGCATGGTGAGGAGAGCTTTTGTGGCTCTTCGTACATGCGTAGCGTGGCTGTCTGAGGCCGCCGCCCGCAGGCGGTCGTAGGTCGCCGCCTGTGCGGCGTTTAAACGGACTACCGGTGGCATCATCGGGTGCAGCACACTATCGGCCACCAACATCGACCGTACTAAACCCTGATGTTTTAGAAGATCGAGATCTTCGGTGTTACTCACTAGCACCGTAATACTACTAGTAAGAACGCCGTTATCATAACGGACCTCGGGCGTGCCTAAGCTGGGGTAGGTCTTAGTAGGTTGATCGGTAAAACGAATGGTATAGCGCCCGTTGGCACTCCGAATTTCAATGAAACTTTCACCGGTCTCTTGTCGTGCGCTTATCGTAGCGGGCGGGGGAAGAGCTTCTGCCGAGCCATTGGGATTAGCGCCAACAACAGTACCACCAACACGTTCATAGACAACTGGGCGCACCACACGACGGATGTAATCTTCGAGCGCAGCATTCGAAACTACTTGAGCGAAAATCGGGCGAGCCAAGACACCCAATACAAAGAATACAAACCATGCGCCCTGGAAAACCATTAGTCTGCGATGGCCGCACGCCTGTGTTTTTGTAGAAATAGAACGAAATATTATTCTAAAAATGAAGAACGGCATAAACCGAAAATATTTACATCAGTCTATGCCGAAAAACCATGTAAAAGTGCTATTTTTTTAACTTAACTAGATCTTCAAGCTCTTTAAGCATAAACCTTAGGCGCATGTGCATGTCCTTTAGTTTAATCATGTTTTCCTTAAGTTCATTGATGGTCTTTGATTGAAACTGAGGGGCCTCGTATACTTTGTACGCGATCGATTCGTCTTTTTTGATTATATTTGACGATTTTTTCTCTAAATCATTTAAATTTATAGCAATTTTTTGTTCCGATGCTGTTTTTACCGTGTCTTGATCTTGTGTCTGCATCCGTTTGAACAATGTATGCACGTTTGTATATATAAACTCAGGGCGCTGTGATTTATCTACATTTGCCATAACTCTACTACTTTCTCTGCTTCAATTTACGTACTGCTTTAACTTCAACTCTTACAAAGACTTTACAAAGCAACGATAGTGCCAACTTGAAGATCTGCGTAAATAGCTAAAAACACATATATAAATTAACAAATTTAACTGTCGATTTTTTTTACAGATGTTTGGCATTTGAGCGAATTGCCTTCTAATGCTTATTCTTATTCTGACCGATACGCCCCATATGACTGGCAAAACTGGCAACGACAGCGCCACGCCCGAGTCCGTAAAATTATTTGAAATCTATCAACGATTTCTAAAAAACTACTCACACCCGCATACCGAGTACTTGTTACTCGAGACATCAATCATTGCTCAATTACCAATCGACCTTCAAAAGACCATTCAACCGTTTTTATTTGATCTAAACACCTATCAATTTGAAACAATCAACGACCCCTCTTATTTGAAACTACTTACAGAGGTGCACGTACACCGAAGGCAAGCTCAGATGGTGTTAACGTGGTTTGCCGATACTATTGCCGCTCAAAAAGAAGTTCTGGCCTTTTCAAATTTAGTAACTTCGGAAAAATTAACGGCCCTAAAAGATGTCGCTTTTGATGCCATTCAAGCGTGTTTTTCAAGTCCCAATGAAATCAATTTAGGTAAAGCAAAAAAGTTGACTGCGGAGTTTGTGCATAGCCTTGTACGCCTAAACGATGCTCGTACGTTTTTAGAATCACTCTCGCAGCACGACAACTATACGTTTCGACACTCGATCGGTACGGCCGTACTCTCTATTATGATTGCAAGGCGTGCTGGTATTGTAGATGAAACGTATCTCAAAGAGATTGCCTTAGGCGGCATCCTGCACGACATAGGCAAATCTAAAGTACCCACGGCCATTATCAACAAACCAGGCCCACTCGATGCCGATGAATGGGCGCATATGCAAAAACATGTGGAGTTTGGTCACGAGATTGTAAGCCAAACCGATGCCATTGGGAAAATCGCAAAATTATGTATTCTTCAACACCATGAAGACCCTATGGGCAGCGGCTACCCATCAGGACTACGTTCCAAAGACACGTCAGAGGGGGCTAAGATTGTAGCCGTGAGCGACGTCTTTCATTCCCTGACATCCGACCGGGCCTATTCACAAGCTAAAACAACGCTGCAAGCATTGGAGTTTATGCGGAACCATTGCCTACAGCGCTTAGAAAAACGTTTTTTTGAGAGCCTTATTCTAGTTTTCGCTGGCAAATAAATTCTGTTTATTCAGCCTTGCCTTTTTTATCGAAACTAATTTCGAGATTCAGTTTAATTTTATGGCCTTCTAAGAACTTTTTGGCCTCTGCAGCCATATCAATCTTTGAAATTACTTGAGCTAGTTCTTTTGAAAATGCCGCCATAAACTCGGACTTCGTTTTATTGGCATTCTCTAAAAAACCACCCCACATTTCTTTGGGAAGTTTTACTTCAGATAAAAAATTTCGAATCGTCTCTTCGGTCAAAAAAATTGTACCCACGCCCGTCATGGCAATTTTTTTCATCGAATCGCGCAGGGCGTCTTTAATTGACTCTTTTTCTGGTGAATCCGAAACATCGCTAGCAGCGTCATGAGATGTCTTTTTACTCATATATAATTCCTTCTATATATTTTTAGCTCTATTTTCAAAACTGTCCAATAGTTTCGGTAAACTTGTTTTCACCAATCCGTTCAAAACCATACCGGGCACGTAGATCTTAAACTCGAGCTCTAAAGAATACGTGACCTCGAGTTTACCATCTGCAGAGGGCTCTAAACGCCAGCCACCGTTGTTTAGCTTCATGATATTGCTATCGACTAAACTCCAGGTCATTTCTCGAGGGCTATTTTCCAAATGTTCGAGCTCATACCATATATCTTTGCCGAGTAATTCTATCGAATAGCGGACACGTTTTTGATTAGAGCTCTGCGAAAGGATCTCGACTTTTTTTGCCCCTTCAACAAACTCAGGGTAACGTGGATAATCGATAACGACGTTCCATAGTTTTTCGATATCCACAGTCATGATTTTTGATTTTGATGCGCTTGCCATGACGACTCTCCTAGTGGGCTGAACCGAATTTTGGTTTAGTAGCAAAATGGTGGTCGGCTTCAATATGACGAATAGTACCGCTCTCTGAACGCATCACAACCGAATGTGTGTAGGCACCACCACCAAAAAACCGCACCCCATTTAAAAACGTACCTTGTGTAACGCCGGTAGCACAAAACATGACGTTACCCTGCGCCAACTCATGAATCCGGTACACACGATCGATCTCACGAATACCCATAGCTGCGGCACGTTTAATTTCGTCGTCGTTTCGTGGTTTCAACTGACCTTGAAAATCGCCTCCAAGACAACGTAGTGCTGCTGCGGCAATCACACCCTCTGGTGCCCCCCCACTACCCATTAAAACATCGACGCCAGAGTCGGGTTTACATGTTGCAATTGCTGCCGAAACATCGCCATCGCCAATCAACCAAATACGACAGCCAGCACCACGTACTTCTTCAATGAGAGCGGCATGTCGGGGGCGATCTAAAATAATGACGGTCAGTTCATTCAGTTCCTTCTTTTTAGCTTTTGCAATTTGAATAAGATTTTCTGTAGGGGAACGCGTCAAGTCAATCGCGCCTTTGGCATCAGGGCCAACGGCGATTTTTTGCATGTACGTGTCGGGTGCGTGCAAGAACTGACCTTCTTCAGCGATAGCGATCACGGCAATCGAGTTCATACCGCCGCGTGCACAGATCGTTGTGCCTTCTAATGGGTCTAACGCTAGGTCTAATTTTGCGCCTAAACCGGTGCCGACGCGCTCACCGATATACAACATCGGCGCTTCATCGCGCTCGCCTTCACCGATCACCACACGGCCATCGAACACAACGGAATTCAACGTGCTACGCATAGCGTCGACCGCAGCTTGATCGGCTTGTTTTTCATCACCACGACCCATAAAACGTGCGGCTGCCAGGGCTGCAGCTTCGGTAACGCGAACAAATTCTAGAGCAAAATTGCGATCCATCTTAATAGTTCTCCTAATCTTTTATTTCTCAGATATCAGAATGCGGAGCCCTATTTGGCAATAAGAAAGTATTTTTGTTCTAAATTTTCAGACAGGCGAGCACCGCTGTTTTCAATGCAGTCTCTAGAACGCTTTGTTGAATTACTTGTTGCGCGAGATCTACTTTTTCACGATCGGTATCGACATCAAACTTTAAATCGATGCCATCTAAAGTTACCGGCTCACCCGAGGTTAAAAGGGCTTCGCGTTTTTTTGGGTTTCCTAAACCAGCCGACTCTCCCAGCCCACCCAAACCCGACGTTTGACAGATCGCGGTGGTAACTTTGTTGGCAGCAAA
Organism: uncultured Oligoflexia bacterium; assembly: GCA_964649095.1. GTDB lineage: Bacteria > Bdellovibrionota > UBA1018 > UBA1018 > UBA923 > CAZYPH01. The sequence continues at coordinate 4,109 of CAZYPH010000079.1, read as the reverse complement.
ACTCCAACCCACATAAAAATTCGATATAAATATTTCAAATTTACTAATGGATTGGTCTGATGCAAACGAAATCAAGACATCAGTATTACACACGCCATGAAACCATAGGTCGGCCAAGGGCAGACGTTCGCGTACTAACTTAAGGGAACTGCCTAGACGTTTAGGACTAAGCCCTCGAGCTAACACCGTGCGCCCATAGACCGAAAGTTTATCGAGCGATAGCGACACACGACCATCGTGTTGAGCCACCACACGCGGCGAAATTTCAATACTATCCGGATGGAGGTTTAAGATTCCTGTCAAAACCTGCCCAATCTTAAACGTGTCGTCGTTTACCAAAAGCGACAACCCAGAAAAACTAAGGTCATAAACCTGGTAAATTCGGCCTGTTTTTGTTTCGCGAAACTGTTCGCGGCTAAGCAAAAAACGAGGGTGCCGCCTGCGTTCAAATACCGAAAGTTTTGGACGTGCGGCCATCTGCAGAGTTTTATTTTCTTCAGAAATGCGCTCTTTTTTGGCTCGTAGTTTTTTTTCAACAAGCTCTTTTGAAGATTTGGGCGGCGTCGCATTTTTAGAGACTAACGATAACGTCTTGGTGCCTTTTAATATTTTATTTTTGCTGTCCGTCATAGGGTGTTGATTCTTTTTTGGGGTGGAGTGAATTGCTTTGCGATAAAGTAAAAAAATTTATCAACACGATTAGTTTAATGTTTTACGATTCGACTGAACAACAAAATTCGAACCTTTGAACGAATGAAACGTATTATTGTTTTGCGTGCGCTTGAAACAGCCCTTCGATTTCATTTTTAAAGTTCTTTGTCGCAGCGCTTAATAAAATTTCACTTACTGGTCGAAAAACTAATTGTATCGGGGCCGGTAGTAACGTCTTTGCTTTAGGCAGTCGCCCGTTTCCGAAGACAATATTTTTTTCCTGATAACGCACCAAATAAGCCTCTACGGTCATCCCGACTAAATCACCACCTATAATGCGAAACCGCATTTGATCTTTGTGAGCCAGATCATACGCGACTATCGATTTTAGTTGTAAGCCGTGAGCTGAGCCTTCAACCTGAATTTGTCTCTTTGATGTATCGACTTCAAATTTTTTTATCGCGCTGCTTAATTTTGGAAACAGAGTCAAGTCATTCCAATGTGCACGAATAAAACGCTCAGGACAATTTATGGCAATAGCATTTACAAAACGATAGCCGTCCGGTGCCTCCCACTCAGCATTAGCAACAGCCTCTAAGTCATCAACTAACCGCGTTAGTGTTTTTGTTTTAAAAAAATCAGTAATTTTTATGGGGTCTGCCCAACCACATCGCAATCCGCCTGGAACAATAAATATAAAAAGGCCGATATAAACTACCAGGCGAAAAAATTCTGAGACGCCACACTTATTTCGTTCCTGATTCATCATCTCTTCTCTAAACTGAACGTTGTGAATACAAAACAGCCATCGCAAGACGCCGCTCAAAACACTGCTCAAGAATCACAAACTACCGAGACGCCGCATGCTCATGAGCATGAGCATAAGCCTGATAATGACACAGGGTCTACTGAATCGATAGATTCTGGTGCACACGACTCCGTGATGGCCCAATTCAATAATACTGCGAATAAACTGACGGCGCTGCGTATTATTTTTGTGCCTTCGATTATGATTTGTTTATTGCGCGACGAGCCGCTAGCAGGATTTATTGCGGCCGTATTATTCGGCATTGCCGGCATCACAGATTATTTTGATGGGTATTATGCTCGCACCGAAAAAACGGTTACGGTTTTAGGCCAGTTATTAGACCCGCTCGCCGATAAATTTTTAGTCGTGAGTTCTTTAGTCATGCTGCAGCATTTGGGGCGCATCCATCCGTTTATCGTTATTGTTTTAATCGTACGCGAAATGGCTATTACGGGCCTGCGTGCGATTGCTTCAAGCGAGGGCATTGTGATTCCAGCCAGCCGCATCGCCAAATGGAAAACGGTAATGCAGATGGCCGCCATTCCGATGCTGATGCTGCACGAGACGTATTTTTATATTCCCATGCAGTTGTTGGGTACGATTTGTATCTGGATCTCGCTATTGATTTCCGTATGGTCGGCCAAAGACTATATTAAAGATTTTTTTATCGAGATGCGTGAAAAGGCTTCGCAGCACCGTGCCGACCGCCGCGCGCGCAAACTAGCTCGTAAACAAAAACGCCGCGAGCGCATCCGCCGCCTATTAGAAAAAAACCCAGATATCGCTGAATTTTTTACCGAAAAATAAACCTACGAACGCGTCCTTGTAACAGTGAGACCCTGCCGTATTTTTTACAGGTGTCTATGACCTGATCATGTCAAGTTCGGCAGTACCCACGCCACGCGACACTGACATTGCTGTCGTTGTCAGGTCTTTGTGCTTGCAAACAAGCACTGTTTCTATTGGCTTGGTAGTTGCATTCGTTCGAATGCGATGAAAACGAATAAGGCCCATTGCAAACAAATTTTATTTATCTCAATGACTTTCGCCGTAGTCTTAATGAGCGGTTGCTCCGAAGACAAACCGATTTATAATAACGGCGGTAGTCGCATCAACCAAGAGAATATCGTAGAACACGGTAGTGCCGAGGCCGCG
>CAZYPH010000079.1:0-1485 GCA_964649095.1 uncultured Oligoflexia bacterium | reverse complement strand
TTGCGATCGGCCCGCGAGGCTAGCGGTACCTGTTATGCTAGCGGCACAAATACCGCGGCAGAGTGCCCAGAGGCGATCGCCTTTTTGACTCGTGTCCACGGCACTAATACTGCCCAATGTACGGCCGTATTAATTGATGCAAATCATGTCATCACCAATAGCCACTGCTTAGGGCGTTCGAGTGATGCAGGCAGTCTGAATGCCGGCGATACCTGTGAAGATAGTATTTTTCTGCACTTTGCTGAAGTTCGAGCCAGAGGCGATTCTTCGCAGATCTTACGCAGTAAAGTATCTACCGGCTGTCGTCGCGTGTTAGCCAAAAGTACGCTCTATGAAAGCCCGTCAGCCGAAACGAGAACCTTAAATTTTGCCAACGCCGATTATGCACTACTCGAGCTCACCCAACCGGTTACCGACCACCAGCCGTTACAAATGGCATCGTCAGGCCTGGTGCGATCACCCCAACACTATCGTATTGCCAGGATCGATCCAGTTGATGCTGGCGGCGGGCGCAACGTTGGAAGTCTCTTAGTCACAGAGGGGTGCCAAGTCGTTAACCAGTCCAGTATTTATGCGGGGGCTGTGGATGGGAGCCCTGTTCGGGTCGTGAGTGGCTGTGCCATTATTTCTGGTAATTCGGGTGGCGCCGTTATGAATGCGGCTGGCGAACTTAGTGGGTTACTGCATGCTGGAGTCTCTGAGGCCCTAAACGGTGGACAGGTTGCTCCTTTCGCTATCGCCACAGACATTCGCTGCATCGAAACCCCTGGTCGTGGCCGTGCTAGTTTACCGCCTAGCTGCCAACAAACCGGTCGTCAAATCGCAGGCCCCTCTGCGGGCGGCCCAGCATCTGCCGAGACCACCGCGTTTCTCTTAAGAGACTTAACTCAGCAACTTTCAGCTACGGTGAAGAATTTTTTCTCAACAATCCAACACAACCGCACTGCATTCGTATTTGATTATGGTTTGGTATCGCGCCCAGGTTTACGCCCAGGACTTACTGTAGCAGAGCGCTTCGGCTCTACGTTAGATTTACAGCAAGACACGACGTTTATTCCGAAGTGTTTTGCGTCACCGCATGGTTGGATCGAGGAATCTCGCCGTCGTAGCTTTTTTGGCAGCGTTTCGTACGCGCCTGAAGCGCATGCAGAATTCAACTCGTACTTTTTTCGCGCCAACTTAGGTACCGCGCGCGATACATCATCTCAATTACAGGTGTTGCGGTCGAATAACTTGATTAAGATGACGGTGCGGTTTTCACCCGCCGAGGTGCAGCGCAACTCAGCAGCCATGGTTCAAAACGGTACCGCAGAGAACCGCGGGCTCAATGTTCGAAACGCTACGTTGGGTAACGTTCGTGTGGTGTTACAAGAAGCGCGTTCGGCGGACGATTTACTGGACCCTTTGATGGTATCGCTACGTTTGATATTTATTAATAACCGGCTTAACCCACCTGCTTTGGGTTCCGAGTATCGTACTATTTTT
>CAZYPH010000078.1:0-11018 GCA_964649095.1 uncultured Oligoflexia bacterium | reverse complement strand
AAAATGCGATTCACACCACGAATATCAACCAAATCGGCCACCGTAGACACCGCAACCAAATCGAGTAACTTCATGAGATTGGGTTCTTTTTGCTGGCGCGATTCAAAATACGACTGGGCACGCAGCCGATTGCGCAGGGCCATCACAAAAAAGAAGGCCAGTCCTGCCCCGCACAAATTACGCAACCCGGATGTGTCTTCAGGTCGCTGAGGATCTACAACAGCATAAGCCTCGGGTAGCGTTGTGCCCAACTTATGGTGGTCGATGACAATAACATCGGCCCCCTCGGCCTGAGCATATGCGATAGGTTCGTTTGCAGTGATCCCACAATCCACAGTCAGAATGAGCGAATGCCCCGATTCGATCAATTGGGCCAAAAGTTTGGTATGCACACCATAACCGTCGTTAAAACGATTCGGCTGTATCACGGTGACACCGGTCAAACCGAGGTCCGTTAAAAACTCGTTAAGAACAACCGCACCGCAGGTACCATCGACGTCGTAATCGCCGTAGATCGCAATTTGTTCATCACCGAGAATGGCTTCCACCACACGGTCACAGGCGCGGTCCATATCGTACAATGAAAACGGATTAGGCAAACGCGTGAGGTCTAACTGTAATAGTTCTTCAATAGCTTCGGTTGAACGAAAACCACGGCGCCATAAAATCTGCGCCATGGTATCGCTACACTTTAGATAAACACTAATTTCTCGATGAGACTCAAACCCGCTGCTGGGAGCCATTCTTGCGTCGCCCCTCTTGCCAATGCGTTAAGAAAATCACAGTAGGCGATGCAATAAACACCGAGGAATACGTTCCTACCAAAATGCCCACACACATGGTGAAAGCAAAATCATGAATCACAGAGCCACCAAAAATCATCAATGCCACTACGACCAACAGCGTACACACCGAAGTCAAAATAGTGCGGCTCAATGTTTCATTGATAGAGCGATTGATATTATCTTCTAAAGATCGACCGGGATGAGCGCGTAGCGTTTCGCGTACCCTATCAAAGACGATAATCGTGTCGTTATTCGAATAACCAATGATCGTTAAAATCGCGGCCACAATTTGTAGAGAAAACTCTTTCTGCGTGAGTACAAAAATCCCTAGAGTAATCATGGCATCATGAAACAATGCGGCGATCGCGCCCGGTCCGTAACGCAAATCAAAACGAAACACCACATAAACTAAAATACAAACCAAGGTGTAAAAGATCGATAAAAACCCACTCTTACGCAGTTCTTTACCCGCTTGAGGCCCAACCACATCAACTCGCTGCACTTCAAACTCACCGCTAGCAAAATGAGCGCCGAGGACACTCTCCATTTTTTTTCCGGCAGCCTGAATCACCGAGTCGTTCTCACTTTTAAATTTCACCAAATACTCGCGCTGGGCGGGGTCACCCAATTGCTGAAGAACTAAGTTTTCAAAACCACCCTTATCAAGGTAACCACGCAACACACTGGTCTCGACCTCATTTTTAAGTTTGATCTGAACCTCAGCACCACCACTAAAGTCGATGCCGTAATTTAAGCCCTTCGTAGCCAAAAGTATTACGGTGGCCAAAACAGCAACAAACGACAATGCGAGAAAAAAATACCGTCTGCCGACAAAATCAAAATTTAAATTTCTTGGTAAAATCTCTAACATACGTGCCCCTAGATGCTTAAACGCTTCGGATTACACTTTTCTAAATAAAAATCAAAAACCATGCGGCAAAAGAAAACGGCCGAAAACAACGTTGTCACGATGCCCACAATTAATGTTACGGCGAAGCCTTTGATCGACCCTGAGCCAAAGTTAAACAAAATCAATGCCGCTAATGCGTTGGTTACGTTCGCATCTAAAATCGTGCGGAAGGCCTTATCGAACCCCGACTCTACCGCCAAGACGATTGGTTTACCGGCACGCAACTCTTCACGAATACGCTCGTAAATAACAACGTTACTATCGACCGCGATACCGACGGTTAAGGCAATTCCCGCAATACCAGGCAATGTCAACGTAGCGTCTAATGCCACCAGAATAGCCATCATCAACAAAACATTGATGATCAACGAAATATCGGCCACAAAACCACTACCTCGATAATACAGCAGCATAAATACAAACACAGCAAGACAACCAATGATGCTAGCCAACTTACCCTTTTCGATACTGTCTAAACCCAAACTCGGCCCCACCACACGCTGCTCTAAAAAATCTAATTGCGCAGGTAAAGCACCAGCACGCAATACGATGGCGATATCTTGGGCCTCGCGTAATGCGGCCTGATTATCATACGACCCCAATGTAATTCGGGCCTGTCCGTTGGAAATTCGGCTTTCAATAACCGGGGCCATGTGCACGATACCGTCCAAAACAATGGCCATGGCTTTATGCAAATTCTCGCCGGTAACACGATCAAAATTCTGTGTGCCTTTGGCATTAAAACTTAAACTAACAATAGGGCGTTGATCCGTAGGATCCATCGTTGCAAACGCATCCTTTAAATCATCACCCGTAACTTCTGTGCGGGCCTTTAAAAGATACGGCACACGACCAAAACCCGGGGCCTGCCCTGTTTGCGCATTATGACGCGCGTCTTCGCGTTGAAATGCGATCTCAGTGCCTGCTGGAATTTTACCTTTTGCTAAATCGTTAATACGCTGTGCGTACTCCGAAAACTTTTCGCCTTCTTTGTAGCGGATATTATTTTTGGCCTCGATGTCTGATACCAAGGCGGCCACCTCGTCGGGTGACATGGATTCGTTATCTACAATTTTAAACTCAAGTTTTGCGGTACGACCAATCAACTCTTTAGCGTGTTCGACATCTTTTACACCTGGCAATTCAATCGACAGGCGATCGGTACCACGGGACGAGATGACGGGTTCCGACACACCAAATTCGTCAATACGGTTACGCACCACCTCAATACTTTGACTAATAGTGCGCTCGCGTACGTTCTCACGGTAGGCTTTAGTTAAGGCTAACCCGTAAGTTAGTTGGTTATCCTGAACAATACGCAAAATTTCGTAATCGGCCTTTAGTATGTCGTAAAGCTGCTTACGATTGGCCTCAGATGCACACTCGACCAAGACAGCCGGATCATCGGCATCACGCGCCGACAGAAGGTCTTTTAAAGTGCAACTAACACCCTTTTGCGCCGCTCCGGTGATTAAACTATCCACCGTGCGTTTCACGACCTCAGCATACACTTTATTAAAATCGGCCCCCATGACCAGGTACACACCACCCTGCAGATCTAAGCCAAGGTTGATTTTCTTTTTAAACGGCAACCAACTGTTTTCGACATCAATTTTAAGTGCAGTTGGTGCCACGACCAATGCGGCTAAAACGGTAACACTGATGGTAACTAAAAACTTAAACCACCATGATTTTTTTAACCCACGTCTACTAGAAGTATGACGTCCCGAACCTGTTCTGCTGGTAGGAGTTGTTTCCATAAGTGCTACTTTTAGCCTCTATCTATGCGTTGAAAGATGACTGAACTTACGCCGTCGCCTGCTGAAGTTTTGGATTCACTTGATTAATCTGCTGACGCATCACACGTACTTTTACGCCATTGGCAATTTCCAAAACAACAATCGTATCGCGCAGTTCGACTACTTGACCTAAAAAACCCGAGCTAAGAACAACTTCATCACCAATTTTCAAAGCTTCTAATAATTTACGATGTTCCTGCATTTTTTTCTGTTGTGGACGAATAGATAAAAAATACATCACCACAAAAATAGCGACTAACGGAATCAAAGACATCAACGGTGATTGTGGACCTGCTGGATTCATAAATCTAAAACCTCATTTTAATTCTTAATTATAAAAAAGACACCCCAAGCGTTTTAAGGCCCAGAAGTCTAAGACTACTACGGAATTTTTGTGCCGCGTATCGGTCATTCTCTCAAGTGATTCTAACATCGTCACTCAAAAAGTAATGTCGTTAAAAAGATATCGAGCACGCCTACAAATACTGCGATACAAGCGCGTTCATTGCGGGATCGGTCGTATTTTCTAAAGCCAAAGCACGCAGTGCCTGACGCGTCTCGAGAACGGATTGACCGGCCTTAAAAGCAACAATCACCTGCCGCACACGCGCCATTAAGGTCAAATAATATGTTAAATTGTGAATCGTGTTCAACGTACTACTCAATAATTCTTGTGCGACAAATAGATGCCGCAAATAGGCCCTAGAATAATCAGCACACGCCACACACACACAAGCAGCATCAACAGACGCAGCATCATCTGCATACATAGCATTTTTTATATTTACTTTGCCTTGGCTAGTGAACAACTGCCCATTACGTGCGTTGCGAGATGGCATCACACAATCAAACATATCGACACCGTACGCGGCGCAAACTACCAGGTCTTGTGGCGTGCCCACACCCATAAGGTAGCGTGGTTTGTCTTGAGGTAACCTACGCGCCATAGCAGCCACTACGCGATACATGTCCGCAATGGGCTCACCAATCGCCAAACCACCTAATGCATAACCATCAAATCCCATGGCTTGTAGGCGCTCTAAACACTCTTCTCGCAAATCTAAAAAAATACCGCCCTGCACAATGCCGAAAAGTTTTTGATGCGACTTTAATCGATAATCGCGACAGCGCTGGGCCCAGGCCAACGTGCGCTCCATGCTTTTCCGTACAACGGCTTTATCAGTGGCTTCCGGGGCCGGACATTCATCAAAAGCCATTACAATATCGGCCCCAAGTGCAGCCTGAATTTCCATCGACAGCTCGGGCGTAAAAAAATGTTTTGACCCATCTAAGTGACTACGAAACTCAACACCGTCATCGCTAACACGATTCAAGTGCTTCAAAGAAAACACTTGATAGCCGCCACTATCCGTCAAAATTGGGCCCGACCAATTCATGAACTTATGCAGGCCACCTAAGCGCTCGACACGCTGGTGCCCAGGGCGCAAATATAAGTGATAGGTATTACTGAGAACCACTTGAGCGCCTGCAGCTAATAAATCTCTAGGTAAAACACCCTTAACGGTAGCCTGGGTGCCCACCGGCATAAACTGCGGGCCCGTTAGAATGCCGTGTGCTGTCGGAACTTGAAATAAACGCGGACAAATTTCCAAACTACTCACCGAACTTATTTAGCCGCCGAGTGCGGAAGAGCTACCACAGGCACCGCCCTTGCCGCGTAATGCTGGAGCATAGATTGGTAAATCTGTTCTCGATCAAACTTATTCGACCGCTTCTTACCTTCATCACCAAACAAACGTGCCATGCGCGGGTGTTTAAGTAATTTTGTAAGACCGTCAGCCAAAGCATCTACACTCTTAGGTTCTACCAATAGACCTGTCTCGTCATGGTGCACGAGCGATGGTGTACCACCACTACGAGTACCAATAATTGGCAAACCGAATGCCGCTGCGTCGATCATCGCGAGTGAAAAACACTCCTCATGAGAGGCCACGACATACATGTCCGCCGCTGCAAAAAACGGCAATACCGGCGACACATGGCCCGGCAGATGAATACGCGCTTTTAAAGACTCTGGCAGGGCAGTCCATTTAATTTTTAATTCGTGAGCCAAACGCTCCGCCGACTCATCGTGCGGCGATGGCGCCCCCACTATAGCCAGGTGCGCGTGGGGAAACTGAGATTCGATTTTTAAAAAGGCCTCAAACAACTCACGCACGCCCTTAAGCGGCTCTAGCCTAGCGACCGACAAAATCAACGTATCGCGCTCCCCAATATTCAACGCTCGGCGCACATCACGACGCCACACACTGCGTGGTGCTAAGCTCATGGTCTCGATATCGCGTCCATAAGGCACCACCCGCAAACGCTCGGGGCGCACAGGTAGTAGTTTTAACAGGTGGTTACGAGCCGATTCGGAAGACGTCCAAACCTCACCAATGGCCGAAAACAATACGCGGTGGAGAGGATCGTTTTTTTTATGATTGATCCAGATATGATACTGCAGAATACTTTTTGTTTTCCACAACCACGGCAAGTGGTACCAGGGCTCGCCACCCGCATGCATATGCAACGTGACGTTACCAACTTTCAATTTCTCGGCCCAAAACTTGCGTAGTGACGCCCAGAGACGAGGCCCCGATTTATCTTTTGGGCCAATAGTATAAACAGGCACCCCTTTTTCAACCGCCATTCTATGCAGGGGCGTACCCTCGCGGCAAAACAACAACACCGCTCGACGCTTTTGATGCTGCCAGGTGACCAGATCTAAAACGTAACTTTCTAACCCTGAAAAACTAGACGACGTACACGAATGCACCACTAAATTTTGTTTTAAGACAATGGCCGGAGAGCCCTTGCTGGTAGGCCTAACTACATTTTTTTGAGCCCCTGAGTGGGCACTATGCCCACCGCGGCCTGAACCACCGCGATCGCGCCGTCGTGAACGATTGTGACCTTGATTATTAGATTGCGATCGCCCACCAGAACGCGACTGTCCGCTCTTGGATTGATGGGCCGTATCGCCACGAGAAGAAGTATTCATAGTCTTTAATAAGTATAAGAATTAAATCAGGTAATCAAACTCGCATTTGGAAGACGACTAAATTCTTAAAACCGTCGGTTTATTCAGTGCACTCCAATCAGCCTGACATGTTTTGACTTGCTGCGGCGGCAACTTGCGCCACAACACCCAAAGTTTTAAGTGACGAACCGTTCGAGAAAAAGCCTCGAGAAGAATTAAAACAACCCCTTCCTTCCCATTACGAAAACCCTGATATGAAATGCCGTTTTTTAGAATCGTACTAAAAAAAGTAAAAAAGGCGTGCCAGAGCGTTGTTGTCTGACCCTGCGCAAAACGCTCTAGCGCTTCTAGCGTCGTATAATGGTTCATTTTATTCAAAAAACGAACGACGTCTTGAAATACGTTCTCGGGTGCCGTTGGCTCGTCCGACTGCACCCAATGCAACAACCCCGTCGACTCGATCGAACCAATGGGTCCGTCAAACTCCGGATACTCATGAACGGCTCCCACAAACTGCACGGCCGAACGGCGGAATAGCCGCCACTGATGCGACGGATTACCCGGCCCAAAATATAGTTCTCGACCTAAAAAAAACTCGCGACGACGCACACTAAAACAGTTGGGTAGATTCTTATTCGTGGCGTTTAACGCAGTCCACTTTGCTGCAAAACCTTCTTCGATAGCCTCATCACAATCGACAAACAAAACCCATTCAGTTGTGGCCTGCGCCAAGGCAAAATTTCGGGCCTCCGCAAAACCAGTCCACGGTTTTGTGAATACACGTGCGTCCATGTGTTTTGCGATGTTTGTTGTAGCATCGATAGACTCGGCATCGACGACAATAATATCAATTGAGCCAAACTCTCGACGAATAGAACTTAGCGCGCGAGCGATCGCATGCGCCTCGTTTTTTGAAATCAGACACACTGACAATGCGTTTGTTATTTTTTGTGTCATAGAAACGGATTCTCACGTTTTTCATCGGCGATCTTAGTACTAGGGCCATGGCCAGGGTGCACAAGTGTTTCATCATCTAACGTAAATAATTTCTGTTTAATTGATTTCGTCATAAGACTGCCATCGGCCATCCATAGATCTGTACGTCCGACCGATCGGTAAAACAGTGTATCACCTGTAAAAACTTCTGGTACTGACGACAACGTATTTTCAGAAAGTGAAAACGCCACCGAGCCAGGCGAGTGGCCCGGAATGTGTAAAATCTTAATTTGAGTATTTGCAAACGGCAGCAACATCTCGTGCTCAAAATATAAAGTAACAGGTGGTGGTGCCGTTAAACGCATCCCAAACATCTGTCCCTGCATCGGTACATTTTTATAGAGCCATTCGTCGTCTTGGTGCAGGCCAACTAGCGCGTGAGGAGCCACCTGACTCACGTTATGGGTGCCCGAACAGTGATCTAAATGCGCATGGGTGTGTAATATATATTTTACGTTAGCACCATCGGCCTGAAGACGCGCTGCAATTGCTGGCCCCTCATCGCCCGGGTCAATCACTACGGCATCTTTCGATTCAGGGCACATTAAAATCTGACAATTACACTGAAATGGGCCCACGACCATGGTTGTACGTTTAAACATTTTTTTAAAACCTCTCGAAATTTTGCAACGCCTCAACGAAAGCGAATAAACATGGCATCACCGAAACTAAAAAAACGGTAACGTTGTTCTACTGCCGTTTTATAAACGGAAATTGTATTTTTATACCCCATACGCGCGGCTACTAACATCAACAGACTTGATTTAGGTAAATGAAAATTAGTTATTAGATCATCCACAATTTGAAATTCATAAGAAGGGTAAATAAAAATATTGGTCGCATAGATGCCTGGCGTCCAATCTTCTAAATTCGGAAATTTATTTTTATGAGATTCTAATGCTCGTACTGTGGTTGTTCCAACAGCTATAACACGACGGCCGTCGTGTTCTGCTCGCCGTAAAAGTTGAATCAATGTTTCTGTAATCTCATAGTATTCGGTGTGCATTTTATGATCTAAAATTGACTCTGTTTTTACCGGACGAAAAGTACCCACACCCACATGCAGTGTAACAAAACCAGTATCGATATTTTTTTCGCAAAGCTTTTGTAATAGCCCACTCGTAAAATGAAACCCCGCAGTAGGCGCTGCCGCTGAGCCAGGGGTTTTGGCATAAACGGTCTGGTATTGCTGTTTCATCTCAGGCGTTTTTACCAAATCCGAATTCGACGCCGCAATATAGTGTGGTAGCGGCACTTCACCGTAATACTGAAGCCAAACTTCTAACGATTCCATAGCGCTTTGGTAGTGCGGAGAATGGCTAGTAAGGCAGCGAATCGACACGCGTGTCTCACCATCGCGATTGCGACGGTCGTCATCCGAAGACTGCACCACGACCTCTAAAGAACAATCGACCGGCCCAAACTTTAAAACCATTCCTTTAAATATTTTTGAGGTCAACTTTAATAACACATACCAATCGGCAGTAAAACCAGGGGCATAGGCGTGCGCCTCACCGCCTTCTTCTTTGGGCACCGGCCTTAACAAGAGCATCTCAACGCGACCTTTTGTATCGGCGCGCGTACCCAACACACGCACCGGTAAAACTTTGCTGTCGTTAAAAATTAGAACGTCGTTGTGATTTAAAAGATTCGGTAGGTCATAAAAATACTGATGCGATACCACCAGACTAGGCTCGTCGCCCACGCTGTTTGCGGTTAAATCGCACACCAGAAGTCTAGAGTGGTCGCGTGGCTCAATCGGATGCTGCGCAATCAGCTCTTGAGGAAGCTCAAAGTCAAAATCAGATAACTGCATACCGTTAAATCAATACATTTTCTCGAGCTTTGCTAGCGGATAATAGTGTTTCAAGATTTGATCAAACGAATACCCTTGGTCACTCATCCCCTTGGCGCCGTACTGACACAAACCCACACCATGCCCAGAGCCTCGCCCCTCGACTAAAAGAACACCAAGAGCCGTATCCAATCGAAATCGTGTCGATAGTACATTAGAAAAACCCAATATTTCTCTAAAACGCTGCGCGGGCATCAATATTTCTCGTTTATTCGTTTTTACGATAATCGTCTGCGCCCGCCCTAGATTATTAAATTTTGCGATACTAACCTGTTTAACGCCTTCGCGCCGTTCCATGAGTTTTGCGTTGAACAAGCGGGTCGTAAGCTCGCGGTACGTAATCGAATGGTCCCATTTGTAGCGAGGTGAGGTTTTACAATAGGCACAAGGCACCGGCTTCATATAGGGCACGCTCATACCCCACACTTTTGCGGGATTCTCAGTCTGGCCACCACACGTGCTGTGATAAAATGCTTTAATTGGTGTATGAGCAAAGGTGAGTATCTGACCCTGTGTCTCCAAGACAGCTCTGGTCGTTGCAAATCGTTCTTTATGTGCCCCTTCATAGACTTGATCTTTTACCGTAGACTGGACATCAAAGGGACGTGGCGTCACAGCATTGCCTGCCTCTCGCATCTGATAAACCGCGTAAGTTCGTGCAGCTACCGCCTGGGCTTTCAGAGCCTGCATACTCCAATTGGCGGACATTTCACTGTTCAATAGGCCGACTACGTACTTCTCTAAATCAACATGATTTACAACAACACACTCTTGATTAGCGCTGTAGATATATAAGGCGTCGCGAAACTGCTTGGCCCCAACACGCAAAAACCCGCCTCGGCTTGAGATGCGCAAGGGGCCCGCAATACGATGACTTCGGGCCTTCGGCTGAAACCATTTCGAAAGATCTAACGCTTTATTCACGACGGTAACAAAGCCATTTAGACTCTTGCAGTCTAACTGCAGAGTCGTGCGTTCAGGGTGTTGCATCACCACGCGTGTAGCTGCCGCATTACCCCCGATGGCTTCAACAACGACATCGAAGCCCTCTACCTTCACACCCTCAATTTGGCGGTCAATCAAGACACGCACAAAAGGCGTGATTGCGGCCTGCGCAGAAAGAGACCCCCACCCGATCACTAAAATAAGGCCCAATCGAATACTATTTTTTAAACCTCGATAACGACCCGACACTCTCTAATCTTATCAAAGCTTTACCTCAACACGATGCGACTTTAAGAGGCGAATGGCCATTTTCAATACGAATTAAGTTCGCTGGTAGGCAAATTTTTCTAAAGTTTTTGCGCAATTGTTCGATAGGCAAATTGTAGCTACTAGAGAGCAGCACTCAAGACCAAACGTAGGTGGTGGGACTTACAAAAGGATCACGAGTGGGAGGTACAGCAAAACAATCTCGCACTCTCTAGTAGCAACAATTTTCTAAGTTTTTTCGGGGGAAGCATTTAGAGAGCTCTTTAAAGGGCTTGGGCGCATAGTGGTGTATATATATACCTATCCGTATACGTACCACTAAGTCTTAGCCGAGCTCTCTAAATTCTTTAGTTCGTCCGGAAAAAGGCCCATCTGCTTTGTCGCTCGGTCGGCGAGTTCCCGCGCTGGCCGTTTTTTGGCCAGCTTGGTCACATCGCCTCTCTCGCTTCGCGCATCTGGACCTTTTTGCGGACGAACT
>CAZYPH010000077.1:333-11197 GCA_964649095.1 uncultured Oligoflexia bacterium | reverse complement strand
ATCATGCCCATCGCCGCCGCCATCAATACTTCGGGCGCGGCGGTGGTGGCCTACCACAAGACACGTTTTATGGGCACCATCGCCGTGCCCGCGTGTTCGGGTGTGGGTACGTTTGTGACGTTTTATGATCCGGTGAATGGTTTTAGTAGCATTGTCGAAGTCGACTCAACCTTGACCTCAGCCAGCCAATCGATGTCGGTGCAAGTGGCTATCAACGATAATAATTTAGCGGCGGTGGTGTTTGAGACGATATACTCGGCTACACAAAAGCTGGTACACCTTGCGGTGTACCGTAGTGGCACACAAGTTGCGTTTTATACGGTGAACGATTCGGCGGCGTTGCAGAATCCAGACGATCCCAGCAAACCCTCAGTCATCATAAACTCGAGCAATCAAATCATCGTAACGTACGCCAACGATCAGGGCGGCGATCGTAAAATGTATCAAAGAAAGTATCAGTTATGATATATATAAACATAATAATATATATATTTATAACGATATTAACAACCAGTTGTATCGAATTGCCCAAAGAAGAGCGCGTCGTACGATTAGATGCCGCTGCCGTATCCGTTCCGGTCGTGCCCGATGTGTTTAAGCAGCTGCGTCAGGTTGCATTCAATCATTATGGTTTAATCGACGGTAGTACGTACAATTACAATATCTTGAGCGACGGCGACGTCGGTTATAACGGACCACCTGTAGTCATCGGCAGTAACTATGCGCTGTCGTTGTACAACCGCGGCGATAGGTTGGTTTTTCCAACTGCGACCGCGCTGTACGCACACCGCATTTATTCGAACAGCGTGTTTGCGCCCTTAACCAGTCTTTTATCTAGTGCAACGGCCATTACAAAATTAGACCGCACGGTTTCAACCACGTTTTATTCCGTAAAAAACCCACTATTACGCAAAGACACGAACGAAAACGTGATGGCCGTAAGTTTAGCCAAACAAGCCAATAATGCGTCGTTCACCGAGCCTCTGGCGTTTCGATTCGATCGTACGGCGCAGTTGTGGTCACGCTTTCAACGTTTAGAAAATGATCTCACGCACAATGTCAGTGTCGTGGCCGAGCCGGCCTATACTTCGCGCGAGACCGTGCTGTTATGGGTGCACAATAATCTTTTGCGTTACCGCCTATATACTACCAGCACGGGCTGGCAGAATGCGGCTACGACGACGGGGCTCAACGGGGATAGCGTTCAGAATACGGGCGTCGATATCGACTTTGACCAGTACGACAATGGTTATTTGGTGTACCACCATTCCGGTGGTGGGACCGACCACATCCGCGTCGGTCGTGTGGGCCGCACGTGGCCGTCGATGATACCGCTGCCGACGGATGCCGCGCGGTTTCTGAGTGTAGATAATCAGGCCACTGCTAGCCCGTTTGGTTATCCAAAAGTTTTTGTGGGAAGTAGGGGCGATGCGCATGTCTTTTTCTTGCGGCCACCAACCGCAATAACAGGAGGCGATCTCTACTACACTTCCACACCAGCCACTTCATCGCGCGCCCTAGGTGCATTTTCAGCGGCCGAACGGATCGACGAGGACTACGGCGACAGCCTGCGTTCCGTGGTCACGCAATCGCCAAGCGCGCGCATCAAGCCGTTCTTCCTTGCAAAGGCCACGAATCAGGCGATGCTCTTGTTTATCAAGTCCGACGGTAGCACCACGAGCCCAACCCAGCGTCTGTATGGTTTAAACTATAACGCCACGACCTACGCATTCGAATCGGTGGGGCAGATCGATCTAGGCGCAGCAAGCGATGACGTCGTCGACGCCTCCGTCGCCATAAACGACTCGGGGCAGGCCATCGTCGCCTGGGTCGCTCGGGATGCGTCGATCGGTGGCCGGTATAAAGTGCACGCCCGGCAGTATTCCGGGTTGTCGTGGTCGGAGGTGTATGATCTATCGTCGTACATTACCGATAGCTCAGTATCCTCGAGCGAGTTGCTACCCACCACCAGCATCAACGCTAACGGCGAGGCCATGGTCGGTTTTTCGTGTTACGACCAAGTCTTGGGGTACCGCCGCACCGCGGTCGGATTCTTCTATTGACCGCTGCAAAATGGCTGTGCTTGCGGTAAGACGGCTCTATGTCGCCAACAATCCGTGCCCGCTATTTTGTTTACATCCTCTTCGCAGTAAATTTTTCAAACCCCATCATCGGCCACGCACAAAACCAAACGCCAGCCGCACCTTCCATCGAACCTATTATCGTCCGCGCACGTGCCCTAAGAGGGCTCGAATCGCGCGATAAAACGCGTTACCACCTGACATCGACCCAAATTGACCAACCTATTAGTGACGCTTCGCTAGCAGAGAGCCTGCGGAAGTTACCAGGTGTGGTCGTGCGTTCTACGTCGGGTTTGGGTTCGGCCACCACCGTTATTGCGCCGAACGGCCTGGGCTCGGGGGCGACACAGGTGAACGTGGACGGTATGCCTATTGTCGAAACGAGTGGTCGAGGGCTGAATTTTTCGCTGTTTCCCGCAACGTTAATCGAATCGATTGGTCTGCAGTCGCCGTTTGCCACGTATGGCGTCGAGCAGTCTAGTGACGTCCCTGTCAGTGCCCTAAGCCCCGTTGGGCGCATTCAGCTGCAAACGTTGGGGCAAAGTTTTTCTGAAGAACTAGCGCCGCAATCAAAACCCCAAGTATTGGCTGCCGTTCAAGGCGGGTCCGCTAATTCAGGAGAGGCTACCGTGGCCGTTGCTACGCAACGTTGGTCGCTGGCACTTACCGGATTTCGCACGAAGGGTGATTTTCATTTTCGTAATCCTGACAGCGACACCCAAAATTTAAATCGCCTGAATAACGACGCGTGGGGCCTTGGGAGTGTGCAAAAGGGGCTTGTGGAGATTGGTTCCAAATCTACACTACACTGGTTTCATTTTATTTCGCATGGTGATCGCACGAATCCTGGGTTGTTAAATTTTCCAGCCGCTCAAAAACAGCGCGATTTTTTTGATGCGTTAGGCGCGCAGATCGAAGCGCCACAATTATTTTCAAATAATACAGGCCTTGTGGTGCGAACGAGTACCGCTGTCAGCCGCATCGCCACGCGGGGGCCTGCGTTTCCGGGTGGTGATCTGAATGAAACCGCTGATGCACGATCGCTTGGTAATTACACGCAGGTGAGTCTTGTTACGAGGCCGGCGCACCATGCGATGGCATTTAGTATCGATGCGCAAAACGATGGCACTAGAAAAGACGAAGGGTATTTTCATCGCCATGTGTACGGTGCCACAGCCTCTTGGGAGTATTTATTAAAACCACAGAACGCCGACCTCAGGCCCAGTCTTGAGTGGCGGCCTTTTGCCACCGTGCGTGCTGAAGTGGCACCGCAGTACCAACAGTCGTCGTCGTTCGCGTATGATGGTTTTGCGGGGCTAAAGTGGGGTTTTAGCGATCGTTCGCACGAGTGGCTGCTCGCTACCGGTCGCTTTCATACGTTCCCAACGATTAGTGCGCTTTCGGGTTTTTCAAGTAGTGGTTTTGAAGTGGCGCCAAATCCCAATCTCCGTTTGCAACAAGATTACCTCACCGAGGCTTCGTATGTTTTGCGAGCGGCGATCGTAGAGGCCCACCTAAAAGTTTTCTACGACCGCATTTTTGACCGCGCGACGTTTGTCAATGGCGCCACACAAGCCCAGTTTGTGAATGCGCCGAGTGTAAGTATTGTGGGCACAACAGTCGATGCGCAATGGTTTGTGAGTCAAGTCTGGGGCGATAAAGAGGCCGTCACTTTACGCCACTCTCTGACCTGGACGAAAGCTATCGACACGTCTACGAAACGTGATCTGCCCTACAAGCCCCGCCTCGAGGGTTATGTATCAGTCGCTATTCAGCCACATAAATATTTTTCATTTATGCTAGAAGAGCAATTTCTCAGCAAACGTTTTACGTCGCTCGACCCTGAAAATGATTTTGGTGAGACGTTACAACCCCTCATCACGACGAATTTACGATTTAATTTACAAATCCTATCCGGAACGGCATTTTTGCGATTACAAAACATATTTGATGTCGCTCGTTTTGAAAGCCCTGGTTTTCCGTATCCGGGGCGTAGTGTTTGGTTAGGGTATGCGTTTACAAACTGGTAAATAAATCGTGAAAAAGTGTTTAATTTTATCGCTCAGTATTCATGCCATTATTTTTGCGATCGTGTCATTTTTGGTGTGCCCGTGGTTAGACAAAAAGTCCCATAATGTGCGGGCTACTATTTTATTAGACGAAGCCAGTCCGATTGATAGTGCCACAGCGTCAGACACTACAGCTGCTAATACCATAGCGTCATCCGCTGTTACGCCGGCTGCAACGGTGCGGTCTCAGTCGCTCAATAATAGTGCACCGCGAGCCATTGCCGAGTCTTCGGCCGTTGTGAATACGTTAACAGAGGCAGCACCTACCGAGCATACTGAGGTCGATGTAACGGCTACCGATCTCGCTCCGAGCAGCGCGCTTTCGACTCCGCTTCAGTACACTGATTTCGATGGTCAAGAAAAATCAGGCCAACTTGGTGGTTACACGCGCGCCGTGCAACAAGCCGGGTTGGGCAACGAACCACCGGTGTACCCAAGGCTTTCTCGCTTGCGTGGCGAATCGGGGCGGGTGGTTATTGAGGTCGTCTTGCGTTCATCGGGCGAGATCGAATCTATTTTTGTAGCCCAGTCATCAGGGTTCGAAATGTTAGACCAATCGGCGTTAAGGGCCGTAAAACGCTGGAAATTCCCTGCCTTTAGTATCACCACCAAAAACAGTGTGGGCGCCGCGCAGTTGATACGTATTCGTATTCCAATTTTATTTGATCTTGAGAGTCTCGACTGATTTGATAGTCGGTATGCCAGATTTTCAAAATGCGTCCATTGAGACACCGCTATTAAAAAATAACCACGCCGTGGTGGTGCCGTTATTTAACGAGCGTGAGACGCTGCCTCACTTAATCAGCCGTTTGAAAGAATTATACAGCAGTCTTCAGACGATGCCATGCGCTCAACCGCAAGAGTTACATTTTATCTTAGTCGACGATGGCTCAACCGACGGCTCGGGTGAGTTTTTACAAACGTTGCCAAACGATACTGCGGACTTGATTTCGTCGATCCATTTTTCACGCAACTTTGGCCACCAGGCGGCTATTACAGCCGGTATTCGTTTTGCGGTGGATCAGGGTTTTGAAACCGTGTCGGTTATTGATGCTGATTTACAAGACCCGCCCGAACTAATTTTAGATTTCATTCGTAATTATCAAGATGGTTTTGATGTCGTGTACGGTTTACGTCAGCACCGTGATGGCGAGACTTGGTTTAAACTACTCACGGCAAAAGTCTTTTACCGCCTGATGCGTAGGCTTACGCATGTGGATATTCCCGTCGATGCCGGTGATTTTCGTTTATTGTCACAGCGGGCTGCGCGGGCGTTTTTATCGATGCCTGAAAAACACCGTTTTGTGCGTGGCATGGTCGCATGGATTGGTTTTTCGCAAAAGGCCCTGCCGTATCATAGAGCTTCGAGACAGTTTGGTTCTACGCATTATCCGTTTCGTAAAATGCTAAAATTTGCGTTTGATGGCATTACGTCGTTTTCGGCTATCCCGTTACAGTTAGCTACGTACTTGGGGTTTGTAGCTGCTGTTGTTGGACTCTTGGTTTTGTGTTGGTCGTTGTATGCGCGTTTTATCACCGGTTATACCGTGCAGGGCTGGACGTCACTTATGACCGTAGTGTTATTCTTCGGGGCCGTGCAGTTAATGTGTTTGGGTGTTATTGGGGAGTATCTAGCCCGTATTTACGATGAATCACGGCAGCGGCCCCTGTTTGTTGTTAAAAATGTTCGGAGTGTTTGGGCCGATCGCCCATCGAAGCAAAGCGTGTAATATTTACACTGTGTTCGCTCGAGGTGGCGCAGTGCATTATTTACAGAGTGTAAAAAAGGCCCCTAACCCCCATTTTTAACAGGAGTCACCCCGTCATGAAGTATTCAATCCGAAATACCACTCAGGTTTCTAATAATAGCTTAAACAGCAAGTCAGTCCTTAAGGCCTTGTTTGGTTTCTGTGGCGCAGTGGCCGTGTTGGTCGGTGTGACGGGTTGTAACGCCGTAACAACAGCGGTAGACGAATGTGCACGTTATTATCCTGGTGCAAACCGAAGCGACGAACGTTTTGCTTGTATGGAAGCGGCTCGTTACGCGCCGCGTTTGCGTAGTCGTTTGAATGAAATCGACAGCACTACAACAGGCCCTATTGAACAGGCGGCGGTCACGCCGGCGTTAGAGATATTATGTCGTGGAAGTATTTTAGGTAGGGCCTCTGCAGCGAGTATTCCAGCAACACCAGCCACTATCGCAGCGTGTGCGACAGGTTTGCGTTACGCAGCCCGCGCGGTCCGCAATGCCGAGCGTACGCCTACTCGTAATACTCGCGGTGATTTTGAATACCCTGTAGAATCTACACGCCCGGTACGGGGCCCACGTGGTGAGTACCAGGTGTATAACAACGATTACCACGGCACCGAGTTGACGCCGTTTAATCGTTCAAGCGGCTATGCTGCACGGCGTAATGCGGGTGCGGCGCAAGTAGGTCCGAGAGCCGCCGGTGGGTACGAAACGCAGCAGGGTACGTTGGTAGCGACGCGCGCCAATAGTCGCGGCAATAGTAATGACGGCAGCGTGGCTCGGCGTTATCGTTAATTTTTCTTAGTTCGTTTCAGACCTGTCGTTTTTGAGTTTATAAAAAACCCCATCTCACAACACGCCGGCAACGGTGGTTTGGAGATGGGGTTTTTGCGTTTTTAGTATTGTTGGGGCCTGAGGTGAGGGCTTTTTTGTGGTTTTTTTTCTGGGGCTCTTGCTGATTTTCTTTCTGGTTTTCTTTGTACTTTTTTTGGTACTTTCCTTGGTGACTTTCTTCGCGGCGGCTCGTGATATTTTACATGGTATATATAATGTTTACATAGTTCTTGGCCTGGGCAGCGCACTGCATTATTTACATACTGTGTAAAAAAGATCTCATAAAAATCTTAAAAGGAGTCACCCCCATGTCGCAGTCAAAAAACACAAAAACAAACAATACCAACTCTAGCCGCCGCTTAATCGTTTCGGCCCGCGCGTTGTCACTTGTGGGTGGGGTGTTCGGTGTGGCGTTTGGTTTAGTGGGGTGTAACGCGGTCGATCGCGCAGTGCAGACATGCCAGCAACAATATGCCGGCGCGGCTCAAGGTTTAGCCGGGGCGTGTCAGGCTGGGGCGCGGTCCATTTATCAAATTGAAGTGCAGCAGGGCTTGCAAGGTCTATCGACAGCCAATGCCCAAACACGCACGAGCACAGCCCAGGCGCTGTGTAATAGTTACGTACTGCCGCAGGCACGTATCGCCAATTCTCCGGCCAACGTAGCGAGCTGTGCACATGGGTTAGGGCTTTTGTTGACGAATGTGGGCCCACGAGCGCCTGTGCAAACACCCTCTGATGTTTTGGGCTACGATTTGGTGCGCGGCCCAGGTGGCCAACCGGTGAACGTGCGTGGTCAATCTTCCGCCGCGGCAGTACAATCAACGCAGGCAACACAACCAACGACGCCGTCGACGACAACTACTCCCCGCTCAAACCGCGGAACGATCGCACGAGCTGAAGTATTGCCGTTAGAGGCGTATGGTCAACGGATTGAGCAGGCGGCGTCTAGGCGTGATGGGCCGGCAGGCAACAGCGAATTCTAGAGAGTTCGTCCGCCTAAAGGCCCATCTGCTTTGGTGTTGGATCGTCCGTGCCGCAAGCGGCACGGCGGTGGCCGCTGTCGGTGAGTTCTCGTCGCTGGCCTGCTGTGCTTAAGATTTTATTTTTTGAGCGGTAGGGTTTCTAAATAAACGACATACTGATCGTCCGTTCGAGCGGACGTCTGTACGGCGCCGGCTCGAACGACACGCGTCGGCCTTACACGGTATAGGGTGTGTTGGTAGCCGGCCAAACTCATCCAACTATCTAGCGTTTCAAGCTGAGCATTTTGTAAATTAATTTTGCCGTAACCAAACCACTCGGGCGCATTAGAAAGTGCGCCCGCCATCAGTTGTGTGCGGCGAGCTTCGTTACTCAGTATTTCAGTCTGGGCCTTTGAAAAAATGCGCGATCCGCTGGGGATATCCAAAACATATTTTGGCGCCGCAATAGGGCTCACTTGCTGGGTCAGTTCCTGCATCAATGCCTGCCCTCGTGCAATCGGTACTCGAAACCCACTTGTCTGCGGTACCTGATCGGTGTGGTGCAGGTAGTAAGGTATGACGCCGTTATCAATCAACACGTCCGACAACGCTCTTAGCGCAGCCACACTATCGTTCACGCCGTCTAATAAAACACTTTGGTTCATCACGAGATTCACAGCACTCTTTAATCCGGCTAGATAGTGGCGCGTCTCACCGTCGATCTCTTGAGTATGATTAAAATGCGTCACAATGTGCACGCGCTTTTTTTTATTAATGCGTGTTAAGATCTGCAGCAAATCGTCGTTAAAGCGTGTCGGCAGTACCACGGGCACTCTACTGTGAAAACGCACAATACGAATATACGATAACGACTCTAAAACCTCGGCCAGTCGTTCAAACCAAACATCGCCATACGTAAAAACGTCCCCGCCGGTAAAAATAATTTCGTTTACCTGTGGGGTCGCATTCAATTGTGTGAGGGACGCCAGTAAATCACTAGCAGCACTTTCGTAAAGTGGGGTGTGTGCTGCTAGATGATGTTTTCGAAAACAGAATCGACAGTTCACCGCGCAATATTCAGCCGCATGCACTAATACGCGGTCGTGGTAGCGGTGGGTAATGCGTGGAGCCATGGCAAGCGATAGATCACCAATCGGGTCGAGCTCAAGCGCTTGAGGGCGAATTAATTGTTGCAAGCCGGTGATCGACGCATCAAACGTATCTGTTTCGAGGTGACTACCAAAAACCTGTAGATAGATAGGGCAGTGGTCTAAGTCGTTTAAATTAATTTTATTGAGATACGATTGGGTGGCAAAAAAAGTAAAGGTGCCCTGATGACGTGCAGCCGGTTGCTTATGAAGGCCCTTCAAAAAAGCATCCGTGGCAAGGCGAGCGTCACGAAGTTCACTTTGCCAGGACGGTTGATTTACAGAGTTGAGCGACAGTTCATTGGTGGGCATAACGACCACAAGGTATAGGCCGTGTGCCCACAAAAAAATAGCCTAAACTTACTTCTGCGGCTTTGGTTCAAAATACACGTACTGCTGCTTGCGGAAGTTGCGTAACGTCCATTTGCGGCCTTCGTGGCCGACAATGTAGTTCGGGTTGATCGGAATTTTGCCGCCGCCCCCAGGCGCATCGATAACAAACTGGGGGACACAAAGGCCTGAAGTATGGCCTCGAAGGCTTTCTATAATTTCAATGCCCTTTTCAACGGGGGCTCTAAAATGCGAAATCCCCTGCGATAAATCACATTGATAAATATAGTAGGGGCGAATGCGCATGAGCATCAATTTGTGTACCAGCTCTTTAAAAATGGCGGGTGAATCGTTGACGCCTTTTAATAAAACCGCTTGATTGCCGAGCGTACAGCCGGCATTGGCAAGTTTAGCTGCCGTATCAAACGCCTCTTGGGTGCATTCTTTAGGGTGGTTAAAATGCGTATTGATGTGAATGGGAGCGTATTTTTTTAACATCTCAATAAAGGCATCGGTCAATCGAAATGGTAGCGTCACCAGATTGCGTGTGCCTAGGCGTATGGTTTCAATATGATCACAGGCACGCAGACGCGAGATGATCCACTCCAAACGATCATCGCCCAACGACAATGGATCGCCACCAGAAATAATCACGTCACGAATGGCCGTAGTGCTTTCAATATATTTTAGCCCATTTTCTAATTGTGCGAGTTGAGCTGACGTAGACGGGTCACTCACTTTACGTTTGCGTGTGCAGTGGCGGCAGTACACGGGGCAATTGTGGGTGGTGTAAAATAACACTCGATCGGGGTAACGGTGGGTTACGCCGGGTACGGGCATGTCACGCTCTTCGGCAAGGGGGTCTTCTAAATCTTCGGGCAGTATTGTTAACTCGCCGGCTTGAGGCACCGACTGCAACCGCACTGGGCAGTTGGGGTCGTCTTTGTCCATGAGTGTGGCGTAATAAGGGGTGATGCCCATGTGGAACATCTCGTTACTTTTTTCAAACGCCATGCGTTCGTCGTCGGTAACGTTTATGACTTTTTCAAGTTGGGCCATATTTTTGATGCGGTTTTGTTGCTGCCAAATCCAAGAATACCAGTCTTTGTCGGGCACATGCGCCCAAACGCCACGCCCGGCGGGTGTAAAACGATCACGAACTTTATTAATTGTGTTGATTGTAAATGCCATGAAGCTACCCCTTGTTTCTGATTTTAAATGAAATCGGGGGTGATGGCGAGTGGGGATTGGTTTTACATAACGCCACCATGGTTAATGCGGCGAGTTATTCTTTTGAGAGTTTCTCTAAGAGTGTATCTATTATGTATTGAATGGTTTCACTGTCGTAGGGTTTTGGTAAAACGGCTACAAAGAGATCTGAGGGGGGTACCTGTAGGTCGCCTGTCACTAAATATTTTGGAATCGATGTTGGTAGTTCGGCCGCTATTCTATCACCTGTAATACGTTTCAGCCGATAATCAATGAAACATACGTGTGGCATGTGATTGGGATCAGTTTCAGTGAGTGCTTTTTTTACATCGTCAAAATTAGTATATGTATTTATATGTATATTTTTATTTGTAAATATATCAGAGAACATCTCACAAAGGTCCGCTTCATCATCGATGTACCAAACTCGTAGTGTTTTAGGCTGCATTTTTTTGTGCCCCCTTGTATTGGCCGTTGTTTA
>CAZYPH010000077.1:0-323 GCA_964649095.1 uncultured Oligoflexia bacterium | reverse complement strand
GGGAATACCATTTCAAAACAGGTATTCTGACAGTCGTTATCAATTGTGAGAGTAGCGTCGTGCTGCTCTAAAATACCGCGGCAAATCGATAGTCCTAGACCGGTACCCTCACCAACGGGTTTTGTCGTAAAAAACGGTTGGAATAACTTCTCCTGAATCTCCTTGGAAATGCCTGAACCAGAGTCGATCATCCGCAAGACGAGTCTAGGATTATTCGAATTGTTATAGTGCACAGATAGCTCTGCCCTTAGCCAACGTTGGTCTAGCGTTTTAGTGGCATCAATGGCGATGTTCGCTAGGTTGATAATGACCTGTTCGATTTC
>CAZYPH010000076.1:0-11261 GCA_964649095.1 uncultured Oligoflexia bacterium | reverse complement strand
GAGAGTGTCTTTTAATACTTCCAGATAATTTCTAAAGGTGCTCGATTTGATCCCGCAGTCGCTTGAGAAGGCCTCTATAGCTAGTTCATCGCCGTTATGGAGTGCCATGACATCTAAAAATCGTGAAAAATCTTCTAACCGACGGGTGAGGGCTTCATCGCGAATTTCTTCTTTTAGATAGAGTGAGACATAGCCGTCAAACATGGAAGCTACGTTAGTTGGTTCGGCAGAGTAATGCCGGGGAATCCCCCCGTGATTTAGGTAACGAATAAGATCAAATGCGGGAATTTCTGCCGACGTTAATGGGAGCAAATTCATCGGGACAGCGCGCCCACCTAATAAATTCGTGGAGCTCCGTCTTAGTTTTCGGGCACTTGACCCGGTTAACAAGAATCGGGTTCCTTTTTGATCAATGGCTCGTTGTACTTCGTTGAGCAGATCAGGCAGTTTCTGAACCTCGTCAATGACGATAAGTTCGTTTTTCCCGGCGGTAGCAGCGTCGAAGATCAGCTCGGGGTGTACTTGTAGCCTGCGGAATATTTGGGTGTCTAAAAGGTCGTACGTGTGTGTGGGCTGAACAGAATGCCGCCAAAGCCACGATTTCCCCACCGAACGGGGGCCTAAAAGAAATGCGCTAGAGTGGCTTAAGATATTGTTTAAATTAAGGATTCTGTCATATTTATCCATTTCTCAACTATTATACGGTTTATCATGATAAACCGCAACTCAGTTGTGATCTGTCATGGAGCCTATGGATGGCGTATGGCGCATCGCCTCATCCAGCAAAACACCTGGTCGATGTCGTGTGAGCGCAATATGTTTTATTTATGGCGAATCACAAAAAACTTTTCATCGTTGAGAGCCCGGGGAAAATCAAAACCCTGCAGAAAATTCTGGGGCCGGAATACGTCATCAAGGCCAGTTATGGTCATATTACCGAGCTTGCGTATTCGGGGCCTGGTCGTCTGGGGTTTTCGATTCACGGTGATAAAGTTTTAACGCAGTACGAGTTGCGGGGCGAACGTGCCGAGGGCCAGATTAAAGCGCTCAAATCAGCTGCAAAAGCGGCCAGCATGGTCGTGCTGGCGACGGACCCTGATCGTGAGGGTGAGGCCATTGCGTGGCACTTGGCTGAGGTATTGCAAATTTCAAATCCACTTCGCGTGACATTCACTGAAATTACGGCCAAAGAAGTACAACGCGCTTTGGGTGAGTCGCGCGCCATTAATAGCCACTTAGTAGGGGCGCAACGCGCGCGCCAATGTTTAGATAAACTGGTGGGTTTTGAAGTAAGCCCGATCTTGTGGAACTCCAGTGGCGGAAAAAGTGCCGGTCGCGTGCAGAGTGCCGCCTTACATATTTTGTGTGCGCGAGAACGCGAGCGTCTGGCCTTTCAACCCGAAACCTATTTTGTGGTGAAGGCGTTTTATAAAAAAGAGGGTGTCGCGTTTCATGCCTTTTTCGAACGCTTCACAACGCCGGTTAGTCCGGTTGGTGATGCGCCTTTGACGGAAAAAAAATCTTCGACCCACGCCCTGACCGATAAAGACAAGGCGCGTTTTGTGGTCACCGAAGCAGAAACCAAGCCGCACATCGTGCGTGTGGTGGATAAAAAACAAGAAAACAAAGCGCCACCTCCACCATTGATTACAAGTTCGCTGCAGCAATTAGCCGGTGTGCGTTACAAGTTGCCGCCCGCGTCTACGATGAAAATTGCTCAAGAGCTTTATGAGGGGGCTGGTAGTGGTAAGGGCCTGATTACGTATATGAGGACTGATAGTTTTGCCCTATCGAAAGAATTTATTTTTAGTTGTCGCGACTATTTAACGCAAAATGATGCGTCGAATTGCCCCGATAAACCGCGTTTTTTTAAGGCCTCACAAAATGCTCAAGAAGCGCATGAGGCGATTCGCCCGACAAATGTGTTTTTTACCCCCGACGAAGCGCGACGGTCGTTAAACGACATGCAGGCCAAAGTGTACGAATTGATTTGGAATCGTGCCGTGGCATCGCAGTGTGTAGATGCCTTATTGTCTAAACAAAAAGTATTGATAGATGTGGGTGTGACGGAATTTAGTATGCACTCGCAGACGATTGATCGTTTCGGGTATTTAAAATACTTCAACAACGTGATTGAGACCGATCTCGCGCCATCAGTCGCAGCGGGCGAACAACTGCATTTTGAGAAATGCACGTTAGATGAAAAACAAACTGAGCCTCCGCCACGTTACAGCGAACCCAAATTGATTCAGATGATGGAAAAATTGGGGATTGGTCGACCGAGTACGTATGCGCCTACGATTGCGACGTTAAAAGATCGGGCCTATGCGGTGATTGAAAAACAGCATCTCGTTCCAACAGCGCTAGGGTTGGCCTCGGATGAAGCTCTGATGAAAGCCTTTCCCGAGATCGTTGATACACAATTTACGGCTGCCATGGAACAGTCGCTCGATGACATTGCTCAGGGAAAATTAGATTGGCAGAAGTACTTCGTGCAGTTTGTAAAAAATGAATTTGAACCCAAGATGGCTAAGGCGCGTACTGTGGTTTCGGGGATGCCAAAGAATACGTCGTCGGCTCCGTTGGTGCGCGGCCAGCCGGGTGGGAGTCTGGCACGTACAAAGTCAGGTGGCGGTCGCGCGTCGCCGGCTTCTGGCGGAAAAACGTCTGGAAAATATTCCGCCGAAGAAATTGCCGCCGCTGTTGAAAAAGCAAAAAAGAATAATGTTCTACCGCAGTGTACGAGTGGTCATGGTGATTTGGCGTTACTCGTATCGAAAGCGGGTGCGTTTTACTGGCGTTGTCAGACGCCTGGTTGTGATGTGTTGGCCTGGTACCAAGAGTTTTCGCGAGAAAAGTGCCCCGAGTGCGCGAATCGCCTAGAAAAAATCAAAAGCAAAAAAGTATCCGGCGGCTATTTCCTAAAATGCAAACCCAACGCCCAACACCCGGCCGAAATCGTATTGTTCCGCGACAAAAAAACGAAGGCGTGGCGTCGCGCGTCAGCGCGCGTGTGATGAACGAATGCGCGCTATTGGCTTGAAACTGACGCCGTATCAAGCCAATAGCGCCACTTAACGCTACTGTTGCGGGAAGTCGTGGATTAGATTATGCGCCTGTCCATTCATCGACCTTACATGAATCAACTTTCGCCCAACAACGAAGCTAGGCAGTTCGATGTGGTAGGTCATTTGGTTTGTTGTGTTGCGGCAGGTCGGTGCGTTGATATCACCTTCGATGTTCATGACCGGTAGTAGTTCGATTACGTTCGACTGCGGTGAGCCAGAAAGTCCCAAACGACCGATGTTGATGCATGTTTTTCTCTGATTAGCAGTGATAAACGCGGCGTAAATGGTGCGGCGTCGGTTTCCAACTTGAACCACTCGAATCGGGCGCACGTGTACGTTCGCCACATCGGCATAGAGGGCTGAGTCAGGGTCAGCGGAGATGGCTGGTCCGACATAAAAGCGGCCAGCATCAACTAATGGGTAGTCTTCACTATGTTGATTTTCGTTAGCACGTTGCACTCTTACGGTGTAGTGGCCGGGCGGTAACGTGCCTAAATTAAGCGTTTCGTGCGCGTTAGTTACGATGGTCGCACAAAAACTGCCTGAATATTTATACACGGGAAAGTTTACGGTGATCGTGTGGTGTTCGGCATCAATGGTGGCTGTTGGTGTGGGGCCACGTCGGTGGCAGGTGTCGAGTAGTTGTGCTTCTACGACGATTTGAACGTTGTCGTTCGAGTCGAATCCGCTAGGGATATAAACATTTTCAATTGGTGCCGCTACGATGGCAGGCTGCGGAATTTGCGCGTGGCTTGTGGCACTAACAAACGAGGTTAGTGCTAAAACGCCGCTGAAAAACAGGGATGATTTGAGAGCTGTTGTGCGAATTGATTTCATATGGTTGTTTTGTGGGACCTCCAGTGAAAGTATTATGTCTAACGTTTTGTTTTTACAAAACGCAGTGCGTTAAATTAGCGCTTTTTCACTATGTGTTGTTTTAGATTGTGAATCTCATGCATATAAAATTTTTAGTATATACCGATGGTGCGTGTTCCGGAAATCCAGGGCCTGGTGGATGGGGTGTGGTCTTAATTAATCAGACCCAGAAGCAGGTAATCGAAATGGGTGGGCATGCGGCTGAATCTACGAATAATCAGATGGAAATGACGGCGGTGGGTAAGACATTGCGTTATATCGTTGATCATTTGCCAAGTATTTTGATCGATGGGCGTAAAGTTACAAAAGCCACAGCAACGATTTGTACCGATTCTAAATATGTCATTCAGGGCCTCGAAGAGTGGTTACCAAATTGGTTGCGTAATAATTTTCGTACTAGTGCCGGAAAACCTGTCAAAAATGAAGTATTTTGGAAAAGACTCCATCAATTGATGGAGCAACTGCGTGCGCTGCATTGCATAGTAGAATTTAAATATGTTCCGGGTCACAGTGGCGTCGCGTTGAATGAGAGGGCTGATAAAATTGCCCAGGCCTACTCAAAACAGCAACGTATTGCATTGTTTAACGGCAGTACGACCGATTTTACGGCACTAACGGGGATAAAACTGCCCACAACCTAAGTCAAACAACGATATTCTTGTTGGGATTCAATGCTGGAACTCCGAAGTGTTCTGTATGAGAGTGGCATGCGTTTATATAAATATATTTATATTTTTATATAGCTCTTTATCTATAGCGAAGCCCAAGGTGTTTGAGGTGTTCGATGGTCAGTTCTACAACAATCGCTATTACCCGCGAGTGGATGTAATTGAGTGGACTGATGACGACGAACGCCAATCGCATGCTGAGTTTCATGTTTACTGGAAGGGGCACCAACTTGATTTTGATTTTGCCTTAGAGACGGTCGGAAATAAAAAAGTTCTGTTAGTGAAATATATTATTCCCGAGCGCAACGAATCGTTGTGTCGTCGTGTAATTGCTCCGGCGCATTTCCATGAAAATTTTTATCTCTACAAAGACCAATCCGATCGCGACATGGACCGCACAATTGTGCGTATGACGCCGTCGAATAATAAAAAATATAAAGCACTCACCAAGCGCCCCTTTAAAGCGTGTGTCGAAGAGGGCGAAGAAAATACCAATACCAACACAACCTCGGGGGCTTCAGAGTCGTCTCGAGGCACGTCTCATAATGCTAACAGCCGGTCTAATAATGCCTCAGGTGCGGCATCGAGTGAGAGTTCGTCTTCCCGCACAACCCCGACCCGCGCGCCCAATTCTAATCGACCCGTATTAGATGAATCGTCGCATTTTCATGGGTGGTAGGTTGTTCTGTGGTGATTTAGGGCTTTAGTTTCTGGGGAATAACAGATTCAGCGGAGTGATTGGTACAACCCCGGTTGCTCGTGTTACTCTGCCGGCATATGCCACCTAAAATTTTGTTAGTTGAAGATGAAGTGGATCTGGCCGCTATCATTCTGTTCCATCTGAAGCGCGAAGGTTACGAGGTCACTCATTGTGCTGATGGGGTTAGTGCGGACACTATGCTGGATCAGCAGAAGTTCGACCTCGCTATCTTTGATTGGCAACTGCCCGGAAAATTAGGTATCGATTTGTGCAAAACATGGTCTCATGTAGTGTCCGTGATCATGTTGACGGCGCGAGATCATCCCGCCGATATTGTGTTGGGTCTTGAGAGTGGTGCCTACGATTATATTACAAAACCCTTTGATATCCCGGTGGTATTGGCTCGAGTACGAGCGGTCTTGCGTCGAGTAACGCTGTTACAAAAGAGCACTAACGCTGGCACTAACATTACGTATCAGAATAATACTATCACGATCGATCATGCTCAGCACCGCACATGGTTGGGTTCCAACGAGCTGAATCTCACACCAAATGAATTTAAAATTTTGAGCGTATTCTTTGACCACCAAGGGCAGGTGTTGACCCGACAAAAACTGATTGGCGCTGTGCAGGGTTTGGGTTTCGTCGTTTCGCCACGAGCCATTGACACGGCTGTTTATGAATTGAGAAAAAAATTAGGTGACGCTAGTGGGGTCATCGAAACAGTGCGCGGGGTTGGGTATCGTATTCGATCAGAGTCACAAGTATGAAAACAGCATTGGCGCCGCTGTCGAAAAAAATGCTGCGGACGCTGTTCGTGATGATGTTCTTGATCACGATTTTTTTACCGATCGTTGTGAGTTACGTGGCTTCGAAACATTATTTTCATCGTCAATTTGTTGTCTCTCAAGAGAGCGCACTCATGGGTACAGCACAACTACTTGCGCGATCGCTGCCTACGGCCGTAACGCAAGCGTGGTGTGCAACGTTTTTGAAAGGATTGCCGTTTCGTGTAACCGTTGTTGCTACCGATCAACTTATTCGCCTCTGCGACACGGCCGCACCGGAGCGGGTAGGCCGCCCGGCGGAAAATTGGACGACAGCTCCGGAGATACTAAAAACCCTAACAAACGGCCATGCTAGTTTGTACCGCGAAAGCTCGGTCTTGGGTGTGCCTGTGGTGTACGCGGTAGCACGTTCTATCGATAAAAAATATTTAGTACGAGTCGGGCTGTCATTGGCGGCATTTGAGGCTGAGTTGACTTACTACGACCGCACGCTCGCAGCTACGCTTATTGCGACAATGCTAATTACGATGTTCCTTAGTGGATTAATTTTTCAAACAATCACGCGTGCGCTGAATGCGCTGACAAAGTCGTTAGATGAAAAACAAATCGCGTTTTTAGATCTAGCGACGCATGAAATTAAGACTCCGTTAGCCGCTTTGCAGTCGAGTGTAACAACGCTTAGAAACATCAAAGACCTTTCCTCTGAAGAGAAGGCCCATTTCTTAGATATCGTGTTTCGAAATGCAAAACGGTTACAGCATATTGCAGAAGATTTTTTGACGGTGTCGTCGTTAGAATTACAACACGACCGTTCGCTGTGTAGCTGGATCAACACCCAGCAACTAACAGATGAATGGGTGGCGTCGATTAAATCGTTACGAAAAAAAAATCAGATTCAAATCTCGACACAGTTTGAAGTGGCTCATGTTTGGGGACATCGTTCATTGTTAGAATTAGTAATCGCGAATTATGGCAATAATGCCCTAAAATATGCAGGTTTTGAGGGAGACATTAAAATCAGTTGGGTGCTTCAAAACACAGGCACTCTGCTCATGGTGCAGGATTCTGGGCCCGGTATTCCACCGCACGTAGCTGAGCGTATTTTTGATCGATTCTATCGTGCGCCATCTGCTCACCCATCCTGTAACAATACAATCTCAGGCTCCGGTTTAGGACTGCACATAGTGGCCCAAATCGCGTCATGGCACCGAGGTAAAGTATGGGTAGAAAGCGCACCAGACGAGCGTCGTGGAAGCCGCTTTTTCGCGTGGTTTCCCAATGCGCCAAGAGGCAACAGCCCCCCCCTGACACAGCGCTGACAAAGCCCTAACGAACGTCTGACAGTACTTTTTTTGAGGTGCGTTATAATGCGATTCGAAAGGCAGTTTTATGAAAAAATTAATCGTTAAAGTCCTAGTAAGTACTTTGTCCACGATGTCGATCTACTCTAACATCGCAGTTGCCCAGGTTACGGGTGGCAGCTTTGGTGGTAGCAACTGGGGCGCAGGCAGTAGTAGTAGTGGTAGCTCGTTTAGATCGTCTGGTGGCGGATTCAGTAGTAGTAGCTCGTTTAGATCGTCTGGTGGCGGATTCAGTAGTAGTTCGTCACCGTCACCGTCATCGTCTTCCGATAGCTCATTTAGCAGTAGTAGTGATGATTCTGAACTGCGGGCGGAGCTCGAGGCGATGGAAAACCGCTACAACGAAAGCCAAGCACGCTTAGTCTTAACTCAGCAAGCTTTGCGCAGTATTGAGCAACGGCAACGTGCCGAGCTCGCTGAAGCCCGACGGGTTGATATAGCTCTAGAAAGCCTGACTCCAAGACGGTTTGTGTATCAACCACGAAGCGACGTATGCGAGCGCATTCATAGTCAAAACTGGGAAGCACGTACACAGTGTCTGAATTACACGCAGACGCCGGCGATGCAAACGTCGATGGTTGTAGTGTGTGATGAGGCTACCACAGCCCCGCAGCTAAATCGTTGTTTGGGTATTGCGGCCCGCTTACGTTTTCAACGTAGTTGGGTAGGAAACTGCAGACGTGCCACGCGTGGTGCGGGGGTAGTTGAATTTTACAATTGTTTAGAAACCATCGGTGAACGTCGACTGCCACAAAGCGAAGAGTAATTGATGTGTTTTTGGGGTGATATTGAAGTCTGTCATAATATCGCCCCAACCACCATGCAGCCATCAGTCCTATCATGCTTGCTTGGGGTGGTGTGGCGCGTTAGTTTCTGGGGTTTTATAAATAATAAATGCATTAATGTAATTTCGAATGAAGCGTACTACAGATCATTGTTGGTCTTAGACAACCAACAACATCTGATTTGAGTATTAAAAGCAAAAATAGGAGAAATAAACTAATGTCCTTGAAACTGTTTCAAACCTATGGAGTGATCGCGCTCATGGGCGCCCTGAGTATCACGACTCACAATCTCGCTCAAGTGAGCTGAAATGCAGGCAATGGCGGTGTGGGCATCGTCTGCCGTAATCGTGGAGGAGATATCCTGAATGTCGAAATGCTGGATGTTTACGAGGGCCGAATTCGTAACTTAGTTTTTGCCGCAGAGCCTGCGGACATTAACGCACGCATTGGAATGACTGAGTCAAGAATGAGCTCGAACCCTTCATTTTTAGGACAGTTTCAGAATGAATTGGTGCGGGTTCGATCGGGATGGATGTTGCTCCCTTCAGGAGCAGGACTTGAATACGCTGATGAAACTTTTCCTACCTTCAACCGACGTGGTTGTTCCTTGGAACAAGTCGCAAGATATACGGATGAAGGCATGATTTACGTCGATCGGGATCTGTTCTCTCGAATGGACGATTTAAACAAGGCCGCACTTTATCTTCACGCAGTTATCTATAGAATTGCTCGGAATCAGGAGCAAGAGACCCGTTCGGTGCGCACCCGAAGCATTGTTGCGCATCTATTAGCTCAAAACGGTAATATTGCGGTTATTGCTGAGCTTATGAGCCAGCTTGCTGCAGTGTCGCCCGGGTTGGATTCCTGGGAGGGCCGTTGGAGGGATCCGCGGCCGGACACGCCGGATTCGAGGCAACTTTGTAGCTTCTCCATTACTCTCAACCGTGTGTATAACCAGCTCATTGTCGTGATACTATCGACTGATGATAGACCCTGCGATAGTGTGGGAAGGACAGTGATCTTTCGGTGTGATCCTAGCGGAGATAGCTGTACTAACCAATCAGGAAACTGGCGAAACTGGCGCCTTAGGCGGATTGATGGGAATAGTCTTCTATCAAATTCAGGCAACGGCACACATGTGGTTCTTCATAGGTATTGAATCCCAAGCCTTTAGATGAAAGATTTCTCTCTGTTACTAGTGAAGAGTGTTGGTTTTCGTTTAGCTAGCACTCTTCACTAGTGCAGTTACGTTTGCTGAGGTTGAGCGCCAAGCCAACTTAGCCCATCTGAATAAAAAAAACTTCCCCCTAAACCCTCACCCCACTACCAAACAATATCCTGATTTTCGCAAAGCCCAAGTGACGGCAAGAGCGTTAAATTAATATCATTGAATTGAATGGTGCCGGTGTACGAGCCTACCCATTGTACAAATTGGCTGCGTAGAATGACGAGATTTTTTTTCTCGGCATGTTGATTCAGTTTTTCAAAACGTAGGTTTAGTTGGTGGGAGTGGATTGTGATGTGCGTGTCGGCCTCGTCAAACACCACCTGATCAAGGGGCATTTTTTGGCCATCAATCCATAAACAATTTTCATTGGCACCGTAGAGGTTATTACCACGGCAAAGGTTTAACGCAATTAACTGCCCGGTTTGGGTGCGTGCGTGAAAAAACGTCCAGCGCCATTCGGTGTGCCGTGGGTACTGCCCTTGCGAGTAATCGAATCCGGCGACTGCGCTATCAAACTCGAGCTGCGTGTGGTTTTGAATCTGAAGGGCACCGTGTGTCGTACAGCCGGCGGTTTTATTGGTAAAACTTAAATTGTTTGGGGCGAGTGTTTGGTTCGATGTGGCGTTTAGAGAAAAATCAAAATGCGCCTTGAATTGAGCCGTATTTTGCACAAATCGAATCGAGTTCTGCCAAGGTGTGATCGCGGCCGAGTGTCGTCCCTTTTTAAAGCTGGCTGTCGTAAGTGGAAACAGCGACCTTTCGGTAGAAAGCTGAATGTGTGGAATCAAAACATAACTTTCAAACGTAAACGACTTTGTTTCGCGATCATAAAGATGTGCAATAAAACTGGCAGCGTAGTTTAAATCGACAAAAGCACACGAAAATATTTTCTGCGCTTCGGGTGTTAAATCTTGCACACAGAAAAAATTCCAACGTTTTTCAAACAAAAGGCGGCCTTTTAGAGCAGGAACTTTGTTTTCGTTTTGCATTATTTAGAAATGCACGACGTGCATGCTGCTGTCGAGTCTAGAGATAAAAATCTGTAACCATTTCAATTGTTTTTCACGTAATCGCCCTTCGATTGCAGCCTTTAGAGCGGCA
The DNA here is from genome assembly GCA_964649095.1 of uncultured Oligoflexia bacterium. Lineage (GTDB taxonomy): Bacteria > Bdellovibrionota > UBA1018 > UBA1018 > UBA923 > CAZYPH01. The sequence continues at coordinate 686 of CAZYPH010000076.1, read as the reverse complement.
CAACAACGCAGTGCGATATAGAATTCTCTATGTAAACACTACCGTAGTGCCATGACACGGAATCAAAACTATCGCAGCCTCTGTGACATAGGGGAGGGCTTGATACTTGAAAAAACAAGATCAGGTTATTGGGGGCTTATTTCGATATAAATATTTTTTATTTAAATTTATTACACTGTTCTCGGCTCATCTACTCTCAGGAGTTGTGGCTTCGACGGCGGTGTTATCGGTTATCGATTTTGATGATACGACGTTAGAGACCCGCGAAGAACACAGTGGGGTTTTCGGAACACCGTTTCGCCTATTTCGTATTGAACCGCGCATCAATACCATGCAATCGACTCAGGTGGGGCCGGCGTATGTGGATGTGTCTCCGGCGCAGTTAAAACGCCTAGAGCCGTATCTGGGTAGCGGCAGCCAGTTTGGGGCCATCGCCCGACGCGCCACGCTCGACAACGGTCAGGTTATTGTGCCGGGCGCCTATACATTGCGAGATCCTGATAGTTTTTTATACTTTTTTTCTGCTGAGGCTGGTTCCGGTGAGTACCGCCTGCTCAGCGATTTCCAACGCGCTGAAGAACGTGCCGCGCGTGGTGAGGGTGATTGGCGGGGCCCACTGTGGGAGTTCATGTTGGCCCACCTAGCCCATCAGCCAGTGGCGCAATCTTTTGGATTCATCACCGCAC
>CAZYPH010000075.1:7082-11401 GCA_964649095.1 uncultured Oligoflexia bacterium | reverse complement strand
ACGAACGACGAGCTGCGTTTCACCATCATCGACCCTATTTCTTTTGGGCTTAGTACGGAAGAAGCGACCGTACAATTGATCGGTGACCTGCACCGCGGATTAGCGCCGTTTCTAACAACAGCAGAAACACCCAACGTCCGTGATGGTCGATTGCAACTCACGCTCACCGCCCCCGGCAGTGACCAGGCCGGCACACCGAATACTGCGAGGAACCGCTACTGGTATATCAGCCCACAAGGCTCGGTGAACTTTGCGCAAAACTCCGTACGCATGTTCAACACGGAAGCACGTTTGCATTACAATTATTCGAACCCAAGAACCTGGCGCACACAGGCCAATCTGAATGTCCGTTATGAGTGGCTCAGCATTCCGGGTACCGATGGCACGGTAGTGTCCGCCGATGTGTTTAACGTCAGCGGGCGCACGATCATTGCCCGCAGTCTACCGCGGGGTTGGAGTGTCGCCGTCATTGGCCATGCGGCGCACCGACCGCAAGACAACCAGCAAATTCAAGCCGACACCGCCGTCGGCATCGAGTGGAACTTGGTGCCCTACCGTCGCAACAACGAAAATACGATCGCCTTCCGCTACGCGATTGGCCCGAACTACACACGTTTTCGCACGCCCAATATTCGAAACCATGATTGGAGACTTATATTACGCACCACATCGAGGCTGTTGCCGTGATCCACCTACAAGATGTCGACATGACGTTATCAGCAGGCGGCACGTCGATTGTCGATGAACCACGCTTCTCCCGCCTCTATGGCTCGGCGTCGTTTAATATTCGATTAACACCCAGACTGATTCTCACACCGACCTTTCATATCAGTTTTCGTAACGCCCTCATCAACGAGCCTGCTATGATTGCCGACTCCGACATTTTGGCGCAATTATTAGGCTCGAATAACTACGGCAGCCTTACGTATCATGGGGGTATGAACCTCAGTTATATTCTAGGCAACCCGGCCCCACTGACTCAAGACATGCGGTGGCGGACGCATTAATATTAATTTAATTATATATACAGATATAAAAATATTTGCAGATATCTTAAGGAAAATGTCCATAGCCTTTTAACGCGCCTGATAAAATTATTTTCTACTCACCAATTGCAAGTATTTGCTACGATGAGTGCATGGAAAAAATTATTGTCACACCAAATCGCCAACCGTCGAACAAACAGGTGAACAGACCTCGCACGAATAATGTCAATGGCCACAACGCCTCACGCGCACCGCAGCCGACGATCCGCCCGTTGCCCAAAATACCAAAATCCCTGCGTTATTGGTTTATGGCCCATGCCGTAATTGATTGGTTGGTGGCCTTACCTCTCATTGTAAGTCCGACCGCATTACTTTCCATGCTCGGTTGGTCGACGATCGATCCGTTTGCGGCGCGTTTAGTCGGTGCGGCATTGATCGGAATTGGCGGAGAATCGTGGTTGGGGCGGCACAAGAACGCCGTCGCTTATCAAAGTATGCTCCGGTTAAAAGTTTTATGGTCCGGCGCAGCCGTGGCTGGCTTAGCGTTGACACTGGGGACCCTAAACACCTCCGCTGAACTAATACCCTGGGGAGCCTGGCTCATTTTAGCGACATTTGGGTTATTTTTTATGGTCTGGACGTATTTCGCCGCCAAATTAGAATGTTTTAAACCAAAGGGTCGTGTAAATTCTTTTAGTTTACTACTGGCAACAGGCGTTTTTGGAGTCGCTAACACAGCTGATGCCTCCGTACTTTCAAAAACCGTCAGCGACCTACCGCTCACTATCGAAGCCGAAGGCCAAATGCTATGGCAAGGCCGCAACGATGCGGCCATTCCAGGCAATACGGGCTCTCGTTTTTCATTACGTGACGCCATCTCATCACCAAAAGTTGGTTACCGTATTGAGCCAACCTATCGTTTTTCAGAGCGCCACGAACTGCGCGGGGTCTTTGCACCGTTGTCGATTAGTGGCTCGGGCAAACTCACCAACAACACACGTTTTAATCAAACGACATTTAACAACACCGACGCTATCGAAGCCACGTTTAAGTTTAATTCGTATCGATTGACGTATCGTTACTCGATTTTCACACAAAGCAATTCGGCCGATAGCCCTTGGTTTTTAGCACTGGGTGGTACGGTAAAAGTGCGTGACGCCAAAATTAGCGTCAAACAAGGCAACGCGTTTGAACAGAAATCAAACGTCGGTTTTGTACCACTGTTACACGCGGCCGTCGGTTATCGTTTGGCTGAAGACTGGCAAATCGAACTCGAGCTCGATGCACTAGCAGCGCCTCAAGGCCGTGCTGAGGATGTGCGTTTGGGTATTCGAAAATCATTTTTGGATAATAAATTAAGCGTGTTAGCAGGGTACCGTATTTTAGAAGGCGGCGCCGACAACGACGGCGTGTATACGTTTGCTTTTATTCATTACGCCACACTCTCTGTAGCATATTCATTTTAGGATATATATATAATTATGATTACACTTCGAAAATCTAATGACCGCGGCCATGCGAATCACGGTTGGTTAGAAAGTTACCACACGTTTTCGTTTGCCGATTATCAAGACCCTCGTTTTTTAGGTTTTAAAGACCTGCTAGTAATCAATGAAGACATTGTTCAGCCTGGTACAGGTTTTGGTAAACATGGCCATAAAAATATGGAGATCATCACCTATATTATTAGCGGCGAACTAAAACACGAAGACAGCATGGGCAATGGCTCGGTGCTAAAGCCTGGTCAAGTGCAGCGCATGAGTGCAGGCAAAGGCATTTTGCATAGCGAGGTCAATCCATCGACGACCACCCCCGTGCACTTGTTACAGATTTGGATCACACCCAACCAAACCGGCATGCCTCCTAGTTACGAAGAAAAAGATTTTCGCGCGAACAACGTTCGAAACGCGTGGACGTTGTTAGTGTCGCCTGCTGAAAATAAAACTCCTGGCGCCCTACACATGCACCAGAATGCCTATTTATATGCCGCAAAACTCGAACCCAAAAAATCGTTGGCACACACGTTTGCTCCGAACCGTTGCGGATGGCTACAAGTCGTGCACGGCCCAATCGAGATCGCGACGTCACCGAACAACACCACAACTTTAAACCCCGGCGACGGCGCTGCCATTGAAAATACGAGCCAACTAACCATCACCGCCCAGGCCGATGCGGAGTTTTTGTTGTTTGATTTGAGAGCGTAATGCCCTCGTCGGACAAACTCGGAGAAACCACGCTACTAACACGTTGAGAAGCTATGACAAACACAGACGACAATACGCACAATAACAATACGCAAAACGACGTGCGCTCAAAACAACGTTTTGAAACATTTATGAAAGCGCTGCGACGCTATGAAGAAGCTGCAACGCCGCAGCTCAATCGATTAGAAGAAGAAGGCCTAATACAACGTTTTGAATACACGTTTGAGCTCGCATGGAAGTATCTGCAAGATATTTTATTCGAACGTGGCTACGCTGATGTCCGCGGCCCGAGGCCTGTTATTGAACGTGCGTTCCAGGACGGCATCATCTCGAATGGCGCGACCTGGCTTGAAATGTTAAAGGCGCGGAATCAGACTACTACGTTGTACGATGAAGCCGTCATTCAAAATATCATCGTAGATATCAAATCACGTTTTTTCGTAGCCTTGAACGACCTCTACATAAACCACGCTAAAAACAGATAAGACTCTATATCTATTTTATTATATATTCCGCCGACAAATAAAACCGATCCATCACATCCACCAGCAAATGAATCAACGTGATGTGGGTTTCTTGAATCACACACGAATTGTCGCCCAGCGCGACATTGAAATTGTAATCACTCAACTCTTTTAATTTGCCACCGGCACCGCCCGTAAACGATACGACAACGCAGCCACGTTGTTTGGCTTCGTCGACGGCTTTCACGACGTTTTTAGAATTACCACTCGTTGAAATCGCCACCAAAATATCGCCACTATTTGCAAGAGCATTGACTTGCAGACGAAAAATATCTTCATAAGAATAGTCATTCGCAATGGCTGTAATGTTGGATGTGTCGGTAGTCAGTGCAATGGCCGGCAATGCACGGCGTCGTTCTAATAATAATCGCCCCACCATCTCAGCCGCCATGTGTTGCGCATCGGCCGCCGAACCACCATTGCCACAAATTAACATTTTACCGCCACGCGCAAACGTCGATGCCATAAGCTCGGCTACCGTGATGGCTTTTTCAGTATTCTCAGACCAAAAGGCCTGTTTGGCGCGGATACTTTTTTCAGTGACCTGTTGAATATGTTGGGAAATTTGCGCTTTCAATTCCATACCGTGAGTGTGACGCAGACCC
>CAZYPH010000075.1:5754-6982 GCA_964649095.1 uncultured Oligoflexia bacterium | reverse complement strand
ATCGATGAACTCGCCACAGAGTTTGCAGGTAAAGTTAAAATCGCGAAGATGAACGTCGACGAAAATCCGGAAACACCGGGTAACTACCGTATTCGTGGTATTCCAACTTTGTTAGTTTTTAAAAATGGCGAAATGGTTGAGCAGTTGGTTGGCGCGCATCCGAAACAAACCATTGCGGACATGTTAAAACGCCACGCTTAATTTTTTTAAGTCTAATTTTTCTGACGTATTGGGGTCCAGATATATATTAAAAAGTATATCTGGGCTTTTTTATTCGCCGCGCCAAATCAACAAACTTCACCACATAACTCTTTGCATCATTCTATATAAATAAAATTAATTGTTTTTTTGAACATTTCAAAAAACCAAACCCTTGCTTTCACTTCTTTTACTGTTACCCTAAATACTGAGGGACAACATGGAAGCACAAAACTCAGTAAATTTTCTAGCAATTGTGATTGAAAACTACCAAAAGGGTGGCTTTTTCATGCACTTCATTTCGGTGGCGTTTGCCTTTGGTTTGGCATTCGCTTTCGAACGCGCGGTGAGACTCTTTAAAACGTATTACATAGACGGTTCATCATTCATGGTTGAAATTCAGAAGTATATTTTAGCCAACAATATTGATGAAGCCATACGCGTCTGCAACGGCGCACCTACTGCGGCTTTAGCAAAAGTTCTTAAAGCTGGCCTTCAACGTGCGGGTCGTGATGAAGACCAGATTCAAAACGCCATCGATGCCTCAAGTCTCGAAGTCGTTCCAAAACTCGAACGTCGTTTAGGATACCTGGCGCTCATTGCAAACATAGCCACGTTGATGGGTTTATTAGGCACGATCGTCGGCTTAATTCACAGTTTTGCTGCAATCGCTACGGCCGACCCTGCACAAAAACAAACGATTTTGGCAAACGGTATTGCTGAGGCGATGAACTGTACGGCCTACGGGTTGATTGTTGCGATTACTACGATGGTCTTCCACAGCATCTTAACCGCTCGAGCCAACCGCATTGTTGAGGACATTGATGAGTACGGTGTGAAGCTTTTAGATTTACTACTAGCACGCCGCTACAAACACACCGCCGAGAAAGCTTGAGGTTGGTGACGACATGTTAAGTAGACCATCCTCGCGCAGGCGCTCAGGCTCTGAAGAATTGAACATCAACTTAGTGCCGATGTTAGATGCCTTGGTTACTATTGTGGCATTTTTGTTGTTATCGACGGCGTTTGT
>CAZYPH010000075.1:0-5654 GCA_964649095.1 uncultured Oligoflexia bacterium | reverse complement strand
CAGTAAAATATAAGAGGTAGACGTGGCGAGAAAAAATATTCGACTACGCCGTAGACGACGAAAACTAAACAGCGACTTTGAACTGCAACTTACCTCGATGATGGACATGTTGATTATTCTCATCGTGTTTTTATTAAAATCCTACTCTACAAACGCCATCTCGTACGCCACGTCCGATAAAATTCAACTACCAACCAGTAAGTCACAAGAAATCCCGTCCGACGCGGTCAACGTCGTCATCGAGCCTGAGGCCATTATCGTCGACGGTGAACGTATATTAACTTTTACGAATACAGATTACGCCATTGCAGATTTGTATTTAGGCGATGGTGGACGCAAAATACTACCACTCTCAGACTCGTTACAACGCGCAAAAGAGAAGGCGTTACTGACGATGTCTAGAGCCATTATCAAAGACTCTAACGGTAAAATCGTACCACCTACATTCAAAGGCGAACTTGTGATTCATGCCGATAAAGCCATTCGTTACGAAATGCTACGAAAGGTCATGTACACGGCCGGTAACCTTGAATATAAAGTGTTCAAGTTTATTACCCTTAAGAAAGAGTCCTAGTTAGTAATTAAAAATGTTTAGTTTAAATACCAAAGTAGTTGCCGGCGATCTGGATCATGAAACGTGGAATAATTTAAGTGCGCTGTATTTTCAGTACCACTGCCAGGGCATTGATGAAGGCGAAGTGGGTGCGCCCGATGGCCAAGCCGCCCTGCATGTCGCCAATGAGTTTGACGAATTTCAAGCGGCCATTGAACCCGGCTTACTCGATACACCAAAAGCCTTTAAAGCGTATTTTGAAAATCGCCTCGATGCCGAAAATGCCCTTCGTGCCATGACCGGTTTTTTAAGGAACCGCCCCGATATTCAGGTCGAAAGCGAGATTACGGAACTACCCGAGGTCGATTACACCGCGTTGATTCGCGATAGTTTTAAGCCGCAAAATGTAACCCTGCAGACTACCGACGGCCGCGAGCATCAACTAGCTATCTTGGCGCCCTGGCACACACCCACCGCAGACGACGTGCTGCACTTGGTTATTGAACCCGGCATGGCATTTGGCACCGGCACGCACGCTACCACGCAGGGTTGTTTAAAGGCGTTAGCCTCGCTTGATTTTAAAAATATTCGTTATGTTTTAGATTTTGGATGCGGCTCAGGTATTTTAGCATTAGCCGCGCAATATATAGCACAAAATATATATAACTCGGAATTGTCTATTTGTGGCGTAGACATTGACCCACTTAGTCTGGAAGCCTCGTTATCGAACGCACAGTTAAATAGAGTCGAGGGGTTTGAAGTAAAAAAACTAGTCGCAGAATTGAGCATCAATAAATTCGATTTAATAATTGCTAATATTCTTAAAGGCACGCTGATGGAGTTTGCCTCGTCGTTCGCGCAGTGGCTTAATACCGAGACCGCCGGCGGCGCGTGCATCATTTTAAGCGGTTTGCTTTACGACCAAGCCGATGACGTCGTCACGCACTTCACCAACCCACAAAACATGAACGGCTTACAGCTAAACTTGTTACGCCGCTTTGATCTCGCCGATGTGCACAACACCTATGGGCAGCAGAAAGATGTTTGGACGACGCTGGTGTTGCGGCTGCACTCTCACATCAGTTAAGACTACTCCCCCAACGTCAGCACAGAAACCGCCTCAGCGCCGGCGCGTTTGGCGATGGACATGACGCGTACCACGCTATCGAGATCGGCGGTTTTGTCGCCCTCAATCACTACTATTTTATTGGCAGATTGTGACAAGCGCTCGCGCAGCGAGAGCTCCAGCTGCCAGTCTAACAACACCCGTTTATCGACGATCGTATTGCCGTTGGCCAGCAGCGTAATCAATACCGGTGCGGCATCGTCGGCGAGTTTAGCGCCAGAGCCTTGTTTCGGAAGTTGCACCTGCACTTGAGAAAAACTAGTTTTTTTTATGCTGGCACTCACCATAAAGATAACCAGAAGCACTAGAAAGATATCGGTCAGTGGTGTGATGTTAATTTCAGCAAAAATTTTTGAACGCGAGGGACTTCCCGTTTTTGCAGGCGCCGGCAAGCGATGCAGATGGGCTGTTTGACGCACGTTCATGAACGATCTCCACTGTTTTTAATACGCGGCGACACTACGACGCTAAATAACTGGTTACTAAGTTCCGTTACGACATTTTCTAAACGCTCAATACGTATTTGTAGATAGTTGTAAAAGCCCATCGCAATGACCGCCACCAGAATACCGACAGCTGTAGCGACTAAGGCCTCAGAAATGCCGGAGGCCACAACGGCAAAACCCGTCTCCCCTGTCGCACCAATTGCGGCAAACGATTTTATAATACCGACGACGGTGCCAAAAAGGCCGATAAATGGGCTTAACGAACCAATAGTACCTAATATCCAGACTCGATCTTTAAGATCGTCTACTAATTTTTGGCGCAGCGACACCATACGCTCGGCCAACAAATCAGACGGCGGCATGGGCTGCCCCACATGAAACACACGCAGATCTTCAACCGACGGCACCAAAAAACTTAAGGCTGCGTTTTGAGTGCGGAGGGTAGAATCGACCTCACGCAGGTCACGCGCCCAGGCCTCTGAAAAAAGTTTTACGAAGGCTTCGTTTTCGGACTCGAATTTATAGAATTTTAACAACCGTTCGAACACCACTACCCAGACGATCAGGGAACAAATCAAGAGTGGAAGTAAACTAATTTTATTTAACCAAATAAGTTGGAACAAACTGAGTGATTGCATGGACTTTAAACTAATAGAATTTTGTGCAACTGCAAAGCCTTCGACTGGACGCGAAGGCCATACAAAAAATCTATCAGACCATAGAAATAATCGATTTTACATATCGCTAGGCTTAACCGACTATCAAAAACATAGGAGAATCTATGCAAACACTAATCAACACAACAATTCCTGAATTCAAATTAGAAGCTTATCAAAATGGTCAATTCAAAACCGTCACGCACAATGACCTAAAAGGTAAGTGGTCGGTTCTGTTTTTCTATCCGGCTGATTTTACGTTTGTGTGCCCAACCGAGTTGGGTGAATTGGCGGACCGTTATAACGAATTCACTAAAATGGGCTGCGAAATTTACTCCGTAAGCACCGACACGCACTTTGTGCACAAAGCATGGGCTGATGCCTCAGAAACAATTAAAAAAATCCGCTACCCAATGCTGGCCGACCCCGTTGGCAAACTAACACGTGCGTTTGGTGTGCATATCGAAGAAGTTGGTTTGGCTTATCGTGGTACTTTTGTCATTAATCCGGAAGGTCAAATCAAACTAGCCGAAGTGCATGACAACGGCATCGGCCGCAGCGCCGATGAATTGTTGCGCAAAGTAGAAGCCGCACAATTTGTAGCTAAAAACCCAGGCGAAGTGTGCCCTGCTAGCTGGAAACCAGGCAGCAAAACCCTAAAGCCGAACATGGACTTAATCGGCAAACTGTAAATTAGTTACAAGATCAATAGTGGCACGCCTACTCCGGAAAGCACCACTAACGAACTCAGAGCCGCTACGAGCCCAGGATTTTGCTGGGCCGTAGCGCCTACCATGACCGCTTGGCTTCTCAGATTCATCACTAAATTTACAGATAGTGCTCGACCTAAAACAGAAGCGTTTATAAATAACTTCGATTGATTAAAATCGACCACCACGGCATTGAAATAAACCGTATCGGGAAACATCGGAATCTTTACCGATGCGCTAATACCTGAAATCGGCTCTAAAAAAATGCGATCTTGTTGCATGCGAATACGAATGCGCACGTTTTGCGCCAAATGCACTGCATAAACATCGCCGTTGTGGGCCTCAGACTCGGGCTTCAGATCTAAGCGTAGGGCGGGTTGTGTGAGTCGAATAATAATATCCATGACACCGCTACCACGATCAATACGCAGCTCATCTAAATGCTCCGCAATGACTTGAAACCATTCTTCGACTTGATTCATCGTCGACACACGCACGTCAGTATCGGGCGGTAGTTCAAACTCGTCTAAACCGCGTCGATTAATATACTGCCCAAACACCACAAACTGCATTTGACGGCGTAGGGCCATCAGGTCGCGGTAATAGGCCTGCTGAACAGGTGTTAAACGATTATTATTGAGACCACGCACACCGCTTAGCCGATGAGCGTCTGTCTGACCGGGATAAACCGACTGCCCCCGGTGGGTTTGCGTGCGATTATTTTGAAGGTAGTATGCGGGTCGCAAAATCGTACGTTCTAAAACTCGAAACGGCGGGAAAACACGTACCGGAAGAGGAACAGCGTTAGATGCCGTGTGTTCGACGGACGTCGACGTCGTCCGCTCAGGAATGACCATGTCACCATAAGCCGGGCAAATAGTGCTGGTGGCACTTATAACGAGCCCTAATAGAGTGGTTATACTAAATACAAATAATTTAGATACACCCTTTAACGGAACGATACCACTACTTAAGTCCTCATGACTTGTACGCTGTTTTCCATTCATGCCCTCCATCACACCGCAAATTGAATCTATTTAAAATATGCAGTGCACAAACGACATACACTGCCCTCAATCGGCAAAAGTAGCGATAAAATTTGCCGACGGGTAAAGGTCGACTAGTCGCAAATCATAGCGTTTGAGATCTGCTCTAATTTAGTCGAATAGATTACGTATATGTCACGACGCTTTGATGGACTAGAATTCAGAAAACATAAAATTATATATAGTATTATTACTATGTATTATCTTATATTTACCATAAACAGGCCGGCATTAGCTCAGGGTTCTACAGCCAACAGCTGCGCACAACACAACGAACGCGCGCATACTTTTGAAACACAGGCCACAGCAAACAACACCACGCTACCGGCGACTAGTGTTTTGCATAGCTGCCTGCAGGGCCTCGTTCCACCACAACAACTAAGCGATTGGAATGATGCCGATCAACGCGAAGCTACGTTAAGCGCTATGGGCCAGACGTTGGGTGTTTTAGAACAATGGTCGACGCTCTACCAAAACCAAGTCCACGGCGCTCATACTGGTAGCCGCGACCGCGTATTCGCTTGGCTTGCCGACGCTACTGGTTTTCTTTCTCAGCGTGCGATTCCGACGGAGCTTAGACATACGCAGAATAAACTCTTAGAAGCCTTCCGCGCGCACGGCGAGGGCCGCAGCGCGCTGATGGCGAATCTTATGGTCTCTGCGTGCCACCGCATGCGTTATGTGGGGTGTTTGCAGCGCGACTATCAAGCACAGGCGACCTCACGCGCATTAGTAGCCGGTGCCGGTGTCGGCGCTGTAGGTTTTGCTGCAGGCGCTTATGGCGCCGCCTGTGGTGCCCTAGCCAGCGCCGGCCAACTCGCTACGCGGGCATTTTTTGCGTTAACCCAATCACCGGTCGCCACGGCCGCCGCCGGCAGTGTGTTGGCCCATTTGGGTTTGATTGGTGCGGCCGCGCGGCCTCAAGCGGCTACTAGCTCCACACCACAAGTGCGTACCGTCACCGTAGAACCCATTAGCAACCAATATACCATCGCACTAACCCAGGCCCGTATGGCCCGAGTCGTAGCGCCGTGGCTGGCCGCGTGGCAGCAACCCGGCCGTACGCCCCAAACACCGTACCCGCCTATGCCGCAGGGGCTTATGGAGGCGAAGATCG
>CAZYPH010000074.1:0-11443 GCA_964649095.1 uncultured Oligoflexia bacterium | reverse complement strand
TAAAGCACTCTAACTAATAACAAATGACGCGGCTGCTTTTATGAGACACCCCTGCACATAGCCAAACAGGACGGCAACCAGGCCAACGACCACGACGCACCATAACTTACGTCGGAGGGAGTCCTGCAAACCCGGCTCCCGCGCCAACGATATCCAGCGGCACGACTGCACCGGCTCCGAGAGAGCAAGATCAACAAACTGCGCCAGCCCCCACCGGAAGCACCTCCACTCGACAAATCCGTGACCCAAGTACCTAGGGTTATGTCGAAGGTGGGGTCGGTGTTACGCGGGAAAGTGGTGACGGAGAAACAACTGCAACACCTTCCACGGGCACTATCGGCGTTGGCTACCAGAATCCGGTAGGCACGAGACTTCGAGGTATACTAAGCGGCAGTCTTACGGAGCAACGCGTAGGCATCAGAGTAGATGGCAGCACCTACTTTGGCAGCCACCACAACATCCTTCCCAATTTCGGCGCTGGGGCTTTTGTCGGCACGAGACTGGAGTTTGAAAATCGAATGAACGGAAGGGCAAACTCAGGCGACCGCGGTCAGATGGATTTGCGGCTGGGCGGTGCCTTACGGTTATTCTTTCGTGAGGGCCGAGCCCCGGACGGATCACCTAGCCGAGAGAACCAAAGGACGGGCGAGCGGACCCTTGGACGTGACATGATTCACATTGCCTTCGCAGGCGGCGTATTAGGCAGCCTAACCAGCGATCCTCGTCAAGCAGCAATAACAGGCGCCGATCGACCAGCAGGATCGTTTGGACTGTTCGCCTGCGCAAACATATCGGGCATTGTCACCGCTGGGCGACTCCAAATCGAAGCAGATTCACGCACCTGTTTTGATTGGCTCGCTGCAAATGACGGTTTTCGGATAGAAAGCGACAATACCATCCGACTAAACCCAACCTCTCTTGCATTGCGAGGACTCTACGCCTTTATACAATTTCGATTCGACACTACAGGCTCAGCTGGCTTGCGTGCTGACCCTGCCGTAACAACGGATAATGGCGATGCCCGACAATTAAATATCACTGCAATTTTCGGTGGCGGCTTTCGACTTGGCACTACAAGGGGTGAAAGAAGAGATGCAGGAACGACCCGCGTGGATGGCAACTCCACAACAGGCAATGACGACGAGGACTAAACCATTCACGACGGTCGCCGAAACTAGTAGAACCTTTCTACCCATCAAGCCCCCGATAAAACCAACCGATGCGGCTTTTAAATAGGGCTGCCTGAGAGTAGGCAGCCCTGCATTTAAAAAAAGGAATCGGCCGATGATTGACCAGAAAACTGCCCCAGCTCCGAAACATCCGCGAGCCTTGCACCGTGCTAACGCTAGCGCCGGTAGCACCGCTGGCACCGCTAGCACAGTGACGTCTTATTTATTACTCTGCACGGCCCTCACGTTTTTTGGGCCGTTGGCGTGCAATACTCCGGCAAACACTGCGGCGCCTGGCACATTGGGGCAGTTAAGACCTCAAGGGGTAAACCCTTCAACTACGGCGGCACGTAGGCCGGCCTCGATAGGGGCGCCGTCGTCGCAAAACACAACGCCCGCAAACAATCGCACAACCATACCAACAGCACCAACAGCCCAGCTGGTGCGCAAGACTTTAGACACGCGCATTTGCGACAAGTCGTTTACTCTAACGCTTTCTATGACGCACGAACAGGCCGTACCGGCCACGCAGTCTACCGTGACCATTACGTATGAGACCGGCGCTAAACGCAGCCTTGTTGTAGCTGTCAACGAGGGCGGCGCCACGCACCGCCACACTTGGGCGCCCGAAGCCTGTCGTGAGCTGGCACCCATTATACTATCGCAGCTCGATCAAGCCTATTTCGAGGCCCGCACTCGCGATAACCGCCACGCGGTGGAGTGCCTAGCCCTAGCCTCGGCCATGTTGACCGAACCACAAAACCGCACTAGGCAACACTTTCACGAAATCGACGCCAAACGCATCTGCATTGGTGACGCTACGTTTGATGCCGTAAGCTTCCACTTCAGAAACGCCTTCGAAACAGCTTTAGAAACCGGCTACGGCTCACGAGCCGGCCTCAACGCCTACCGAGCCCTGCGAGGTGAGTTATGAGCCACTCTAAACACAACGCTGTTAGTAGCCGTTCTTGGGCTGCTTTTACGGCGGTGGCCATCGGACTCAGTGCGACTCTAGTGACCCTGGGTGGGGATAGTCGGTGGGCTTGGGGGCAAAGTGTGCCACAATCGCCAGCATCAAGCGAAAACGAGACCGATCAACGAGGTACCAACAATGGCACACCGCCCAACTCGTGCAACTACCGCGTCGAAACTGCGCTGCCGATGTTTGGAACCGCGACCGTCCCAAACGCTAACGGCGGCGGAGACCACTGCTCTTCGCCCGAGGCGTTGATTCGGTATGCGTGCTCTTCTTCAATGCGCACCACTATTAACAATGATGTCGGCACACGGACTACTGCATGGATCAACGCAACCAACGCTGGCCCAGCACCTTCGGTGCCCAGCGCAGAATCTGCGCGAGATGTCTACTACCACAACCGCTCCGTAGCACGCATCCGGCGACTCCTTGGCCAGCCCGCCAATGGCCGCTCTGGGACTCGACCGCAGGCCATTCAGGGCATCACACCCCTCGGGCACTTAAGGCAACAGTTTTTAGATTTACAAGCGTCGATGACCCAACACGTTGAGCAACTGCGCCAATCAACGGCCCCAACAACGGGCGGCGATCAACAACGTGATCACAACGCCACGTTTGCTCGTTTAAAACAAATGATCGGCGAGTTGCAGTTTCCAAACGATCGCGACTACGCAGACCAGGCTGCCCGCCATTGTATCGGCGCACAAGCCAACGTGGCATTTATACGGCGCTTTGAAAATGGGCGTGTGCGCCAGACAGTAGTCCCCTGCCCCGGTGTTTTGCTGATGGGTAACGCTCCTGCAGCACTCGGCTTCATGGCCATGGCGATGGGTAAAACGATTGATACGTGTGCGTTGGATGGGACTTTTTTGAATCCGCGCGTGCGTAGTCGTAGTAATGACGCGCAACAACCGCTAAGTATGCGACCACTGCTGCAATCGCTGCGCACCTGTACGGCTCGACGGTTTTTGCCGGGCGCAGCAAATCCAACAGCACAGACCCATGTGTTGCCGACGATTGCGAGCGTGCCGTTTGGTGCGGTCGGTTCGACCGGGGCCAATACAACAGATCCTATGCGCGTTAACCCCAACCATAACCCCCAGCGCCCACACTGTGGACCATGCTTGAATTCTAACCTGGTGAATGGGCCTACGAGCAATTCCACACCCCAATACGACCACTCCAACGAAGCCTTTGGTGTATTTTTAGCAACGAAGGCAATAGAAGGTAGTCGCTGGCAACCGGGCGCAACGTGGCCAGGAACACCTTATCTACGGACGGATGAGGTCAGCATTAATAGTGAAAATGCATTACGGTCATCCTTACAGTTTCTTTGTACGGATCGGCCAGCAACGGGAGCACCCCATCGCATGGCCGCGATCGACCGTGCCCGAATTGTTTTAGAGAGCAGCCGAGTGTTTCGTCACGAGATTCTGAACTGTAGAGACACGGGACCCATGCAACCCACGTACCTAAGAATAAGAGGACCATCTAGTCGACGCAATTCATTAAACACTGCCCGAACAATTCCTGCTAGTGAGTCATTGCCCGCTGGTTGCACGATGACCCCTAATAGCCTCACATTGACAGCAACGCCCGGCACTAATCCTAGCGCCACCAATACCCCAGCTACAAGCCCACCGAGTGGGCCGGCCCCGACTAGTGAGGGACAAGCGCCAGTTCCAACGCCCGTTGTGACGCCTCGAGTCGAAGCGACACCAGTACAACATGAAGGCGCCCAGCAAGGGGCACCAGGAACAGGAACTCAAACACCAACCACAGAGCCGCAAGGCAGGGTCACGCCCCAAGGCAGCGCTGACGGCGAAACGGGTCTCACAACGTTCGCAAATGCGACCGCAGAGCGATTAACCACCCGCCGCGAAGCTATTGAAGCGGCAATCAGAGCCCAAAACCCAGCATGCCAAACCCTCGCCAGCCGATTCACGGTTCCAGATAGTGTTTTTGAAAGTCGCTGTAGGGCACCCAATAATGGTCGTTTCGACCTCGACTTACGCACGGAAAATCCACAAACCTTTCCCGCATCGGTAACCCAAGGCCAATACACCGTCGAAATCGGCTGCCAGATGCGCTGCATGTGTGGCGACAAACGCTGCTGGTCGCCTGAGGCGACTTATCGCGGACAGACGCAGCCCGCTCTAGCCACGGCAAATCGATTTCCGACAGCAGGCCCAGCACTCGCAGCGGCCATCAACAACGACCAGACCTACTACGAATTCCAACAGCCGAACAACGGCCGTTTTAGCCTAGTCGCCAAAGCCTGTCTGCGTGGAGTGGCGGGGCCTGAGACGTTAAGTCGCACGGCTTGCAATGGGACCGCCAGCGCCACTGCCGCACAACAAGAAAACCACACCTACTACTCAGCGGGCCCAGAACGAACCATCAGCCTCCTTGGCGAAACCTCTGGCCAAATTTTAGATTACAACTGCACCGTCCGCTGCGCGTGTAGCGGCGAAGGCACAAGCCTGGCCGCCACTACTCCACCGCAATGTTTGGCGTTTTACACGCGGGGTGAAACGCGGGCGATTGATGACGCGAGCCGTACAAGCCTTACGCATAATGCAGAAAACACCACCGCTGTTGTTTTCACTGCGCCACCACCAGCAACACCGCCAGCAACAACACCCGTCCCTCTAACGGTAGCAACAAACCCAGACGAGGGTGCAGGTCACATACCAAACGGCATCTACTTTCTACGAATGCCAGCAGGCCAGGCCAATACAACGTCTGATCCAACAGCCGCGCCGCCCCCGGCAGCACCTGTAGCAAGTCCAGCCGTAGCACCCGCAGGGGCATCGGCGTCAGGCGCAAACCCTATTCGGCCTAACGAGCTCGTTGAGGCACAAGCTTCTCCCTTATCATTTTTCATGCCTAACACTGAGCAAGCAGCCTCTCAGGCTTGTCAATCTTACGCTAACAGGACCAACAATCAAATTATTGCACTTTTAGAATTCCAACGACTCCATCCGGCGCAGCTACCAGGGTGGTTTGGGGGGGACACCACTCGGACCCGAGCCTGGAATAACCTAATTAACGGCATCACCATCAATGCCACCACGCAACCTCTAGATCTCATCTGTAAAAATAACACACTTCAAACCAACGATATTGACGCGCTACTAGGAACCAGCAACGAAGTGCCGCTAGTAACTCAGATCAACGGCAGCACCGCTGTCCGAGCGTGCCACTTAAACTGCCCCACTGGCACCCCACCCCGTTTGCTTACCGGAATTCTCGATGAAAACCCCATGGACGCACCAATTGAAGCCGCCCAGACGAACACCCTATTCCAACATTATTGCCGCAAGCAAGCGCACGCCATTTTGATTGCAGACGCTTCTGATTCCAATCCAAATCGCCCGTTCCCCTGCAGTACTATCGAGAACCTACCTGCGAATCAGCGCCAATTCCAAGTCACAATACCTGCTAGTGTGCGGACACTGGCGCCTACTGCACCTACAACCATCACCTGCCGATTAAAGCCATTTAACGATACAAACCCAAATGCCATCCGCTGCCTACAACTCGATGTCACAAATCCCGAACCGGAATTTGAAGTGGTGTTCCCAAGCGCTACTAACGAGGTCTCTGGCGCCGCTCCAGTGACTCCAGCAGCCCCCGCTACAACCACAAGCACAGCCCCAGTAACGCCTACTGCCGTGGCCACGGCCGCGACACCCGCAACACCGGCACCTAATCCTAGCGTAACCGCACCACCCTCGCCTGCTCCGGTCGCAGCCGCCTCAGCAACACCAGCCGCGGGTCCAACGCCTACTCGCGCACCCGCAGCAGCACCCCAAGCGCCAGCAAGTCCCACTTCAGGAACAACCGCAGCAACGCCTCCACAACCGCCCACACAGATAGTCACAGCCCCCCAACTAACAACCCCTCGCGCAGCAGCCCCAACACCACCTCCAGCCGTCACCACAAGCCCCCCTGCCGCCAGACCAGCCGCCCAGCCCGTCGTCGCCGCCAATCCAGCCCCCGCAGCTAGTAGCCCACCAGCGCCGGTCGCGATTACATTGCCGGATATCGCTGTCGACACCCAACCTTACCGACATCAACCTTACAACGACCCATCCATAACAATTCAGCTCCCCACCCCTAATCAACTTATAGATACCTGTAACAACTTGACGGAAAACAACCAAAGAGACGTAATCGCGCTCCTTCACTACTATCGCACACACAACAATACGCCGCCCAATTGGCTGCGCGAAGGCAGACTAGCGGCTTGGCAAGAGCTAGTCAGGCGTCGCCCTATCACGCCTCAAACTGGAGAGGCTGAATTCATGTGCTCAGCTGACAACAACCAGCTGAACGCCGAGCCGCTGGCCAGACTCTTAAACCGCGCTGTTCATCAGATTCCAATTTTAGCTCAGCAAACAACTCCGTCGTTGACGACCACAGCCTACCTCTGCACGCAGACCTGTACGGTGAGTATAACTGCTGGCACCACCAATACCGCTGCGTTACGTAGCGACGTTACAGCTAACACCACACAGCCCACCCTCAACGCCCAAACCGATAACCGTGCCAGCCTGCACCTACTCCAACACCTTTGCCAGCAGACCGCCTACGAACGGTGGGTACCTGCTGGCAGTCGATCGACTCTTACGTGTGGTGGCTTAGCAAAGGCCATGACAACGAACGGCGATACCAATACCACTCCTTTCGAAATGACATTGTCACCACCGGCGCGAGAAGCGATTGCAGTTCTAAAGGACAACAACAACAGAGTATTCTGCCACCTCAACACGAATAACTATGACCCCAGCACTGGCGTACCTGACAGAACAAACCGAAGGCCTCGCTGCCTTGACGCCGCATCTAACGGTGGTGGCTCCATTCGCCCAGAGTTTTACGTAAGTATTCGAACCGAGTCGGCTGCTCGCCCTCCCGCAAGATAGTCTGGCCTAAACTGCTCCGGTAACTTAACCTGAATGGGTCGATGGAACTCTTTTAGTCAAACCCACCAAATTCAATACACACTACGCTAACAAGTAATAGTCATGCCGCACTCTAACAAAACTCAAGACATCCGCTGGAAACAACGGTTTCAGAATTTTAATGCTGCATTGACGCAACTACAAACAGCCGTCGATCTTGCTAAACAGCGTCCACTCACTGATTTAGAGAAACTAGGCCTAATACAAGCGTTTGAGTTTACCCATGAATTGGCTTGGAATGTTTTAAAAGACTACTTCGCACATCAAGGAGCAGCCACTCTCATCACAGGCTCACGCGACGCTACACGAGAAGCCTCTACCCGTGGCCTACTTGCCGAAAATGGCGCTGTATGGATGGAGATGATCCGTAGCCGCAATCAAACCTCTCACACCTACAATCAGAATATTGCTGAAGAGATTGTTCATAAAATTACCGAAGAATACATGGCGGCCTTTTTAAGCTTTCAAGACACTATGAAAGACTTTGTTGACCATGACTAAACAACAATTATTTGGTCTGCCTTCACACATCGTGACGGCTTTACGAGCGATTTTTCAGCAATATCCCGAAATAAACAAAGTGCTTTTGTACGGATCGCGCGCCAAAGGCAATTATCGCCCGGGCTCGGATATTGATCTAACTCTCGATGCCCCTACCCTCACCCTAACGCAAATGCTAACCATCGAATCACAAATCGACGACCTCATGCTACCCTACAAAGTAGACCTATCGCTGCTACACCAAATTACTAATACCGACCTATTAGACCACATCCACCGTGTGGGGGTGTCGTTTTAGGGATGTAAAAATTTTTAGATCCCGCCACATCGCACCCTTAAGACCTGGAGCTCAGCACGGCGGCTTAGTCTATATAGTTTTTTGTATATTTGATACCAACTGAACAACGGCAAGCAGTTGTGGAACACTTTCTAAAAGGAACCCTCTAAAATGGACGACGAAGCGTACCAGAAAAAAATTAAATTAATCAAAGAAGTACTCAATGAATTTCCAGCCCACGTAGCCAGAAAGCAGCAACGCGCCATTGATAGAAAAGCATTTTTAGAGGCCACGTTTGGCGAACTCGTACGCGAACTACAACGCCGTCGAGCGCTCTACGCAAAAAGAGAGTCCGAAGATAAATAAATAATTGTTATTTATGGTCGCAGCTCAAATCTACAGCGTCACGCAGCGCCTCTGCATAAAAAGGCTTTAAACAATCAGAAAGCGTTAAAATGCGAAGGTCGATCTTTCGATCGCCGATAAGCGGGTGTGATTTTAAGGCACCTAATATGCGGTGGCTGATCACTTTTAACGCAAACACATCATAACCATCCGGAAACACCCACGCCAAGTCGATATCCCCGCCACGCTTAGCATCGTCGACTCGGCTGCCGTATAATAGAATTTTTATATAATCAGATTTATATATATTAAGAACACCAATAATAGCCGAAACAATTTCTGGCGCTAAACGCATCTTAAACCCGCCCAGCTAAAACGCGCTCCAACTCAACCATCACAAATGGAGTCTCAACTAGAATCGACCTATAGAAAGCCTCAACATCATCGTCGTCGTAGTCGTGTGCTGCTTTGTTTCGTAATTCTCGAATGGAGAACCACTTATCGGCATTGGTAACAATGCTCAGCTTCTCGGCTTGATCAATCGCATCGCGAAACGTGCCACGAAATGCAGGCTCAACCTCTAAAATGCGTACCCTCAAATAGCGACTCAAAAAAATATCCGTCAGTCGCGAAAATCGTGAGGCAAAACTCTCCCAGGTTTCCAAGCTATCATCGTCCAACAGACTAAACTGCGCGGACAGGCGTTTTACTTTGTCGTAACTGCACGCCAGACGAGACCGCGCTATTTGGAGCCTATTCTCAGTAGCTAGCCGAATATTGTTTTTATTATTCATTAGTTTGGCTCCAGGCTTGATAATACGACAGGCCCACGGAAAAACCAATAATTACAGAACCTTAAGTAGCCAGTTGAGATATGCACACATTTGGCATACAATGGATACCTATGTAACGCTCATTCGCGACTATCCTTATGTTATTCCGTACGAGATCCGAGGCGACGTACGCTGGTTAATCACGGTGTTCCCTTCAAGAAAATTCAAGAGGTAAACTATGGCAAAACAATACAATGCAGAGAAAATGAAGTTAAATCCTTACGAGCAAAGCATCGAAGATAAACTTGATTACAAAAAACTAAAACGACCGTCGATCGAGGAACAAGAAAAACTTAAAACCACTGCCTCTGAAACATTACGAGAACTCAAGAGCCAACGCGCCAACATTCGTATGAATGAAAGCGATATGGATGCTATTCGTGTCATGGCAGAAAAGTCGGGCATGCCCTACCAGACGTTGATTGCGCACATCCTGCACTTGTATGTGACAGATCAACTGGTCAATATCAGCGAAGTAAAAAAGATGGTTGCAGCGGGCATATTTGACCGAAAGATTGGTTAATTAGTCGCTCACCCACCCCTCCAACCGATCCGCCAGCTCTTGAATCGGTACACACTCACAATCTGTCGAAAGCTTGCGAGAGCGGCCGCCCGCAGTCACGACCCAAAGGGGTGTTACAACGGGTAGTATCTTGGCGAACTCCTTGGGTACTTGAACCGATGAAGTGGCTTGCACAGCGAGCTTCGCCTCCAACAGCAAATGCCGCCCATTTGGGCCGATCACTAAAAAATCTATTTCATCGCCATCGCGCGTGCGTAAGTAATACAGCTCCGCACTGGCGCGGCTGTGGTCTATTGTTCGCACAATTTCACCGTAAACCAGGGTCTCAAAGAGACCTCCGACCGAGGGGCTTTTTAATAGCGGCTCAAGCGTAGTCCAACCCTGAAGGCGGCTGGCTAGCGACGGCTCTAGGAAATATATTTTTGGTGTTTTCACCAGACGTTTACTGAGATTTGAAAAATAAGGCTGCAAAACCCCGACGACAAGATTCTGCTCCAACACCGATACCCACCCCTTTAGCGTGGTCGCATCCACACCGACCTGCCCTGCCAGCTCGGCGACATTCAGCTGCTGCCCGGTGCGCGCCGCCAACAAACCTAACGCCCGTTCAAACGCGCCCAGCTTGGCAATTCCAGCCGAACGGGCAATGTCTTTTTCTAAAAATGTCGAGATATAGTCGTTCAAAAAATCGCGTTCGGAGAGCGCAGTATCGACGTGAAGCTCGGGCCAACCTCCACGCAAAAAATACTCAAAAACCGCATAATCAGGGCGAACGCGCAGAATCTCGCGAATCGAAAGCGTGTGCAGTTTATAAAACGCCGCTCGCCCCGCCAACGTCTCGCGCACCTCGGCGTGTACAAGCGTTTGATTCGACCCTGATAATAAAAACATCGGCGCCATGGTTGGACTCGGATTGCGCCCGATAGACTTGGCAGGCGCGGTAGACTCAGGGTGTTGCCGACGCCGTTTTCTGGCAGCGTCGACCTGAGCCTTGATTTCAGGAAACAGATTCGGGGCATACTGGGCCTCGTCGATAATTAATGGCCGCCCTGCATGGCTTTGAAAAAACAAGGCGGGATCATCCTGAGCCAATCGACGTTCGGCCAAATCGTCTAAACGCGCCACTTCAGCCAATGGCGCCACGTGCTCTAAAAAACTAGTTTTGCCCGACTGACGTAATCCCTGAATAATCCGCACTGGCAGACTAGGCTGGGTCCATATTGTATCTAAATCTCTTTTAATCCACATATTTGGCAGATCCAGGATACCATCCCAGATCTGCCAGGGCAAGATGAAGACTCGAAACGATCATGGTGGGTTTTGCCGGGTAGCAACACGTTCTTAAAGTCACGGTTCAAAAGCTTAGCAAGTTCATAAATCGACTGAGGCGCTTTCTCCTTACTCATCTAAAGCATCCCCAAGAGACTTAATCTGTATTTGTACTTTCTTCACCTTCATCGCGAGTATTTATAACCATCGGGATAAGCAGCACCGGCTCGGACACTCCAAATTTTCATTTCTACAATAACACCTGCTGGTGGTCTCACCAGGAATCGAACCTGGAATTAATCTTTAGGAAAGATTCGTTATATCCATTTAACTATGAGACCGACGAAGGGTTTCGAGGAGGATATCTTGAACAAGATGCCCATACTCATATCGAAACGTCAGGCCGTTGTAAAATACTGGCTCTGCTGAAGTAAATTTCCCTCAAGTTACCGGCAAAACATGCCGATACGGTTGATAGATAGTACTGTCTAAAATCTAAACACTATTTATTTAAATTCTTAGAAACAGCTTAAAATCAGCTTAAATTCCATCACTAAATTTGCCTAGAACGTTATTTCCCCGA
>CAZYPH010000073.1:0-11467 GCA_964649095.1 uncultured Oligoflexia bacterium | reverse complement strand
TAACTACGTTGGCCCCAACCGGAATCATGTAGCGAGCAACCCGTGAACTTCCTGGAATTGTTAAAGTTTCTCCGTTACTATCTTTTACCAATACCTTTGGCCGCTTATCACTAGATTTTGAGTCGACGATTACCTTGTGCGAGAGTCCAGTCACAGGGTCCACCTGCTCCTGCATAGTCACACCTTCTTCGATGTCTTCGAACCTAATAACACCTGTAGCCTCGGTTATGATTGGTGTTGAGTATGGATCCCACTCAGCCATCACAACATTCTTCTCAACTACGGTACCGTCAGCAACCAACAACCTAGCACCATAAGTTAAACCATAACGCTCACGCTCACGACCATTATCATCCAAGACAACTAATTCACCCATTCGATTCATCACAATCAAATGCTTGTCTTTATTGGACACCGTATGAACGTTAATAAACTTAACGCGTCCCTTTGTTTTAGCCTCCAAAGTAGATTGCTCTGCCCGACGTGAAGCGGTACCGCCGATATGGAATGTACGCATCGTAAGCTGTGTTCCTGGCTCACCAATAGACTGTGCCGCAATCACCCCAACAGCCTCTCCTAGGCTCACCATACGACCTCTTGCTAAATCACGTCCATAACACAGTGAGCACGTACCGTCCTCACTCTGACATGTAAGAACCGATCGAATCTTTACACGATCAAGCCCAGAATTTTCAATCTTCTGCACTTTCTCTTCATCGATTTCACCATTGGCTGGAACAATAATGTCACTGGTAATTGGATCAATGACATCGTCTAACGCAACTCGACCTAAAATACGATCGCCCATGCGTTCAATAATTTCCCCACCCTCGATGAGGGCGGCGACAAATATCCCATCCTTAGTTCCACAGTCGAACTCACGAACTATGACATCTTGAGATACATCGACCAAACGACGGGTTAAATAACCTGAGTTTGCTGTCTTGAGAGCCGTATCAGCTAGACCCTTACGAGCTCCGTGAGTAGAAATAAAGTACTGAAGTACACTGAGACCTTCTCTAAAATTTGCAGTAATCGGTGTCTCAATAATTTCCCCGGATGGTTTAGCCATCAGACCGCGCATTCCTGCCAACTGCCGAATCTGGGCATTACTACCACGCGCCCCGGAATCGGCCATCATGAAGATCCCATTAAATGATGGAATCTCCACTTCTTGTCCGGACGGCCCTGTCATTTTCTGAGAACTTAGCTTCTTCATCATCGCTGAGGCAATATGTTCTGAAGTCTGCGCCCAGATATCAATTACCTTGTTATAGCGCTCACCATCAGTGATTAGTCCATCAACATATTGGTGCTCAATTTCACTAACTTGAGCATAAGCCTTAGATATAAACTCATTCTTCTCAACAGGCATTAACATGTCATCAACACAAATTGAAATACCCGCCCGAGTTGCCATTTTAAAACCAGTCGACATGATTTGATCTGCAAGAAGGACGGTCTGCTTATTGCCAGCAAGCCTGAAACACTGGTCAATGAGCTCAGCAATCTGTTTTTTATCTAATACCCGATCATACAAATGAAACGGCAGTTGAGCTGGGATCACTTCACTCAATAATACACGGCCCACCGTTGTTTCTCTTATCTTACCCTGCACCCGACAGCGAATTTTGGCCTGCAAAGCTACCTTATCGTTAGCATAGGCAAACGACACTTCTGCGGGAGACGCGAATACCATGCCCTCCCCCTTTGCAAAAGGACGTTCACGAGTCATATAATAAAGCCCCAACACAATATCCTGTGAAGGTACAATGATAGGCTTACCGTGAGCAGGTGAAAGAATATTATTAGTCGACATCATTAGTACGCGAGCTTCGATCTGCGCTTCGATCGATAACGGCACGTGGACGGCCATTTGGTCGCCGTCAAAATCCGCATTAAATGCCGAACATACCAACGGATGCAATTGAATCGCCTTACCCTCGATCAAAACAGGCTCAAATGCCTGAATACCCAATCGATGCAAGGTTGGAGCCCTGTTCAACAGAACCGGATGTTCCTTCACAACCTCATCTAAAATATCCCAAACCTCCTGCCTCTGACGCTCCACCATCTTCTTCGCGCTTTTAATGGTAGTGACAAAGCCATATTCAGAGAGTTTGTTATAAATAAACGGTTTGAATAACTCCAACGCCATTTGCTTTGGTAATCCACACTGATGAAGGCGTAGTTCAGGACCAACAACAATTACGGATCGGCCGGAATAGTCCACCCGCTTACCTAATAAATTCTGGCGAAACCTTCCCTGCTTACCCTTCAACATGTCAGAAAGAGAACGCAATGGGCGCTTGCTTGGACCGGTAAAAGTCTTACCTCGGCGGCCATTATCGAACAAGGCATCAACGGCCTCTTGCATCATGCGTTTTTCGTTTCGAATAATAATCTCAGGAGCACTTAACTCAATCAGCCGCCTCAGCCTGTTATTCCTATTAATAACCCGCCTGTATAAATCGTTCAGATCGGAAGTTGCAAAGCGGCCCCCGTCCAAAGGAACCAAGGGACGCAATTCCGGCGGGATCACAGGAATCACCTCAAGCATCATCCACTCAGGGCGGTTATCACTGTCTTTAAAAGCCTCTACCACTTTCAATCGTTTTGCGAGTTTAGCTTTGGAAGCCTCGGAGGTCGTGGCACGCATTTCTTTGCGCAGATGCCGCGCTAACAAATCAATATCAATCTTCTTAAGCGCATCACGCACCGCATCACCACCAAGACCTGCTGTAAACGTGACGTTATCTTTCAGAAGCTGCGCGTATTTGTCTTCACTTAGAACAGTAAACTCTTCCAGACCGGAGTTACCCGGATCAAGTACGATATAAGCCTCACAATAAAGTACTTTCTCCAACTCCTTTAGAGTTATATCAAGTAGAGCTCCGATACGTGAGGGCAATGATCGCAAAAACCAAATGTGTGCAACCGGAGTCGCAAGCTCAATATGACCCAATCGTTCTCGACGCACTTTCGATTGGATAACCTCGACCCCACATTTTTCACAAACTACACCACGGTGCTTCATGCGCTTATATTTACCGCAGTTACACTCATAGTCTTTTACTGGTCCAAAGATTTTAGCGCAAAACAAGCCATCTCTCTCGGGCTTAAAAGTGCGGTAATTGATAGTCTCTGGCTTCTTTACTTCTCCAAAAGACCATTCCCGTATCTTTTCCGGCGAGGCTAACGAGATACGAATACCAGTAAAACTCAACGGGTCTTTGGGTTTATCAAAAAAATTCAATAAGTCTTTCACGTGTGTATCCTATTCTTGTTTGTCTTCGATTAATTCGACATTTAGAGCCAAGCTCTGAAGCTCTTTCACCAAAACGTTGAAAGACTCCGGTAAACCTGGTTCCAAGACATGCTCGCCCTTAACAATAGCCTCGTACATTCGATTCCGACCAGTCACATCATCTGATTTTACGGTTAGCATTTCCTGAAGCGTGTGAGCAGCACCATAAGCCTCAAGTGCCCAAACCTCCATCTCCCCTAGTCGTTGACCGCCAAACTGCGCTTTACCACCCAGTGGCTGCTGAGTAACCAAAGAATATGGCCCAATGCTACGCGCAAGTATTTTTTCTTCAACAAAGTGGTGGAGCTTTAACATGTACATAACACCCACGGTGACATCCTCTGAAAAGGCTTCCCCGGTTGTGCCATCAAACAAAGTAGTCTGTCCTCGTGTCGGAAGCTCTGCTAGCTGCAACATCTCGTGAATTTCTGACTCTGTCGCACCATCAAAGACAGGACTCGCAAAATGGATACCGCCCTTGACTGCCGATACGACCCTCTTCAATTCACTTTCGCTCGCCGAATCAATAATCTTTGCGATCTCTGGCGTGTTATAAACACGCTTCAACATTTTTCGAAGATTATCTAAATCAAATTGATTCATATAATTTTCTAGTTTTTCAGCTATTCCGATGGCAGACCAACCCAACATGACCTCCAAAATCTGGCCAATGTTCATCCTAGATGGAACCCCCAAGGGATTAAGTACCATATCGACGGGACGACCATCAGCTAAATAAGGCATGTCCTCAATAGGAACCACTCTAGAGATTACCCCTTTGTTACCATGGCGACCGGCCATTTTATCACCCACACTCAAGCGACGCTTGATTGCAATGTAAACCTTCACCATCTTAATAACACCAGGAGGTAACTCGTCTCCGCGCTTTAGACGATCTGTCTTTTCCTTAAAAACAGCTTTGACTAAGTCAATTTTTTCACGGGCAGCCCTCATTAAGGCTGTTACTTTTTGTTCCGCTGCGTCCTCTACAGGGACATAGGGTAATAACTCAAATGGGATCTCTGCTAGAACATCCGAGGTAAGTTCTTGGCCTTTTTTCAATAACTCTAATGAACCATCCTCTGATAACAATTTTCCCGTCGTTTGGTGTCCCTTTAGAACCTTCAGTACTTCGCCTCGTGTGGTAAATTTAATTGAGTCCAACTCAATCTTTTCATCACGGCGAATACGAACGATTTCTGCCTCCAAAATCTGACGGCTCCGTTCATCCTGCTCAGTACCCTCTCGAGCAAAAACCTGAGCATTAATAACAGTTCCATAAATACCTGACGGCACACGCAACGAAGTATCTCGAACGTCCCCCGCCTTTTCACCAAAAATTGCTCTAAGCAATTTTTCTTCTGGCGATAACTGAGTTTCACCTTTTGGTGTAACCTTACCGACCAGAATATCGCCTGGCTTAACTTCAGCGCCAATACGGATGATCCCGCTCTCATCAAGGTCCTTAAGTCCCTCTTCACCTACATTTGGAATGTCTCGGGTCACTTCTTCTTTACCAAGTTTCGTATCCCGGGACACGCATTCAAACTCCTCAATATGCACTGAGGTAAAGCTATCTTGCTGAATAAGACGTTCGCTAATCAGAATTGAATCCTCGAAGTTGTAGCCTTGCCATGGCATGAATGCGACTAAGACATTTTGACCAAGCGCTAGCTCCCCCGTATCCGTAGCTGGACCGTCTGCAAGCGGATCACCAGCCTTAACTTTATCGCCGACACTCACCACAGGTCGCTGATTAATACAGGTATTTTGATTGGACCTTTGATGTTTAACCAAATTATAGATTTCGACATCAGATCCATTCGCCTTATCCTTTTTACCACTAGTGCGAACAACAACTTTGGCTCCGTCGACCATTATTACTTCGCCATCATACCGACTGGTAACAATTGCGCCGCTGTCACGCGCTACAATGCCTTCAATACCAGTACCTACCAAAGGGGCTGAAGTTCTCAATAAAGGAACAGCCTGGCGTTGCATGTTCGAACCCATCAAGGCCCTGTTTGCATCGTCGTGCTCTAAGAATGGGATCAACGACGCAGCAATTGACACTAGCTGATTTGGACTAACATCCATCAATTCAATTTCATCGGGATTCACTAGAGCAAACTCACCCTTACGACGAGCAGGAGCGCTCTTCGCACCCTCAAAATGCATTTGCCGTAAAACGTGAGACTCAACCTGAGCGATTACTTTGTTCTCTTCTTCAGTTGCACTAAAATAGCGGATCTCGTCTACGACCTTTCTCTCCTGCACTGGCCGATAAGGAGTTTCAATAAACCCAAATTCATTGACCCGGGCGAAGGTTGACAGAGAGGCAATCAAACCGATATTCGGACCCTCTGGAGTCTCAATCGGACAAATACGACCATAGTGGGTGGGATGAACGTCTCGCACTTCAAATCCAGCTCTCTCGCGCGTCAAACCACCTGGCCCTAAAGCTGACAAGCGGCGCTTGTGGGTGATTTCAGACAATGGATTTGTTTGATCCATAAATTGCGATAACTGACTCGAACCAAAAAATTCTTTTACGACCGCTGAAACCGGCTTTTGATTTATTAGATCGTGCGGCATCAACGTTTCGATCTCTTGAATACTCATTCGCTCGCGAATGGCGCGCTCCATACGCACCAAACCGATACGATACTGGTTTTCAATCAACTCACCAACAGCTCGAACTCGGCGATTACCTAAATGATCAATGTCATCAATCACGCCCCGCCCGTTATTCAACTCACACAGATATTTCACGGTTTCCATAATATCAGCATTGGTCAACACGGTTACCGCTGGGCTAATGCCATTTTGCGGGAATTTATAATTTAATTTTAGACGCCCCACTCGCGACAAATCGTAGCGGTCTGAGTTAAAGAATAAATTCTCAAATAACTGTCTTGCTGCATCTAGAGTTGGTGGATCACCTGGACGCATCCGTTTATAAATTTCGATTAAAGCCTCTTCAGGACTGTTCACTTTATCAATTAACAAGGTGTCCCGAATAAATGGACCATTCGTTAAATTATCGGTGAAGATAGTCCTAAAGGATGAAATACCACGAGCTGCAAATTCTTTAAGGTGTGATTCGGTTAAGTCGGTATTAACTTCGACGACAACCTCCCCGGTCTGTTCATCAACCACATCATCGGACAAAATGCGCCCAACAATCGATTCACGAGGGATTTCGATACTCTTAATACCCGACTTTTGTATCTTCTCAATAACGGCCTTGGTAAATTTTCGATTCTTTCGAACTAATACTTCACCCGTTTTTGGATGTAGCAAGTCCTCGTCGGCACGTTGCCCCGAAAGAATATCAAAATCTAAATCTTTAAAAAAAGAGCCGTCCTTAATCTCAATCAATTCTGTCTTATAGAAAAACTTTAATAAGTCTTGAGTTGAATAACCCAATGCGCGAAGGACTACGGTAGCAGGCATCTTCCGCTTACGATCTATACGGGCAAAAACAATATCTTTATGGTCGAATTCAAAATCAAGCCATGAACCACGATGAGGAATTAAGCGCGCCGAATAAAGAATCTTTCCACTTGAGTGACTCTTACCCTGATCATGATCAAAAATCACACCTGGTGAACGATGCAGCTGACTCACAATTACACGTTCGGTGCCGTTGATGATAAAAGACCCACTATCTGTCATCAAAGGAATCTCACCGAGATAAACTTCTTGTTCCTTAATATCCCGAATATTACGTGAGGCTGCGACACCCTCTTCAACATCAAAAACCACTAAACGGACCGTAACTTTTAAGGGGGCGGCATAAGTCATACCGCGCTGACGACACTCTAAGACGTCATACTTAGGATTCTCTAATGTATAACTCTCAAACTCTAAAGAAGCCGTTTTATTAAAATCTTCGATTGGAAAAACCGATTTAAATACAGCCTGTAGGCCCAAAAGCTCGCGTTTTACCGGCGGAATATCTTTCTGGAGAAACAAATCATACGAGCGTTTCTGAAGTTCAATTAGATCGGGGATGCTTACTGGGGCCTTTACCTCAGCGAAATCTTTACGTGTACGACGATTGGACGAAAAAAGAGAGGCCATCAAAACCCTCCGGGCTACTTTCAAGAATATGAGTTCAATTAAACTGGGCAGAAAACTTTTTGGGAACTAAAACACAAAAAACCCCAGTCAGAACAGAGTGCACTCAGCACTTTGTTCTGATCACTGGGGTAATCATCTAGAATACAACGAGAACTACTTAATATCGACTTTAGCGCCTTCAGCTTCAAGCTTCTTTTTAATTTCATCAGCATCAGCTTTTGAAACCGCTTCTTTCAATACTTTCGGTGCGCCTTCCACTAAGTCTTTAGCTTCTTTCAAGCCAAGTCCAGTAATCGCTCGCACTTCTTTAATTACGTTAATCTTTTTCTCACCTGCAGCTGCTAGAACAACTGTAAATTCAGTTTTAGCAACAGCGGCTTCACCGCCAGCTGCTGGACCAGCAACCATAGCTACTGGAGCCGCGGCACTAACACCAAATTTTTCTTCCAACTCTTTCACCAGTTTGGACAATTCCAACACTGACATGTTTTCAATATATGTAATAACTGCTTCTTTAGTTACTGCTGTAGACATCTTACCTCCAAAGTCCACTTAATAATTAAATGGGAAATTTCTATGCACTCTTCTTTTTTTCAATTGCTGACAAAACCTGTACTGCGCTACGCGGCACTGCGGCTAACACCCCAACAAAGTTGGTAATTGGCGCATTGAACGTAGACAGTAATTTTGACAATAGCACTTCTCTTGACGGAAGCTTCGACAATGCCTCGATATCTGAGACACTAACGGGCTGCTCTTCAAGAATACTATCCTTCAAAGCAAAGACTTGCACTTCTGATGCAAACCGATGCAAAGCTTTTGCAACTGCTGCCGGATCACCGTAGGAAAACGTTACCATTGTAGGCCCTACAACGGTATCGAGAAGCTTCTCCACTGGTTCACCCAAACCTGCTTTTTTAACTGCTATTCGGGCTAAATTATTTTTAACAACTTTAACTTTTGTCTTACCCGCACTACGCAACTGCTTACGCAAACTAGTGATCTGCTCGACTGTTAATCCCTTATAATCTGCGAAAAAAATTGCGTTTGCTGATTTAAAATTCTCTTCGAGAGAGGCAATCTCTGCGGCTTTATCTTGTCTATTCATTCGATTCTCAATTCTTACTCTGATTTAGCCATGGCGACTGCAATATCTACTGGTACGCCAGGACTCATAGTTGCGGACAAAGTGATATTTCTCACATAAGTCCCCTTACTAGTTTGTGGTTTGCTCTTTAGAAGTACCGCGAGCAATGCCGAAAAATTATCTGCTAATTTTTTTGTACCAAATGATTTCTTGCCAATACCAACATGGATAATGCCGGTCTTCTCAGTACGATACTCCACTTTTCCTTGTTTCTGCTCGGAAACAGCCTTTGCAACATCAAATGTTACGGTGCCTAGTTTTGGGTTTGGCATTAAACCACGGGGTCCTAACACTCGTGCAACTTTTGCAATCGCTCCCATCATGTCTGGAGTCGCAATGGCTTTATCAAAATCAATCCAACCAGTGGCGACCTTCTCTATTAAATCCTCAGCCCCTACGAAATCGGCTCCCGCTGCTTCAGCCTCTTTTGCCTTGTCACCTTTTGCAAAAACCAAAACTTTTGCGGTTTTACCAGTTCCGTGTGGCAAAGAAATTGCTCCACGCACCATTTGATCAGCATGTTTAGGGTCAACACCAAGATTAAATACAGCCTCAATCGTTTCATCAAATTTCGCGAATGAGATTTGAGTGATTAAATCAAGCGCTTCGGTAACGGAGTAGCGTTTAGCTGGATCCACTTTTGCAGCTGCTGCAAGGTATTTCTTACCATGCCGCGAAGACAATGCTCCGCCTTTTTTTGTTAACTCTTTATTGCTTTGATTCTGATCTATAGATTGAATATTTTCAGACAATTTGAACCTCACTTGTGGTCATAACGAATTACCAAAGTAATTCTGCCACTTTTTATAATAATTAAGCGTTAACTGTAACGCCCATTGACCTTGCTGACCCTTCAATCTCCCGCATAGCTGCTTCAATACTTGCCGCAGTTAAATCTGGCATTTTGAGAGTTGCAATTTCTTTTACCTGTGCTGGCGTTACTTTACCTACTTTAGTTTTGTTAGGCACCCCTGAACCCTTTGCTGCCCCGCTAGCTTTCAATAGTAAGACCGAGGCTGGTGGTGTTTTTGTAATGAAGGTAAAAGAACGATCAGAGTATACAGTAATTACTACTGGTATAATCGTACCTTTCTGATCCTGCGTTTTTGCGTTAAACGCCTTACAAAACTCCATAATATTCACACCGCGTTGGCCCAATGCTGGTCCTACTGGAGGGGATGGATTCGCCTGACCGCCTGCTATTTGTAATTTAATAAAACCTGTTACTTTTTTTGCCATAATTTGAAGATCCCTTCTTTACCTGTGTATCTATACTTTTTCAACCTGAATAAAATCTAACTCTACCGGCGTAGAGCGGCCGAAAATGGAAACCAACACCTTTACCTTGCCCTTATCTGGATTAACATCCTCAACCGTACCATTGAAATTGGAGAATGGGCCATCAACGACACGAACCGATTCACCCTCGCTGAAAGAAATACGATGTTTTGGCCGAATTTGACCTTCTGCGATTCGATTTGTCATTCGTTGAACTTCGGCCTCTGAAATAGGAACAGGCCTAATTTTGTCTCCAACAAACCCGGTAATTTTAGGTGTCTCTTTTACCGTATGCCACGTTTCTTCATTAAGAACCATGTGTACTAAAATATATCCTGGAAAAAAACGGCGTTTCGTTGTTCGTTTTTGTCCTTTGACCAGCTCAACAACGCTTTCCTCTGGTACCACAATTTCCTTAAACAACTTGGCCTGCTTGAGGTTTTTAATACGATCTTCTAGGGAAGTCTTGGCTTTGTGCTCATAACCTGAGTACGTATGCACGACATACCAAGCAAAGGGTAGGCCTTCATCCACTACTGAATCGGACAAAGGAGATTCTGAATCTGCTTCCTCTTCTAGAGTACTTAACTGCCCAGCTACTGAATTAATAACCATCATAAATTACCTGCTACCAAGTACACTTGTTTAAGAAAGGGTTCGCTGCAAAAACTGTATCAGGCCCGTTACGAGGCCAGCAAAAACCCAATCAAATATTGATAGAATAAGGCCCACAATAACCACAAAAACTATAGAAACCAGAGCCGTGACCCAAGTTTCCTTCCAGGTAGGCCAAGTCACTTTCTCTAAAAATTCAATCGCCACTGACTCAAGATAACTGTTCACTGAATTATTTCTTCGTAAACCTACAAAGACAGCAATCCCTAACACAACTCCAAGCACACGAACAATTAGTTCGATATTTTGAACTTTTGATTCCAAATCAAAAGCCGCGACCCCCTTTAAAGCGAAAGCCGAAATAAGTCCTCCGGCTAGGAGGGCTGCGCCGATGTAAACAGCGAGCAGGAACTTCTCTTGTCGCTGCTGGCTCGCACTATCAATATGTGTATTACTCACAAAATTTATCCCCAAAATTTTTCAAATAATGCCTGTAGAGTGATTAATACTGAAAACGCTAACTCTTTAAAATATGGCAGGCCAGGAGGGACTCGAACCCACAACCTACGGATTTGGAATCCGCCGCTCTAGCCATTAGAGCTACTGGCCTACATATAGTTTATTAAATACACTTTTTGATAACCTAGACTCAGACCAAAATACAGAATTACTTACCCTCTTTGTGGACTGTATGTGATTTGCAAAACTTGCAGTACTTTTTAAACTCTAACTTATCAGGGGTTTTTGTCTTATTCTTGGTGGTTGAGTAGTTTTTGCGCTTACATGTAGAACAATCGAGAGAAATAATAACTCGCATAAAAATTCCTGTCTTCTGGAGACTTATTTACAGTCTATTGACTGGTAAAAATATTATTAAAAGTAATAGGGGAAACTACTTAACCTTTGACTAAAAGGCAAACGTATTTTCCCCTAGAATTTTAGTTTAAGATTAAACCACTCACTTTTCTGAGTGAAAAATTACTCCAAGATTTCAGCAATAACGCCGGCGCCGACGGTACGGCCACCCTCGCGAA
>CAZYPH010000072.1:0-11529 GCA_964649095.1 uncultured Oligoflexia bacterium | reverse complement strand
TCGGACCATGCTGTGCCACTGGCCGAGCCCGCCGCCCAGTTGATAATCCAAAGCAATAGATTCAAAAACATTGCTAAAAACCCCGCAATTAACGGGTTTTCCGTCAACGATGAGGCGAAGGCCCCAACCGCGACATACACACCGATCATCAACGTGGTTCCCAAAATAATCGAAAACAACACACCCCAGTCTAACGGCACCACCCAAGAAATCAAAAGCGGCATGACCACCGTAATGCAGACAATGCCAATGACCGTAGTAAAGGCGGCCAAATACTTTCCTAACACCATCTGCCACCAAGAGACGGGCGAGCAAAACAATAACTCAATCGTATTATTACGACGCTCTTCGGCAAACAGGCGCAACGTTATAAAAGGCGTAATAAACATAATGATGACGTTGATGTTTCCAAACAATGGACGAATAACCTGATCCATCACGGATGCACCACGACCACCGCCCATGGCGCCACCCATTTGAACGTACATGCCGAACTGAGAAAATATGGCAAAAAACATCCATGCAATGATCACAAAAAACGTCGTGGCCATTACGTAAGCGATTGGAGACATAAAGTAGGAACGCAGCTCGCGCCGCCAAATAAAGAATGTATTAGAATTGATTGGTGATTGCATAATGATCTCTCCCATTACCCTTGAGTCGTAAGCTGAACGAATATTTGTTCAAGGCTTAAATTGTCGCGATGCAATTCTACAAGCTTTACACCACTACGAATGGCCGCTGCTGCAATCGCTGCTTGATACTCATGTACTGCTTCCACTTTGGTTTGCCCTGATAACTTAATACGTGTGACCGATAAACCCTCGCGGTCGACCACGGTGCCCTGAATCTGTGCTGGTGATAAACCGGAGACGCCCTGTAACGCGCTCTCAAGTACTTTAGCGTCGCCTAAATATTTTACCAAAATAGAGTCTGCACCGCGCAAATCCATCGCAATCTGACCCAAAGTATTTGAGGCCACCATTTTACCTTTGTTGATAATCAACACGCGATTACACGTAGCCTCGACTTCGGGTAATATATGCGTGCTCAACACTATCGTGTGATTACCAGCCAAGGATTTAATCAAATCACGGATCTCAATAATTTGTTTGGGATCGAGCCCCACCGTCGGTTCATCTAAAATCAATACTTGCGGATCATGTACAATCGCCTGAGCAATACCTACGCGTTGCCGATAACCTTTCGACAGATTACCAATTAAACGTTTACGCACATCACCCAGATTACATTTTTCAACCGCGCGCTGTACCGCTTGTTTGCGTTTGGTTGAGGGCACGCCATGAATACTGGCAGCAAAATCTAAATAGTCCGACACCACCATATCGCGGTACACTGGCGGATTTTCGGGCAAATAGCCTAAGTTACGTTTTACTTCTAAAGGATTATCGTAAATATCAAAACCAGCTACCGATGCGCTGCCACTTGAGGGCGGCAAAAAACACGTAAGCATTTTCATGGTAGTCGATTTACCGGCACCGTTTGGCCCCAAAAAACCTAACACTTCACCCTGAGATACCGAGAAACTGAGATTATCTACAGCGACTCGATCGTTGTAATATTTTGAGAGACCTCTAACTTCAATTTGAGTGCTCACGTTACCCTCCTAATTTATTAAGTTCCAACACGATGCGTGTGGATAATTTTTTTCGAATATCGTCTAAACTCAATGTGGACGTAAAGCCCGAAGCAAATTCGTGCCCACCACCGCCAAACTCTTTGGCGATACCGCTGACGGGGCACACACCCTTGGACTTCAAACTTACTTTAATGCGCCCATCGTCTTCTTCGCGCAGCAAACCTAAAACAGCGGCTGATTTAATCATCAATAGAAAGTTCACAATCGTCTGCGTGTCGTCACTAGTGGCAGAAAACTTCTGTCGCAATGGCCGCGTAATTTCAACCCAGGCGTAACTTCCATGGTCTGTATTCACCTCTTGTACTCCAGCCAACACTTCACCAATTAACTTCAAGTGTTCAATCGATTTTGTTGAATAGATCGCTTGGTAAATTTCTTCGGGCTGAATACCAAACTCGATCAAATCGGCTGTAATTCTGTGCGACAACGCCGTCGTTCTAGAATATCGAAAG
Source organism: uncultured Oligoflexia bacterium (assembly GCA_964649095.1). GTDB lineage: Bacteria > Bdellovibrionota > UBA1018 > UBA1018 > UBA923 > CAZYPH01. The sequence goes on along the minus strand of CAZYPH010000072.1, from coordinate 9,417 downwards.
GAATTGGTATCGGTCATAATCGATACATAAAGACCCAGTGCGACTTCTTTTGTTAAGTGCGCCGCAGAATTACTGTCCGACATAAACAATCGATAGAGTAGTTCACCAATAGACGACGACTGTTCATCGACCACATAATCGACCTGCGACAAATCTAACGCAGGCCAATTAAGAACAGGATGGTGGTCCAATACCAAAATCTTTTTTGCCACTTGCTTAAAATACGCAAACACAGGCCCAATTCGGGCAGCTTCATGCGTATCGACAATTACGGCGACATCTAAACTCTGTGGCAACTGCTGTTCTGACGACGATAGAGCACTATTCCACACACGCATTTTATTTTTAGCATCTAAAAATTGATACCGTTGCGGACAGGCATCGGGATTGATAATCGTTACCGCCTTATCGAGATTTTCTAAATAATGGCTCAACGCGATCTCGGCCCCTAACCCATCACCATCAGGCATTAGGTGGGTCGAGATCGCGATAGTGCTTGCTGTATTTAGAAGGGACCTCGCTTGCTCAAACGTTAATCGCATAGTGCCTTACAACGTAAAATGAAAATTATTTACTATCGCACCATGAGCATAACTACCGCCCAGTTGCCGATAGTCATAAGTTCCGGTCTCGGTTAATAACACTCCAGAATCGGTAAAAGCCTCTAAATCAGTTCCAAAAACATCGAACAAATTGATATCAAATCGCATCGTTTCAATCGGTGCCTTAGCCTGCCCTGACTCCACGGTAAAACAAGCAAAACGCGTCAACCCCGTTACGCGACCAGCTTTTTGATCACTCCAATTTAGATAATGTAAATTTGATATATAAATTCCGGTATCTAATTTTCTTAAAGTATTTTCGACTGCAAATACCGGCGCCTCAGGAGAAACTCTTAAACGAGGCGACCGCAACACTTCAGCATCACTGGCACCATTTGATACCAATTTAAACTCCGATGCCGAGCGAGCGTTTATAAGTGAATTGTGGAGCTGGCCTTGATTAAATACAAGTAGATTTTCAGGGGCTACTTCACCATACCCATTAAATCGCGGCGCTACTCCTAGGGAAAAATCTTCCTCTAAATTAAAATATTTTGAAAATGACCGTTCGCCAGAACGACAATGCCTTAAAGGACTTTCACCTTTCTGAATCGCGTACTCGCTAACACCACCCCACGACAACATACGAATCAGACTCGCTACCGCATCAGGTGAAAGATAGACACGGTACTTACCGCGGTTTAACGACACGGATGGTCGACCCATAATCTCTAGATTCGCGATGTCACGCGCGACTTCATGTTTAAACTTACTTTCATCAAACACGTCACCACTAAAAAGCCCTTTCACCGCACGCTGCTGCTGATTATATATAGAATAATCTATAGAAAACGACGCCGTATCAAAATAATGAAACGAGCCCACAGAATCACACATGGCCCGAACCATGAGACCTGAAGCCAAGATACCGGCGGCATCACAACCCTGAAATGCGTTATCAATTACTTCCGGTGCAACAGAATCGCTCGACCGCCGCCCCTCAAACTCACTCTGCGTTGGCTGAGCGGGCACACGCACGTACGGGTCTGCGGGCAACCCGGCTACTGCCTCTCGTACCTGACCCAAACAAGTATCTAACCGCGCTAAATCGTCTTCGCGTTTGCCGGAGAGCGACACTGTGCGTAGCACCCGGCACCAACCACCATCGGCGTGTTGCGACAAGAAAGTAAGTTCGGCAACCCACTCATACACATCTCCAATTTGCCGAACTTTAGACTGTGAAAAGCGGATGTATTTTGTATCCTCGCCTATCAAATAAAAATAGAAATGTTCTGTGCCTGTTTCAATTGAGGCTCGCAGATGCGCTGCTAGGGCTTTAAAATAGGTTTGATTGGTATTCACTATCGAGCTCCAAAGACTTCAATGTTCTTAAATAAACATGCGGGACTACTATGCCCCACACGAATCGCTTGATTGGGTTCACCCTTGCCGCAATAAGGCGTGCCGTAAACGCCAAACGTCGACGCGTCGCCCACCATTGCTAAAGAATTCCAAAATGGATTCGTCACACCGCGGTAGTTTGGATTTTTTAATGTCTTCGTGACTTTTCCGTTTTCAATCAATTGGCCGTACTCACAGCCAAATTGGAATTTGTTTCGAAAATCATCAATCGACCACGATTTATTAGAACGCATGATCACGCCCCGCTCGACGGAGGCGATCATTTGTTCAAGTGTCGACGTACCTAACTCTAAATTGATATTGGCCATACGATCAATCGGTGGGCGGTTCCATGAAGAGGCTCGCTGATTAGCGACACCTGGCAATCCCGAACGTTTCTGACTATCCACACCACCCAAACCAGCCACGAGTAGACCATCTTTGATAAGATATTTTTTTTCAGCCGGAGTACCGACATCATCGACGGCATAAGAGGCAAACTCCGTCGACGGCGTAGGATCAAACGTTACATTCATTAACGGTGAACCATACTGAAGTGTGCCAAAATCAGACGGCTTAATAAACGACCACCCCGCATAGTTGCGTTCATCGCCTAAAATACGATCGATTTCTAGCGGATGCCCAATGCTTTCATGAATTTGAAGCATCATCTGATCGGGCATTAAAATAAGATCGCAGATTTCGTTGGGACAATCATCTGCTGATAATAGCTCTAACGTCTGCTCTGCGACGAGCATGGCGCTCTTTAAAAAGGCATCATGGTCAAAAAATTCGAGCCCACCTTGTCGCGACTGCCCACGCAAACCAGCCATGGTGCGTGTTTGAATATCGTTGTCTTTATTTGAACGCCCCGTAACCTCTACGTCAGTACTGATAAATGAAAACGATTGCGTGACATCGAGACCATCAGAACTCAACAAACGCACATCGTTACGCACAAGACGGGCGATGGCCGAACGTCGAATAAATGCCGGAGACATATTGATATGTGTCGTCGTACTTCGCAAACGATCTATAATTTCAGCGGGTGACATCGCAGCAAATGGTATCTGCACGGGAGTACTATACTTCGTGCTTAATGCACGCCTATCGGTTTTCAATATAGTAAATAATTTATATGTACTTGCTTGCTGCGCAGAATGAATTGCACGTTCAAAAGCCTTCTGTAAGCCCTCAAACGAAATATCTGCTGTAGCAGCATAACCTATTTGACCATTACACAAGGCTTCGACCATCACGCCGTGTGTAGAATGCGCACTCACATCTCTTGGCAAATCATCAGTCACCACATACTGGTCGGTCTGCTCAAAAACTTCGCGAACACTTAACCATTCCGGCGCATGCGCGTGTGGTTTTACATAATGCTCGAATAATTTTTTGGCATCGGACGAAACACTACTAGAAAGCGGTCGATTCATACTATTCACCTGTCTCTTTTCACCTGCATTGCAGTAAAACATTATTTTCTAGGATCTTTAAGGTGTTGCGCTAATTTTATCATCGACCTATTTTCAGAAACCTATGGCACATTTTGGCGATTGGATTTATTTGACCGAAAAAATTAGCGTCCCCCCCATGCTGTATGCCCTGCTTGTATTTATCGCGAGCTGGGCCATCGCTTTGGTCTTGAGAAAAATACTGTGGCGGAGTCTCATAAAATGGACTGCCACCACAAAAGTTGATTGGGATGACGCTCTCGTACAGTGCCTCAACGTGCCTTCTCGATTGTTAACGTTAGTAATCGCTCTAGCAGCAGCCGAACCTTTTTTTCCGCCACTGCTGCGTACAGAACTTAAAATTGATACGAGCCTCAAAACGCTGTTTATTATCGCCGGCATGATTACGGCCGACTACCTAATACGTTTTCTTTTTTCGCAGGATCGTTTTTTAAAAGACCTCTCAAAACAGGGGCGCTCGGCCCTAGCGGTCGCCTGCCGTACGCTTTCGATTTTAACGGGCGCCTTAATTATTATCGACACGTTTGGCATTTCGATAACGCCCATTTTGGCATCGCTGGGAGTAGGGTCGTTAGCTGTAGCACTGGCACTACAAGACACGCTTTCGAATTTTTTTAGCGGTATTTATATTTTAGTCGATCGGCCTGTGCGCATGGGCGACTACATTCAGATTGAACAAGGATTGGCCGGCACCATCGAAAAAATTGGGTGGCGCAACACGCGCATCCGTTTGATGAATAATAATTTGCTAGTCATTCCAAATTCAAAGTTGGCGACAGCGCAGGTTACGAATTTTGATATGCCATCGCGAGAGATGTCTCTCACGATTGAATGTTCCGTGGCTTACGGCACCGATTTAGACGTCGTAGAAACATTGGCTATTGAAGTGGGCACAGCAGTGTCACGAGACACCAACGGCGGTGTCGAGGGCATTACGCCACTAGTTCGCTTTCACACGTTTGGAGATTCTGGAATTTTATTTACTGTAATTTTACGCGCCAAACACGTAACCGATGGCGGTCTACTGAAACACGCCTTTATTAAGGCGCTTTATAAACGCTTTGCGGAAATGAAAATTGAAATTCCATTTCCGCAAAGGGTGGTAAGGCAAGTTACGGATTAATTCAATACGGGGGTTAGAGTCAGTTAGTTCCGCCCATGCTGTTAAATCTGCCGTCAAAAAAACCATGGCAAACCAGGCGCCCGGTTAACAAACGGCGATTATCGATTGCCGATAATGGGCGCGTAATAGTTGGGTCCTGCTCAATGGCTCGTCTTGATTCCAGTGGATTGGCATACAAAGCAAATTCCAAATAATTAGACTGGAAGGTAATGGTACCGTGTCTAGAGGAGCGGTCCGCAAACCCTCCAGAAACATCTACCCCGTGTCGATTAAAAACACCCAACGCCGCCTGCTGAGAACGCGCCAACATTCCTGTCAACGCAGGGTGGTTTTGCAGCACCATTTGTTGGCCATTCGAAAAAACAACCGGATTAGTAGTCGACTGTGACAATAGATAACCTGGCCGCTCAGCGCCCCCACTCTGAATCAAACTAAGCGTACTATCGGTATCAATAGTTGCTTGAATAAAATGCAAAGAGTCAGGTCCATTTAGGAGCTCAGTCGGAACCAATTCCCCATTTCTCAACTCCCGACGGCGCGAAATATCAAACCGTACCTCGCGATCCGCATTGGAATAACGAAAACGCAGTACAGCCTGCCCACTTTGTTGATTGTCTTCTAACTGAACCAAATGGTGGGCACTAGCATCAGCATCATCACCGGCTGGTGCCATTTCTGGGCCGACAATGCGATGCACCATCCGCAACTGCGCCCGATCGGCCGGAGAGTAGGCGTTGGTAGCGGTAACAACTGAACGCAAATAACAATCCTGCTCAACTTGATACATTGCATTAGAAATGGCTTCACGTCGTGTTTGTGAATTGGCGGCACCGACACGACGTGCTTGAGCTATACGTGCCTGCATCTCGCCACTACCACGACACTGCGACCAAGCATGCTCGCTATGAATAATGACATTACAAACTAAAGGAGTCGGGGGCACGATCTCGGGAGGAATGCCTTGACTCAATACTCGAAAACGAAATGGCTCAGGCGCTGCCTCAGGTGCAGCCGCCTCCTGCGCCCACGCCTGCGATGCCAAAGTAGGCACCATAATAGGAAGGGCTTGAAGGCTATAAAAACACACCTTAGCCAAAACATTAAAAGTACGTTTTACATTTCCAAACTGCATATAAATGGGTCCTCACAACTTTTCTAAATTGAGATCAATTTCAGGCAGCTATTTATAACACAGAGAATCAAAAAACCGCAAAACCAAAATGATCAAATTAGTCAGGAATTTATCTTATTTAAATTCAGATAGTTAGGCGACATACGGGCGCATTATTTCTCACTAAAGCATTCCATTCAAAAGGCCGAAACATTGGTATGCCAATCAAACCAGCAAATATTGAAGCACTGGTCAGCACAACTAGCGATGAGGCCCTTGCTAAAACAGCTGACGACCACACACCCAACCGCGACTTAAAACTGCGCACACTCTACAAAATTTTTGAAAAACATCTCTATGACTTTCACGATGACACCGAGTCTCAAGAAGAATTTGTGGAAGGCATTGTGGCAGAATACATGGCGTTTCTAAGAACGGGCGACACCGTTGTCGTCAATCGGTATGCGTCCGCCATTAAAGACGAACTGCGACATCAAGTCACAACCATGCTCTTAAAGAAAAGTTATGGCTGCCTGACGTTAGAGGTCTTTCTCGATATGTACCGCAAGAGGAAATAGAGCTATCCACGTTTAGAAGGCCCACTTCGCCGGCTGGTGGTTACGCGCCTAGTGACGCTGCTACGACGTGTGAGTTTCACAGGTTTTAATCGCGACTTACGACCACGCGCGACATTCGAGGCGTGTTGTAAAATTAAACGCGCGATATTGAGTCCGGTAGCCTCTTCAATACCCTCAAACCCCGGTGATGAATTGACTTCGATTACTTTCGGACCACTCAGAGACTCGAGCATATCCACACCCGCAATACTTAAACCCACTGCTTTCGCCGCCTGCACCGCAATGCGTTTATAGGCATCTTTTAATTCAATCGGCACACCCTCGCCTCCGCGATGGATGTTCGATCGAAACTCACCTTCGCGCGCTTGCCGGCGCATCGCTGCAACAACCTGATCACCAATGACTAACGCACGAATGTCGCGGCCAGCGCTTTCGGCAATGTACTGCTGAATAATCACGTCTTGGTTTAAGCCCCACATCGTATCTAAAACAGACTCGGCCGACGCCGCCGACTCTAACAACATCACACCCACACCTTGAGTGCCCTCGATAAGCTTCATCACAACGGGCGTGCCATGTACTTTATGAATTGCAAAACGACAGGATTTTCCGCCACGCATTAACATCGTCACCGGTACATCAAAGCCCCGCTGCGCCAGTATTTGAGAGCATTTTAGTTTGTCGCGTGAATCGGCAATACCACGCGAACTATTCAATACTTTTACACCCATCGCTTCAAACTGACGCACCACCGCCAACCCATATTCTGTAATCGACGTACCAATGCGTGGAATGACAATGTCGACATCCGGAAACGGCTTGTCGTGCAGAAACATGGTGTTACGGTGTTTAGCGACTAATATTTGACAGTCTAATGGATCGACAACTTCTACGGGTAATTTGAGAGTTTTTGCTTCGCGCAATAGGCGCTGAATTGAGAACAATTGGCGGTTGCGCGACAGAATGGCAATTTTCATATAAATTTATCTTTATATATTAAAAACTATCTATTGAAATACGCTAGTCACTTCTCAAACAATGGTAACATGCAAACGTTGCAATATATCGATAAGCAAAAAATTCCCAACGACCAAATACACTCTGTTCTAAACCTCATTACGATAACCGCTTGGATGATTTTTTTGGGATGCTCGCATTCAAGTCCACATCAACAAACGATCCATGAGACAAGAGAGGACGTAGTTAACTCTCCATCGACAAATACTTATGCCACTATCGCCGTTCCAGGACACCTCTCGTACCTGTGCTTAGACAATAATCGCAGAAAACCTATAGCATGGGTGACCACATCACGAGAACATCGTGGTCAGAACTGGTTACGCGTAATTGATTTAAAATCTCAAGAGATCTTGGCTAGCACCATGCTCAGCAACACCACAAAGGCTATGGCCTGTGGCGACCAAACACTTGTTATTAACACCTATGATGGGTTATTTAGGCACTATAAACTTCAAACGAAAAACCAGTTACACAAACTTGAAATAACACACCAGTCCGATGGTTATGTCACGCCAAGATAATCTTCAGGTATTATCTTAATCAACGATGATGACGCGCAACCAGGTCTGGTATACCACCATCTCGAAGAAACATTCGCGACACCTGCGCAAACGATAACTTTTAGCAACGCTCATGAAGAGAATCTTTACTTCGACGTGCAGGATCACTTTTTTACGGCGATTACAACGCACCGAAATCTTTATGTCTTCGACCTCAAGTCAAAAAATTTAAATTACTTAATTAAACAGGCCCTCGACTTTGAACCCAGCGCTTTGTCTCAGGCAACTTCGTTTGTTTATATTCTTGATAAAAACGACAACAAATTAAATTCAAAATTATATATATATAAAATTGACAAAAATAATATCGAACTAGTGACCTCGACAAAAACGCAGTGCGTTCAACAAATCATAGCGCACCCAGACGGCGCCTTCTTACTCTCTAATCACAGTACGTGCGGTAATCAGTTGAGTTGGTATTCCAACGTCACAAAATCAATTCAAGTGATCAGACAACAAACTCAAGTCAGCGCCTACCAATTACCCCACGTACGCACTGAGAATGGTTTGATTTGGTTCGACTCGATGCCCGAGAACGCCGGCCACTTCGAAGCGCATGAATATACGATTCAGAATGGGCAACCCATACTACGACAGCGGTATGGGTTCGAGGCCCCAAGCGGCATTCTGAGTGCCGACTTTCACCCTGATCATGGACTATTAATAGGCACTGCCTGTTTTGGTTGCGGCACAAGTGATACCTACTCAAATAAAAGTAGGGTTTTGTATTTCAACACGTCAAAAAAATAAGGCGCACCACTTAAACGCAGTGTTACTTCTTAGTGCATCGGACATACGCCATGCATAAAAATTCGATTCTATTATTTCTATCGCTAATACTTCCCGCATTTATTGGCACGTTAATCGCGAACCCCTCATTACGCACTCCACATAAAGTAGTCGCTCAATCTATCTATCAATGGAAAGAGTTTATAGGCGACTGGAACAAACCCGATTTACCATTCGATAGTCACTTAGAGCCCTGGCTGCGCTCAGTGATTCACCAGACACGATCTGTAAAACATTATTTTTATATTCCACTTTCAGACCACGTATGGGAGCCCGAGGTCGTCGCCTCTGCATTGCCTAAAACGTATGTCAGTAAAGAAAATCTAAAATACGTGCGCGACTTTGAAACTGTGCATATGATAGGCCCCCACCCGCTAGCGCCAACTATAGTGCCGCAGGAACAATCCGTATTCTGGCAGCGATGGCTACGCATGGGCCTCGCCGTTATTTGCTGGATAGGGGCAACCGCATTTTTGTCCGGACTTAGTTTACCTATGCGCATACTCAGTGGCGCCTTTGTTACGGGCTGGGGATTGTGGTTAATAAGTTGGTTACTCTCGATGCCCCTCAATAAAATTTATAATGTTTGGGTGCCCCTTAGTTTGATTGGTTTTGTTGTCGTGTGCTGGAAATACGCGCGAAGCGTGTCTCGACATGGCTTCCGTGCCTACCGAAGTTTGTTGCTCTGCTTCGTATTATTTCCCAATCTCTGGATATCTTTTTTTACCGCCCCACTCGCTGGTCCTGATGCACGCACAATGTGGTTCCATCGCTATAAATTTGAATTTTTATTCGGATTTATTCCACAAGATATA
>CAZYPH010000071.1:0-11538 GCA_964649095.1 uncultured Oligoflexia bacterium | reverse complement strand
CGTTCATCATTTGAAAGGCTTGGGCTGAAGGTGATGACTTCGGCGATGTCGCCATAGATACAGCCCCATACGGTCGCTGTTCCTTCTTCACAACCTACTTGAAGATAACGCGTTAAATTACTAAACGTACCATCAGATATAGTTGGGCCTGCCACAACAGCGCTATCAACATAAAGCGTGCCCGTGTAACTAGTGTTATCACCCGTTAATTCAACCGCAGCGATACGAAACCCACCGCCCGGTGACACGGCCGCACCACCGATACTGAGCGTTGCGCTCGTTCCGTTATTACCGACAAAATACAGTCCATTAGCTGTGGTAGACTTGGTAAACGACGCATCAATCCACCCATCTTGCCCGTCAATCACCCATCCACCCAGATACCCTGATGAGGTATGATGCGACTGGTGCACAATATACATGGACCACGGAATCGCCGTAGCCGCCAAAGAACCACGATAGCGCTGTTGTGCAGCGCCATCAAAACGCAGAACCGGTCGACCGTTGATCACATTGGTTTTGTAAATAGCTTGCCGCGCACCAATAGCCTGCGTCACCGGATTATTATTGGGGCCACTATCTGTTCACGACGCAATCGCATCGCCATCCGAGGCAGTCAAAGCATCGGCACGCAACCATGAATGCGTGTGGGTGGTCGCGGCCACTGCCGTAATGGCACGATTGGCGGTGCCCGTAAGACTTGTTACAGTTAGATTGGCACTTAACGCACCATTCCAACCAGCAATCCGCACCACTGCAATTTTCGCGGTATTTGCAGCACCAAGACTCACCCCAATATTGGCGCCCAACTGCACCGCTCCGGGCCCAGCAATTAACTGAAAACTAGCGGCATCGGCGCCCGTCAAACTCAACACACCTGATGCCACACCCGAGCCCAAGCTATTTGCTAGGGTTACAATCTTAACCATTTCAGTAGACGTCAACGCGATCGTCGCACCAGCAGCGGCCCCCGCCGGCGTGATCGTAAAAGGGTTAGGTGTGACACAAGTCGCCGTGCCAGCACTACCCAAAAGACTCGTAGTAGAACACACTGCCGATGCGGCAAGCCCTGTAAAACTCGACACGTAACCAGCGCCAGAAAAACTTCCCGTTAAATCAAACGCGGCGTGGTTGGTCATAGTACCCGTAGCAATCGCACCGCTAGAATTTACAAAAGTCTTAGTCGCTAAGACATCACCCACACCTGCAGTACCAGTACTAGGGCATGTTGCGGAAACACCGGAACCATTAGACCCTGCACCTGCACTGCCCGAACTAGCCACTAAAGCAATGCTACTTTGATTGGGCCCAATACAGCCTACCGGCCCAACTAATAAAACACTGAATACTAAAACGTAGGCAATGTAATGAACAGCTCGCAAAAGTCTTGAATGCATCAACATAGTAGAAACGTCTCCCCATTACTCCATTCAAAATTGTAAATTATATATACATAAAAACCACTATAGCGTTCGATGCCTTGCGGCATTTCACCGCATACTTGGGTAATTTTTACCGCTCTTTGACACTTGTAGGTGGTCTCGGTTGAATCTGTGGTGGGTGGATTAATTTACAAGAGGGGGTTCAGTGTATTTTTTAGGGGGCAATAAATATATTCGATGGGGACTAGCGGCTATATTTTACACCGTTGTATTTTCTACAGCGGCCAATGCATTAACGACCGATCAGTTTAGCCGTCACGGATTTTATTATGATCGCTTTAGCCCACACGTACATGTTCGTCGTGAATCGTTCATTCAAGAAGAACCCATCGCAAGCCCGACATGCGCCCGTTACCAACCACCACATCGTGGTTCAATTGAAGTCTTTAGATCAGACTATAATCGTTTTCACGCAGCTCGTAGTCGTTGTTTACAAAACCAGCAGTCACAGCCGGTTCGATTGCATTTAAGCCTAGAAAGCCAACCGTCGTTTCGCCTATTAGGGCGCGACGTTATACTCAATCGGCTATCGCCTTTATCATCATCACTAAGTAACGTACGAGCAGACCCGCTGGCACAACGCGGTCAGGTTCGTATTATTGCTGTATCCACGGCGGCCCAACTTGCTGAAGAATTAATGCAGTTGGTAGAGCGTTGCGATCTGATAGAAGACCTAATGGTTTACTCGCACGGATTCTCAAATCAGGTGGCTTTTGAATTAGATAGAAATTTTACAATATATAGCTTTTTACATGAAATTTTAAATCCATGTTACATGACAAATCGCATTAAGATGCAATTTGTGGGTTGCCAGATCGCTTGCCGCGAGGGTTTCGAAGACGTTCGATCTGACTTACAAGCAGCATTCCGCCAGTTTCCCAACATGCAAGCTCAGGCACTTTTTAGTGACTCTGATGTCATTCCAAACGGGGTTGTGTTGTCGGCGGCCGGTATGGAACTACCACTAACGAACTACTTTAGAGGCACCGATTCTATACGCTTTCAACCGCGGTCTAATCAAAACGTTTGGTTTCGGCAAAGTGGTTACCATTTTAGAAGTGATTTTGACACACGAAGTGGCGAGGTGCGTGAGTGTTCTCAAGCCGAAGAAACGCCCTAGCGAGTCATGAACCATGACAATAGAAAAGCCAAAACTCCAAACACCAGCAGTACTACGGTATTAGTGCGGCTCTGCGCCGGAATAGCTTCCGCACCGCCCAAAACCACATGATTGGTCTTTGGATTATACGAAATCGTTATTAAATCTGTTGGGTTTACTTCTGACGGGGCCGCCAGAATATAGCGTTTTTCTAATTTATTTTGATCAAAATACCGAACTCGAAGAAAGTAATCACGTACCGTATACTCTGAGCCACGGGGCTCGGAATTTGATCGCCGTTGTTGGTACTCTGACAAAAAAAGTTCATCAAATTTTGCTTGCGTAACAATGTAGTCCGCCTGGTTCACTTTGTTTTTGCCAACAAATTGATAGTAGGCCAACAGTACAAACGCTAGGACAGCAAATAATCTCATGGCGTTCACTACAAGTTCTTTGGGTTCTAAATACAACGCTGCAACCGAGCTCAAAAGTAATAGAATTGCTAAAAATAGAAACACTCCGACAGGCACGTAATCAATAGTGGTTCGCTTTACAATCGGTGATATTCCAACTTTCTGTAACCACTGCGGTGGCACAATCACGTCGATCGCATCATTGAGTGCGTAAAGGTCTACCGAATCACCCGAAACCGCGATCGTTGATGGCCCTAGGCCCTTAGGCTGAATTAACCTAACATCGATCGAGCCCTGATAGCGCCGCACACCACCAGATGTTTTTGCAAAACCAGTCACCGAGCCGCTATGCCAATCTCCCCAATTGAGCAGCGCCCAATCTGTAAAAAAATAAGCCGCCGAAACCAACAAGGCGACAGAGCCCAGAACTAATAAAGCCGTCGGGAGTGTGTCTTTAAAATATTGCATATATTATAAACTATATATTAACTTTTTGAACAATCTGCTGTGCGGTCAATAACTGTTGTTTCGTAGTTGAGACCCGAGCCACAGACTGCTGTTGGTCTTTCGAAAGCTTCGAAACAACCTCAGCAACTGTGCCCAAACTACGCGCGATGTCGCTATCAATCGCACGCAACGCGTTTTGCACACTCTCATACTGTGCCAAATAGCTATTTACCCTCTGTAGATCGGCGGCCAAAGTACCGTATTGAAATGTGCCTTGCTGCAACAATGCTCGAAACTCAATCGACCACCCGTCGGCGAGACGGATTAGTTTATTAAGCGTTGATTTAAAGTCATCAATATTCTGATGCCCAACCGCGCCGCTTACTTTTAATGATGACGCGACATTTAGAAACTTTGCTTCCTGCATGAGGCCATTTAACGCGCTCTGGCGAGCTTCGATTTTTTTAAACAACTCGTGTGTTACGGCTACGTGTCTACTTAACAGCGCAACAATGGCACTAATCTGATTCTTACTTTGAAACAACATCGTGACCTGACTGCCATACGACTGACAGGCTTTCTCAATCGTTGTGCGCTCACGATTTAGATCATTCAGTAGGACGGGGCGATTAGCCAGCTCCCCATTCAACGCACCAACTCCGTTATCAACTTTTTCAATAAGTAGGCCTGTCTCTCGAATCAAACCACCCAGAGTATTAAGCTTCGTCAACAATTCCTGTTGAGCTTGAATGGCAATGCGTTCTGAATCTAGTGCAGCATTTTTCTCACGGTCTAAAACGTGTTCAGCAGTCGCATTACGTAGTTGCATTACTGTCTTTGATACCGACTGGTGCTCTACTTTCAATAACGAAACCTCGACAGGGTACTGAACCGAATCAGAAGCCACGACCATAAAACGCCCAGTTACAGGGCGCGATTCCGCCGCCGCTTGCTCGAGCAGACGCACAAGCTCGGTGCCACCCTCGACAGGTTTTATGTGTGACAATGCCGAGGCAAATTCTTGAGCACCCAAGTCATCAACACCGCGCAACAACGATAGGTTTGAAAACGATGCATTCCAGTACACTAGTCTTGATTGGTTTTCGATAATGGCCACACCAACACTAAGACCCTTACGAATATAACTATCGATTTCTCGGACTTCAGTAATTTTAGCGAGTGCATTATTGACATAATCTACCCACAGTTCACTCTCACCAAAACTAAGATCCGTAGCTTCGAAAGTAAGTGGTGTATTCGTAGCCGCTTGATCGATAACGTTGTTCGATTGTTCAGCAAAATACAACCGCAGAGCCTCAAATCGATGACGCCATGAGCGCGACCACATTAACGTAACGACAAAGGCACACAACACACACACCGAGAATACAACAAAACCTACCATTACTTGCCACTGCCCATTATCGAGAACAGCCGAACGCGACTTGCCATGACTTTTGTGATGGTCGTTAAAGAGCTGCACAATCGTTTTGACATCAGCCTTTCTCTTAAGACTCTCTGCTGTGATAATACTCTGTAGGTTTTTAATCTTTTCTACTTCGCTCGAAATCAGTGCCACCTGTCCGTTAACTAGTTGTTGCGACGCCGGTGACAGTGTTGAAAACTTTAAGACTTCAATAATGGTATTCTTTAACTTTTCAGATTGGGCCTCAAGATGATCAATCTGTTTTGCAGTATTGAGGTCAGATATATTGTTAATTTCAGATATAAACCCACCAACTACAGTCGCTAGTCGCATCCATTTCTGATTCCAACAGGTTCGGTAAAGTAAAAAAGTCGTATTCTGTATGCTACGCAAATAACTTGCAGAGTCATCGACAACGGTGAACTTTGATCCGAGCAAGGCTTGAACCGCCTGCGTCAGTGCGGGATTCGTGGCGCCGAGTTCGTTCAAATACTTCAATTTTACAAGTTCTACATTCTTGTAAAAGTGGTCTTTATCAACGCTTGTCGCTAATCGAACAGTAGGGTCTACCGTTATGGCCTCAAATGATTTTTCGAGAAAAATAGCATCGTCGCGTTGTTTTCCGGACAGTCCACTCTCAGAGCTGCTCGTACGATACAATTTTGAAACCACGGCTTCGTAGGCATTAAAGTGATATAAACAATAAATGTTTGATGCGATTAACACCAATGAGACAAACCCCACCAACAATTGCACGCGAGATATTAATGAAATTCTAGATGAACTTACGATGGCTGGTTGGGAGGTTTTAGTCATTTTTTACCCGTCCTAAACCACGCCCCAAAAAGCGAGACAAACACATTACCGGAGCTACCTGATCGTTACGATGCCCCAAAACAACAGCTGTTTTTGCCTGATGTAATGAAGCTTGTTCTAGCGGAATTTCCACCGCTTCAATCAACTCGATACGCCCACTCACTGAAATTTTTTCTCTTCGAATACCAACCCCAACTACTAACTGGTTTGCATCGTGACTGAGTACGTTCGCTGCGGGCAACGCAACGGTAATCGGCTGACCGACTATTAAAATATCACTTATATAGAATCGTGAAATTCCCCCACACCTTGGCACCACAACCTGCACCATACTCTGTTCACTTAATTTCTGTTGAAATGAAAGTATGGCACCAACCGATTCAAACAAACTATACAACTCATCCGTTAGCGGTGGCTGCAAACCATTTCCGTTTACAAAAAGATTAATTCGCAACGAGTCTAACGACGGCTGTAACTCGAGAAAAAACACCTGAGTCTCAGCTTTTTTGCGACGCTCGCGCTCGTGAGTGGTTTCCGTACAAAACTCAATCATGTCTTGAACAAGTCCACGCATCGCCTCATGCAAAATAGCAACACCTGCTGGTGGCATCGCATGCAATGTGTTTTTAAGACTACTGTCTGCTGCCTTAGATCGAATTGTAAGTGCAACCCCATCGCGGCGCTTTGCAGAAGTAGCCAAAGCCGTATAACACTCGATTAATTTTGTAATCGAAACGGCACTCTCAACGCTACTGTCAGCATACAGCGACTCGATAAGTGTTTTGATCTCTAATATTCCAAACTGCAATGCTCGAGCTTCTGACTGAATAGCCGAGGCCGATAGTTTCGACGCCAAAACATCACACTGTTGTGAGTGAGACTCTAAGCGGCAAACTTCGAATGCTAATCGATCTAGGTCAAGCTTTAACATATATCTATTTAATTAAATATACTGCTAAGGTCATCTATATTGTTCTTCAACTTCGCCTTTAACTTTAATACTGCCTGTGTATGCAACTGCGACACACGCGACTCCGTGACATCTAAGACACGACCGATCTCTTTTAAATTGAGATCTTCGTAATAGTATAACGACAGAACCAATCGCTGCTTCTCGGGTAATTCTTTAATAGCCTCAGCAACAATCTTCTTTAAATGTGCAGCACTTACTTCAGAAAATGGTGTTGCGGTCTTTGATGAACTTCCTAGCCCTAACAATGACCGTTTATCGTTTTTTGAGAGCGTAGTAATATCGTCGTAACTCAATAGCGAAACAGAACGAACCTGATTAAGAAGCTCATGAAACTGCTCCTGGCTTAAATTAAGCTCAGCGCAAACTTCGTCTTCAGTGGCAGGGCGCCCCTTTTCATGTTCAATTTTTATATATGCGCGTTCTAGTGTTTTTGCTTTTTCGCGAACAGATCGCGGCACCCAGTCTTGCGATCGTAACTCATCAAGTATCGCCCCTCGCACACGAAACTCGGCATATGTTTTAAATTTATTGTCACGCGTCGGGTCGTACTTCTCATACGCATCCATCAAACCAATCACACCTGAACTTATAAGATCATCAAGCTCAATATTGGCTGGCAAACGTGCAGCAATTTTTTGTGCGATAAATTTAATGAGCGGCGTATATTCCAATATGATCTCATCACGTGTACCAGTGGGCTTATGGTAGTCTTTTGAAGAAAGACGTTTCAAGTCTTCACGATTATAACGAATGTCCCCACGTAAACTATTTCTGGCGTACTCTTCTTTGTTAATTTTATTCGTTTCAATTTCAATCAGTTCATTCGAGAGGTCGACCTCCGCCTCGACCATGGCCGAGTGGTTTTCAACTGCCGAATCTGAAATCTCAACTTGGTCATCCGCGGCAAACATGTCTGATGTTAAGTCAGCATGAGTTACCAACTTAAACGATTGCAGACGATACTTATCATGACCTCGATTGGCTTTTTTCATACGCGCACCTCTTGAAGAAGGCGACGCCAGAAGAACTGTACTTGGCCACTTGCAGCGGCAGATCCTGAAATTTCACTGTCGACGGACCGCGCAATATTTCCAAAACTCTCGCTACTCAAGGCACCTGGAAACGCCTCACTTACGACGGTCTTATTTAATACGCTAGTCTGTAACTTTCGATCTTCGGGAACATGCCCAAGGTAGTCGATCTGAATATTGAGAAAACGATCACTAACACGCAATAGATGGTTGTAAACCCCAATGCCGTCTCTTGGTGTGAGCGTGCGATTCACTAAAAGTTTAAATCGTTTCACACGATACGATTGGCTCATGACTTTCATCAAGGCGTAAGCATCTGCAAGCGCTGTTGGCTCGGGAGTCGTAACCACCAATACATCTTGAGCGGCCGAATTAAGGTACGCAACATCAGGACTTACGCCGGCACCCGTATCAATGAGAAGCGTATCAAAGTCTAACTGAGAATCTTCTAGAGCCTCAATAATACGTCGCCGTTCAAACGCGTTAAGCTGCGTCATACGTAAGATGCCTGACGACGACGAAATAAGATTCGCGCCACACTGTAGTGGCGTAATCACGTCTTCAATGGCTGCAGCGTTATGAATCACATCGTCTAACGTACGCTTAGTTTCAACGCCGAATAGTATATTCAGATTCGATAATCCAAAGTCACCATCTAATACCAAAACCTTGCGACCAAGTTGCGATAGGTGCACAGCAAGATTGGCTACGACATTGGTTTTGCCTACACCACCCTTCCCGCTCGTAACTGAAATCACACGAACACGCGGCTGAACCTGCGTCGTAAGATTTCTGGCCGGGCCTACATTGATGAGTTTTCGTAATGTTTCTGCCTGATCCATGGCGGTACATTTCCTTTCCGATTTATAAATCTAATACGAGGTCCACCACCCGCTCAGGAGTAGCAATTTCAATATCCTCTGGCACACGCTGTCCTTGCGTAAAGTAACACAGAGGTAACTTTGACTTTTGTGAGATATTATAGAGACAGCCAAACGTTGTCGCTTCATCTAACTTCGTGACGACAACACCAGTCGGTCTAAAGACATTCAGACGTGCGATGGCATCATAAATTTCCTGATCACGCGTCGTAGCCGATAACGCAATAATCGTTTCAAAATGTGCGGCAACTTGTTTGGCATCGTCGAACATGGCGCGCACAGTATTAAGGGTTTCTACATCACGCTGCGATCGCCCTGCAGTATCTAATAAAATAAGATCCATCGGTCGCAACTCAATCAATGCCTGCTCAAGCTCGCTTGTTGTTTTCACCGAACGATACGGCGTATTTAGAATGCGGGCATACGTTGCCAACTGATCGGATGCGCCCACTTTAAACGTATCAATATTAATTAACCCGACTTTTAACTGATGATTTAAAATCGCGAGACTAGCAATCTTAGCAATCGTAGTGGTCTTTCCAACTCCTGTTGGCCCCACTACGGCACACACTCGACTACGATGATTACTTACCTCTCCTAATAAATTCCGGGTTTTACAGTCTTCCAACATCTGCATGGCAATGCTCTCTAAAACTTTGTCGTTTGAGCCAGAATGTCCATGACCGCGATTGTTAGATCGTGCTTGGCTTGCTTCTAGAATTTCTTGTGTTGAAAGATCGCGTTGTACGGCACGAATCAAGCTATTCGCATATTTTTTATCCACGCCGTTTTGTAAGAGAATGGAAAACTCATGAGATAGCAGTGATCCATCTGTCATCTGAACCGGGGCCTCAGACTTCATCTCCGCCAACATTTGTTTCAGGCGATCAACTTCTTCGATTAACTGTGATTCTGTTCGCGTCCGCACAATGGCCTCTTCGTTGAATGCAGAAGTCTTGATTGGCGCGGTATTCATGCCTGACGATGACAACTCAGAGAAAACTTCTGGTCGTGCATTGCGTGCGTAATTTACACGTGGCACTTCGGCTTCATCATCGGTTATGTCGATATATCGCTTCGCAGTGATTTGACCTGGTCGAGCACCTGCTTGTGTTGGTTGTGTCGAACGCTCTCGTTTGACCTCTTGCACCGGTGCGCGCGTTTGCATTTTCTGCTGATAGTATTCACCAACTTTTTCTAAAGTCTGTTTCTGTTTAGCAGTACTCATTTGCCCAATTTGTTTTTGAACAGCCTCAGGCATCGTGCGTTCGGTGATACGTTTATTGGTAAGCGCACGTTCTGATACCGCAGCTGTGACTTCGACGCTTGGTTTTGACAATAAACCAAATCCCTTTCGATGGGTTTTTGTAGAGAGAATAATGGCATCAGGCCCTAGCTCTGTTTTTACGAGCTTTAGAGCCTCCGCAATTGTCGGAGCCTCAAACTTTTTAACCTGCATTAGCTAACCTCACCGTAGAGAATGATTTTACTGGAATATTTGAAGAAATTTCGTTGTGCGAAAGCACCACTAAATGGGGAATAAATTTTTCTACTAATTGTCGAAGATGTGTGCGAATCATCGGGCTCACCAGAACCACAGCCTGTGAATTTACCAAAACCATTTTTTCGGCTTCACTGTTTAATTCACGTACCAACTGCTGCACAAAATTGGGGTCCAAACTAAGCTGCATACCTTGATCGGTTTGAATCAGACCCTGAGCGATTTTTTCCTCAACCACGCGATCTAACGTGATTAACGGAAGATCTCCGTCATTCGTGAGTAATTTTTTTGTAATAGAACGCCCCAAAGCGCTACGCACAAACTCGGTCAGAACGTTCGGGTCTTTCGTCTGCAGACCAGCCTCGGTGAGAACTTCAAAAATTGTTCGCAAGTCTCGAATACTGACATGCTCGCGCAACAAATTCTGACAGACTTTTAAAAGAACACCTGTGCTTAAGATATTTGGGATAAGTTCTTCGACTACTTTTGGGTGCGATTGTTTTAGAACATCAATCAGAGTCTGTAATTCCTGACGTCCCAATAATTCGTTCGAATGTTTACGCAGCACTTCGGTAATGTGCGTTGCAATAACAGTCGATAGATCGACAACCGTATACCCCATGTACTGCGCCTGATCGCGCTGTTTCGGAGTAATCCAAATCGCTTGTAACCCAAAGGCCGGTTCTATCGTCGGCACGCCTGAGATTTTATCCTCAACATTACCCGGATCCATCGCCAACAGGTGGTCAATCATTAACTCACCTTGTCCGATGGTAATGCCCTTAAGCATTAGGTTGTACTCACCAGGCTTTAACTGCAAATTATCGCGAATACGCAGCGGCGGCACAATGACACCTAAGTCTAATGCAAACTGCTTTCGAATATGTGTAATGCGTTCTAATAATTCGCCATTCTGCTCGGCATCAACGATAGAAATTAAACCATAACCAACTTCTAGTTCTAGAGTATCGATCGGCAGAAGTGCTTCTAATTTTTCTTTGCGTGGTTTTAACTTTTCTACTTCAGACTGGCGCACCTTCTCTTGTTGGTCTTGTTTTTCTTTGCGGTCTAACGTGTAGGCCAGATAACCAGCCATTGATCCCAACAATAAAAATGGAATAGTGGGCAGCCCCGGCACAATCGCCATGAACCCCATCACAACACCCGACACACCAATCGCCTTTGGCTGAGAAACCATCTGCCCAGCAAACTCTTCACCTAAACTCTGCCCGCTTGCTGTTCGTGTGACGATAATACCAGCCGCGGTAGAAATGATCAGGGCTGGTATCTGTGTCACGAGACCATCACCGACAGTTAACAACGTAAAAGTAGAGGCCGCATCGGCAAGCGTTTGATCGTGCTGCAATACTCCAAGTAAAATACCCGCCACAACGTTTACAGCAACGATTAACAAACCAGCAATGGCATCTCCGCGAACGAACTTACTGGCACCGTCCATCGAACCGTAAAAGTCGGCTTCCCGTGCAATTTCTTTTCGTCGGCGCCTAG
>CAZYPH010000070.1:0-11573 GCA_964649095.1 uncultured Oligoflexia bacterium | reverse complement strand
CCAGAAATTCTGTAGTCAGCAAATCGTCACAAATACCGTTAGCCAGTTTGGCCAATGTATTAGCCGAGCACGGGTACACAAAAAAGAAATCCGCCCATCGTGCGGTTTCAATATGGTGGGTGCTGGCTGGTTGCGCAGTCGAATAAAAGTTGGTTAACACGGCGTGTTCGGTGAGGGTTTCGATGGTTGTCACTGAGATAAAGTGTGTCGCATTCTTAGTAGCGACCACGCGTACCGCGGCACCGCAAGCTTTGAGCAAACGAATCAATTCATACACTTTGAACGCACTGATACTCGACGTAACGCCAATTAGAATTTTTTTTCCGTGCAGAGCCTTCGCACAGAAATAAAACGGCAGACTAGCGGTTAATTGTTTTACTAAATCAGTATCTAGTAGTGGCATAACTTGATGAGCGGTTGATGTATTCGATGCCTTTCAGTGTCAGGTTCGTATCGACAATATCGATGCCTGGAATCAGGTCTTTCAATACGTAACTCACGCCGCCAGTAGCGATGACAGTTACTTTATTGGAAGGCGCCATTTCTTTAATAAAACGATTCACCAAACCCTCAATCATACAGGCATAACCCAGCACAATGCCTGAACGAATCGCATCTTGGGTATTGCTGCCAATGGCATGTGTTGGGGCTGTGAGTGTGACGTTAAAAAGTTTTGCGGTATTTTGGGCTAGCGCACGCATGGATAGTTCTAGCCCTGGCATAATAGCACCGCCTAAATATTGTTTGCGTTCGTTGATGGCGCAAATAGTAGTGGCCGTGCCAGAATCTAAAACGATGCACGGCGCGCCATAGTACTGAATAGCGGCCTCAGCATTAACCAACCGATCGGCGCCCACTTGAGATTTTGGATCCGCTAAAATCTCAAACGACAGCGGGCTATTGTGGTCGATAAATTGCGGTTTGATTTTTTTAAACGCCTGTTCGATCGCCGAATTCAGTTGCGGAACGACGCTACTGACCGAGACGGTCTGAATGTCTTCGAGGCTATAACCTTCCATCGTAAGTAGATGGTGGAGTTTCAATCGCAGCTCATCAGCTGTAACAAGTGGGTGTGTCGACAAACGCCACGTCGCTAACAAGTGCTCTTGTTGAAACAATCCTACAACGGCGTTGGTGTTGCCGACATCTAGTGCCAAAAACATGTGTTACTCCAGTTGGTGACGGCGTTTAAAGCGGCGTGCGGCTTCGAGCACAACCTCTTTAAGATTAGCCTCTGGTTTTACAAAGCTAGGCACTTTGCCCAGTGTTAGGCCTAATAAATCTTGCCATACCAGTACTTGCCCGTCGCACCCTTCACCGGAGCCGATCCCGATGGTTGGGATGGGGCATGATTGTGTGATTTCAGTAGATAGTGATTCTTCTATGCATTCTAAAACCACAGCAAAAGCGCCGGCTTTTGCGAGTGCGTTGGCGGATTCTATTAAATATTCTCTTTCATCGATATTGCGACCATGGATGCGGTATTTGCCAATCTGATGAATACTTTGCGGAGTCAGCCCAATGTGGCCACAGACGGGAATACCGGCGCGCACGATGTGCTCGACTGTTTCGGCCATCTCGACGCCACCTTCTAATTTTACCGCATGGGCTTGGCCTTCTTTAATTAGGCGTCCCGCATTTTCAAGCGCTTGTTGTGGCGACACTTGATAAGTCATGAACGGTAGATCGGCGACGACTAGGCTTCGTTTGGCGCCTCGGGCCACGGCTTTTGAGTGCATGATAATTTGCTCGAGAGTAACGGACAACGTGTTGGGTTCGCCGTAAACTACCATACCTACGCTATCGCCCACCAACAGCATCTCAATACCGGCTTCGTCAAAAAGGCGAGCCGTCGCGAAGTCGTAGGCCGTCAACATCGACAGGGTCGTTTTGGCCTCGGCGCGTTTATGGCTGCGGATGGCGGGGGCCGTTACCGGAGAGGTCTTTTGGGTATCGGTTTTCATAAAGTCTTTCGAATTTGTTTGTAAAAGGTACCGTCGTTAATCTCTCGGGCTAAAATCGCAGCCGTAGTGGGTACGTTGTGTTGTTCTAGTAGTTCCATGGCTTTTATAGCACCAATTTTGGCGTTTTCACTAATGACGTCAAAAGTCTTCTCGAGGCCGCGTTCGTTGAGAATCTGGGCGAGTAAAAGCAGTTCGCTAAAAACCTCTTGTTGAATAAGAGCCTCAGGCACGCCCAATTGCCGCATGCCGTGCAGCGTGTGTTGAATTAATTTAAATAATCCACCACACAATAAAAGTTGTTCGCTGAACAGATCACCCTTCGTCTCTTGCTCAAACGTGCATTCGATAAGATTTTGAGAAGGTATACCGAGTGCGCGACAGCACTCGTTTACGGGCGAAGCATCTTGGGTGCCCACTAAAATCGCCGCTTTGATCAACGCCATGTTTTTATTCACATACTGCTTACGAATTTCAGGCCCAATCGATTTTACGGCAAACAAGTACGGCGTGTGCAGTGGACTGGGTTTCAAAAGACCAGCATCAATCGCAAAACCGTGCCCCAAAACAATATTTAAGGGGGTCGGGTAGTGACCTAAAACCGTCTCGTAAGCCGTTGCGATGTGGACGTCGGGAATCAGAATGCACACCGTTGGGATTTGGCCCGTAGTGGTTGTATGGGTATTTAAGGCTTCGCAAAAACGTTTGTCGTCTACGAGGAGTATGGGGTTATCGGGCGGCAGATTAATTTTTGCCAGATTACGCACCCAAACAACGACCTCAAAACCTTGATCTACCGCATTGGCTGTCCAGGCCTGGGCCTGGCTGCCGTAGCCCATAAAAAACAGGGTGGGCTTTTTGGAGCCTTCTGCAGTTTCCGATACTTTCACGAATGTTTCGGGCGGTTGTGGTTGTCTAATAAAATGACTCGGGGTTTATGGGTGCGGCCAACGGATTCGGGTAGTGTGACGTACGAACAAATGATCACTTTATGCCCTGGCTTAACAAGGTGCGCTGCAGCACCATTAATGCAAATGGTACCACTGCCGGGCTCCCCTAAAATAGCGTAGGTCGCAAAACGCGCGCCGTTATCGATATTATAAACCTCAACGCGTTCATTAAGCCAGATATCGCTGATTTCCAGCAAATAGGGGTCTATCGTGATCGACCCCTCGTATTCTAAGTTAGCATCGGTGACCGTCGCGCGGTGGAGTTTGGATTTTAAAAAAGTACGGCTAATTTCAAACTGCATAGGACTTTATTTAGTAGTTCAACAGGGCCTTACTAGGCAATCAGTTAGATTGTCAGGTATTTTAATTACCAAGGGGAAAGTGTATGGCAGGGGTCCGAAAAAAAGTCAAAAATCCACCTCAGAAGCGGCACCAATCGAGGCCGGCAGTGCGTTTAGTCGAAATTGGCACGGGGACGACCGACGTGGCTCAACACGCTGCGAGTATTCGAGCCCTAACACCACAGTATTTGCACGGTTATATTGTCGAACCCGACTATGCTTTGTATTGCGAGCGCGACCATGCGGCGTGGCGGTTTATTCTGCAACTAGTGCTGCCATTTGCTAAAAAATATGCGCACCCGGACGTGGCGAAAGGGCTCATTGAGCTTGGGCTGTATGCCGATAAAATTCCAAAAATTACGGAGATCGATCGTAACTTAAAGGCCTATGGTTGGCGTGCGGTGGCGATATCGGGTTATATTCCGGGTGACGTGTTTTGCAGTTTTTTGAGTTACGGCATTCTACCCATTGCGTGTGACATGCGTTCGGTGGAGCAGATTGGGTATACTCCTGCGCCAGACCTAGTACACGAGGCTGCAGGACACGCGCCCCTATTAATTAATAGGGAGTATGGAAACTACTTAAAACAGTATGGCAGGCTAGCGCTCAAGGCGATCTCTAACGAATACGATCAAACGGCTTATGCTTTAGTACGCAAACTTTCGATTCTAAAACAAGACCCCGAGGCGAATGCCGTCGATGTGCAGCGCACGGAAGAGGCCTTAAAGTCGCTGTCGCAGTCTCATGTGGCCGCTAGTGAAATGGGGGCTCTAAGCCGCATGGCCTGGTGGACATTTGAGTACGGGTTGATTACAGATCCCGCATCAGAGGCCAAGAGAATTTACGGGGCGGGCTTAATTTCATCGTTATCCGAGGGGGCCGATTGTCTTGGCGAAGCCGTCGAAAAACGTAAGTTAACCATCGATTGCGTTCGGGTTGGGTACGACATTACGAAGCCGCAGCCCCAATTGTTTGTTGCTGATGGTGGCCGTGGGTTTCAGTCGCTTGTCGATACGCTGGAGGCCTTTTCACAAACATTAGCGTTCCAGACCGGTGGGGTGGAGGGGCTAAAAAAAGCTCACGAGTCGCGTGTCGTAACAGGGCTTGTAACGGATTCTGGGATCGAGGTCTGCGGAGTTTTAGAGCGTTTTGAGTGTTATCCGCCGAACTCGGAAAGTGTAGTTTTTGTAAAATACGCCGGTCCATGTCAGTTAGGGTTTCAGGGTAAACAACTCGATGGCCACGGCGTCGCGTGGCACCACCATGGCTTTAGTACAGCCCTAGGGAGCTTGCAGTCAAAACCTAGTAAATCGGACTCTGTCGACAGGGCGCTGCGCCTTAGTGCGATGACCTACAATCAGGTACAAGACTATCTCGTACAACACGGTGGTTTGTTATTTGAGTCGGGCATTGAGGTGCGAGGCCAGTTAGATAGCGTCGTAGAACGTGATGGGCGTTTGTTGATCTTGAGTTTCTCTAACTGCACGGTTACCTGGCGAAAGGCCAGTGGAGACGAGGTTTTATTTCGCCCTGAGTGGGGTGTGTACGATTTGATTACTGGTGAAACAATTGTCTCAGTCTTTGGCGGCCCGATCGAACGTGATGTCTATTATCGTGATACGAAACAGATGATGCAGCTACCGGACGTTCAAAAAACTAATTTAACGACAGATAAAATTGAGTTGGATGAGTTTTATAAACAGGTCCGGCTCTGGCGTGAAAGTCTTCAGAAGCCATCGAGTGGAGATGTTTTTAATATAGTAAAAAATATATATAAAAAATACCCCGATGAATGGTTGTTGGCGTTACAGATTTTAGAGCTGTCGCCCCCTCAAGCGTGTGCGGACCTCTTGCATGAAATTATTGAAGCGGCGCGAATGCGATGCAAAAATAGTAGGCGGATTATTGATCGGGCTTTGCAGGCCATGGCGGCTTGTGGTTAATTTTGAAGCCATAGGATGGCTATGGCTGCAGAGAAAAAAAAACGTATTTTGCATGTTCTTGTCGCATTAAATGGAGCACTTGCGGTCTTTTTTTCTGCATTTGCGGCGCACTGGTTTGAAGCGATTTTTAGAGCATTACATGGGACCGGTCTTGAAGAGTGGACGCATGATTCGGTTCTGTCTTTTCAATCCACTTTTAAAACAGGCGCTCAGTACCAGTTGATTCATGCCGTCGTTATTTTAGTTTTATACTTTGCGATGCGGCAAAAAACGACACGTCCACAGCCGACATCGGCAAAATTGCACTCGGCATGTTTGGCTTCGATCTACTTATTTTTAGTCAGTACTTTTGTATTTAGTGGGTCGTTGTATGTGCTCAGTTTAACAGGCCAGCGCTGGCTTGGAGCTATTACTCCCATAGGTGGTTTAGGGTTGATTATTGCGTGGCTAAGTTTAGGCCGGAGTTGTTGGCGCGATTAGTGCGTCGTGTTATATTTGGTAAATGCAGTAAATTTCGGTCTTTTTTGAAAGTTTAGAGGCGTGTGGCGTGCGCCATACCAGCGTTATTAGAGGTTAATTTATGCAACAGTTTAGTGCGCAGTCTTACTTGCGGAGTCAGAATTTAGAATACATCGAAGAAATGTTGGAGCGGTATTTAGTCGATCCGCTTTCTGTGGATGAATCGTGGCAATATTTTTTTGATGGTTTGGCGCTGGGGGGGGAGACGCCGTCGGCGCCTATTGCGGCCACATCTACCTCGGCTCCTGCTACGCAGGCCGCAGCGTCTACTAGCGCGACCGAACAGATTCTCCGTGAAATTAAAGTTCTAAAATTAATCGAAGCCTATCGTACGTTGGGGCACCTTACGGCGCGGACCAATCCGCTGGTGTCATCAAGTAATGGCGCAACGCCCGCGGCAGCGGTCGATCCGCGTTTGACGTTGGCGTATTACGGTTTAACGAATCACGATTTAAAGTCCTCGTTTCAAGCGCTTCGCGAAATTCGTTCACCAAAACTCAATCAAAACTCCACACTCGAGGCCGCGCTTCAAGTGTTGCAAGAGACCTATGGCAACACGACTTCAGTTGAAGTGGGGCATATTCAAGATGAAGCCGTGCGTGATTGGGTATTAACTGCGGTTGAGGGCGGTAGCACCTCGCAACCACTCAATGCCGAACAACAAAAACGGATCCTCACAAAGTTAACCGAAGCGGAGTGTTTTGAGCGGTATTTGCACACGCGATTTGTCGCGCAAAAGAGATTTTCGATCGAAGGCGGTGACGCGCTCGTACCCATGCTTGTTGAACTTGTGCATGCTGGCGCCAAGTCTGGGCTACAAGATTTAGTACTCGGCATGGCCCATCGTGGCCGCCTTAATGTTTTGACGAATGTTTTTCAAAAACCGTATCAGTCTATGCTGGTGGAGTTTGAGGGTACTTACAAACTCGATACTTCAATGGGTGAAAGTGATGTGAAGTACCACATGGGGTATTCGGCTGACATGGCGACAGCTCATGGCAATGTGCATTTGTCGTTGGGGTTTAATCCGAGCCATTTGGAGTTTATTAATCCGGTAGCTTTAGGTGTCGCTCGAGCCAAATTACGTAAACACGCGTTAGTTGCTCAGGCCGATGCGAACAAAGCGGTTTTAGATTATTCAAAAGTGTTTTCAAAAGTTGTTTCAGTTCAAGTGCACGGCGATGCGGCGTTTGCCGGTCAGGGTGTGGTGTATGAGACGCTTCAGATGTCGGGTTTAAAGGCCTATCAAGTGGGTGGATCAATTCATGTGATCGTCAACAACCAAGTGGGTTTTACGACTTCTCCACGCGACTCACGCACAACGCGTTATTCGAGTGATTTGGCCCGCATTCTAGAAGCGCCAATAATTCGTGTGAATGGTGATGATGCCGAGGCCTGCGTACGTGCCATGTTGTTTGCTGTGGAATTTAGAAATAAATTTAATCGCGATATTTTGATCGATCTGTTGTGTTACCGAAAATACGGCCACAATGAAGGCGACGAACCGAGTTTTACGCAGCCGGTAATGTACCGTCAAATCAAAGACCACAAAAGCCCGCGCGAGATTTATGCGACCCACCTGACCGCACAAAAAGTGTTGGCGGCCGGGGATACACAAAAATTGGTCGACGACGTGAATGCTCAGCTGACAACCGCGCATCAGGCTGCGAAAGCGGCTAAAGACGTAAGTCTCGCCGTGAGTGCCTTTGAAGGCGCGTGGAAAGGGCTGCGACGTGCCACCGATGTTGATTTCGAATCGTCTGTGCCGACGGCGGTTTCTGTCGAGGCGTTAAAAGAATACGGCGCTAAGTTGACGCACATTCCATCTACTTTGAAACCGCACCCCAAATTGCAACGTTTGATTGAAACAAGGCGTGCACAAATCGAACAAGGCCAAGGCCTAGAGTGGGGCACGGCAGAGGGGTTGGCGTTCGCAAGTTTAGTGGCTGAAGGGGTCGCTGTGCGTATTACGGGTCAGGATGTCGAACGTGGAACGTTCTCACACCGCCACTCGGTTTGGTACGACGTCGAAACCAATCAGCCGTACACGCCGCTCCATGCGATTCATCCGGCACAATCGCAATACGAGGGTTTTAATTCGCATTTATCTGAAACGGCGGTGTTGGGGTACGAGTTCGGTTACTCGGTCGCAGAGCCTCGTGTGTTGAGTATTTGGGAAGCGCAGTTTGGTGACTTCGGTAATGGCGCTCAAGTCATCATCGATCAATTTATTGCGAGTTCTGAAACCAAGTGGTCGCGTATGAGTGGACTCGTTCTATTGCTGCCACACGGTTATGAAGGTCAAGGGCCCGAGCATTCTTCGGCAAGGCTTGAGCGTTATCTGCAATTGTGTGCGCGTAATAATATGCAGGTGGTAAACCTCTCGACGCCGGCACAGATCTTTCATGCGTTGCGTAGGCAAGTGAAACGCGATTTTAGAAAACCCCTGATCGTAATGTCGCCCAAAAGCGTGCTGCGGCACCCGATGGCGATATCTACGTTAGAAGAGTTATCTGATGGCCGCTTTTTAGAAATTATTGATGACACACTCACTGCGCCGCAGCGAAAGAAAATAAAAAAACTCATTCTTTGTACCGGGAAAGTTTATTACGATTTATTAGCAGCCAAAAACGAGGCCAAAGCAGAACACGTAGCCTTAGTGCGCGTGGAGCAATTGTACCCGTTAGCGACGAAACAATTGATTGCCGTCTTAAATCAGTACACCGCGGTGAAAGAAATTTGTTGGGTGCAAGAAGAACCCAAAAATATGGGTGCATGGATGTTTATGCGAGATCCGTTAGAGGCCGTGATGGCCGAATCGAAGTTGGCGTCGGCGAAGTTAAGTTATGTGGGGCGTCCGGCATCGGCGAGCCCAGCCGTTGGATCGATTAAAGTTCATAATAAAGAGCAAAGCAGCATTGTTGAGGAGGCCCTTAAGTGAAACAGGAAATCAAAGCTCCCAGTGTAGGTGAGTCGATTACAGAAGTGCGTATTGGGCGCTGGTTGAAAGAAGCGGGGACACAGGTAAAAAACGGTGAGGCCGTTTTGGAAATCGAATCGGACAAAGCAACGGTAGAGGTCGTGGCCGAGTCAGATGGTGTTTTGAGCACCGTAAGTGGCCCGGGTGATACGGTGCCGATTGGTCAGGTTGTGGGGTATATCGAAGTGGGTGCGAAAGCGGCAGGTACCGTAGTGAATGCCGTAGCTACTCCTGCAGCGCCGACCGCGGCTGTGGCCACAGCTGTAGCGCCATCACATGCTGGCACGGTAAATGCCACGCTAAGCCCGGCGGTACGTCGTATGACCGAAGAACATAAAGTGGATGCTACTCAAGTCGCCGGCACGGGCCGTAATGGCCAAGTTTTAAAAGGCGATGTAGTGCGGCATCTAGAATCGCCCACTGTGGCCAAAACACCAACGGCCAGTCCGGTCGCCACTCCCGCTACTGTAGCCGGTGAGCGGCGCGTGCCGATGACGTCGCTGCGACAAAAAATCGCAGAACGTTTGGTGATGGCTCAGCACACAGCAGCGATTTTAACGACTTTCAACGAGTGTGACATGACCAATGTGATGGCCATGCGCAATCAATACAAAGAAGCGTTTAAAACAAAACACGGTGTGCCGCTTAGTTTTATGTCGTTTTTCACACGAGCGGTTGTAGAGGCATTAAAAGCCATTCCGGCGGTTAATGCACGTATCGATGGCAAAGATATTGTTTATCATGATTTTCAAGACGTCGGTGTGGCTGTGGGTACCGAACGTGGTTTGGTCGTGCCTGTAGTGCGTGGTGCTGGCCTGATGTCGTTTGTTGAAATCGAACGTGCGATCGGCGAATTGGCCAAAAAAGCACGTGAATCCAAACTGTCGATTAAAGAACTATCCGGCGGTACGTTTACCATTTCGAACGGCGGTACGTACGGTAGTTTGTTGTCGACGCCGATTTTGAATCCACCACAGAGCGGTATTTTAGGCATGCACAACATTGTGGAACGCCCGATGGCTGTGAACGGCCAAGTGGTGATTCGTCCGATGATGTATTTGGCGCTGTCGTATGATCATCGCATTATCGACGGTAAAGAAGCCGTAACGTTTTTGATTAAAGTAAAAGAGGGTATTGAAAACCCCGCATTGCTTGGTTTTGAAGGGGTTTAGTCATGAGTAGCGCAGAAAATTCGTTTGATGTCGTGGTGATTGGAGCCGGTCCTGGCGGCTATGTGGCCGCTTTAAGAGCCGCTCAGTTAGGTTTAAAAACAGCGTGTGTCGAAAAAGACGCCACGTTAGGCGGCACGTGTTTGAATGTCGGCTGCATACCGTCGAAGGCACTATTAGATTCGAGTGAGCATTTTTATTACGCCAAAAATAAATTCTCAAAACACGGCGTGGTGGTGGACGGAGTGAAATTAGATCTACCCCAGATGTTAAAACGCAAAGACCAAGTCGTATCTGGCTTAACTCAAGGTATCGCCGGTCTGTTTAAAAAAAATAAAATCACGTGGCTGAAAGGCCTGGGTAAATTAACGGGACCAAAGACTGTATTGGTCACCGCGGCTGATGGCACTACCCAAACGGTCGAGGCTAAAAATATTATTCTGGCTACGGGCAGTGTGCCGGCCTCGTTACCTACGGCGCCATTTGATGGCAAACGCATCATCCACTCGACACATGCGTTGAATCTGCCCGAAGTGCCAGGCTCGATGTTAGTGATTGGCGCCGGGGCGATTGGTTTAGAGATGGGCTCGGTGTGGTCACGCCTGGGTACAAAAGTGACGGTTGTGGAGTTTCAAGACCGCATTGTGCCCGTAGGTGACAAACAAACTACGGCAGAGCTGCTTAAGATTTTAAAAAAACAAGGCCTCGAATTTAAGCTCTCGACAAAAGTCTTGAAGGCCACCAATACGGGTAAAGGCGTGGTTGTCGATATGCAATCGGCGGTGGATGCGGCAGCCCCCGTCGAAACCGGAACCTACGATTACGTGTTAGTCGCCATTGGTCGAAAACCGTTTAGCGAGGGTGTTGGTTTAGAGGCGTTAGGTTTAACGACCGATAAATTAGGACGCGTTGAAGTCGATAAACACTACCGTACTAAAGTGCCAAATATTTATGCCATTGGTGATTTGATTCAAGGCCCCATGCTCGCCCACAAAGCCGAAGACGAAGGTGTGGCGTGTGCTGAAATTATCGCTGGAAAACCAGGTCACGTGAATTACGAATGTATACCAAATGTTGTATATACTTGGCCCGAGTTGGCCTCGGTCGGGCGCACCGAAGAAGAGTGTAAACAGCAAAATTTAGCGGTAAAAACAGGTGTTTTTCCATTTTTAGCAAACGGTCGAGCAAAAGCGATGGAAGAAGTGGATGGTTTTGTAAAAGTCATCGCTGATGCCAAAACAGACCGGGTTTTGGGTGTACATATTGTTGGGCCAAGAGCCTCAGATATGATAGCAGAAGCAGTACTGGTGATGGAGTTTGGCGGATCAAGTGAAGATATCGCACGTTCGTCTCATGCCCATCCTACGTTGGCAGAGGTCTTAAAAGAAGCCGCCCTTGCGGTAGATAAACGACAGCTCCATTTATAAAAATCATACACTGAGGACTTATGAAAAAAGTTATTTCATTCCACTACACTTTAAAAAATAAAGAAGGCGCTACGATTGATTCGTCTTCAGGGGCCGAGCCTATGATGTACTTAGAGGGCGCAGGTCAAATCATTCCAGGTCTTGAAGAGGCTTTAAAGAGCACCAAAGTGGGTGATAAAAAACACGTCGAAGTAAAAGCGGCTGAAGCATACGGCGAGTACCGTGCGGAATTGAAGTTTGATGTGCCACGTACGCAGTTTCCAAAAGACGAAAAAATTGAAGT
>CAZYPH010000069.1:0-11653 GCA_964649095.1 uncultured Oligoflexia bacterium | reverse complement strand
TATAATCATATCTAATATTAAAAAAGGTATATATAGCATAAAACCCATCTGAAATGATGTCTTAAGCTCACTAATAATAAATGACGGAATGAGTACATAAGTTGGCACGTCTTCGCGCGTGCCAGGCTTTCCGAGTTTTGCAAGGCCCATCATAACTTCAATGTCTTTGTCTCGTGTCTGTTTGAACATGAAGCCACGCAATGGCACTTCGATTTTTGTAACGGCATCGGACTGTGAAATTTTGCTATCTAAATACGGCTCAACAGCCTGAGATTGAATGTTCTTAAAAACGGGCGCCATTACAAAGTAGGTTAAAAACAGCGACAAACCAACAATCAATTGATTGGGGGGCATTTGTTGCGTGCCTACGGCCTGCCTCAAAAACGACAGAACCACAACAATACGCGTAAACGATGTCATCAAAATGAGAATCGCTGGTGCCAACGTCAAGACCGTTAGCAAAAGCATTATCTTAATAGAGTTTGCGACTTCTTGGGGTTGACCGCTTTGATTGAGACCGAGTGAAATGGTAGGCACGCTCAGTGCCTGGCTACTACGCGGCCCCATTTTGACGTGCGTCGTATTATTACTGGCACGTGCCACACGATCTTGCCCGTATGCAAAGCTCGAAAGTACTAGAAGGCCGATAATAAAAAACGATCTCACGATAATCATGACAGTGGTTTTAATGACTTCAATTTCTCTTTTATATTTTTTCTAAAATCGGTAACAGCCGGTGCACTTGCATGCACTTGCGCTTCAATAGTTTTGGCTTCGGTATCTACGTTGTAGGCAGGGCCTTCCATAAGTTGGTCCAGATCAACATCTTTTGTTAACCGAGCGTCGCCAGCA
Source organism: uncultured Oligoflexia bacterium (assembly GCA_964649095.1). Taxonomy (GTDB): domain Bacteria; phylum Bdellovibrionota; class UBA1018; order UBA1018; family UBA923; genus CAZYPH01. Next base: position 10,801 of record CAZYPH010000069.1, on the reverse strand, counting down.
TAGGCATCTAAGTGTTTTTCGAACTGTCCGCCCCAGAAACGTTCTTCTAAAACCTTTTCCATTTTTGCTTCAGGGCCCAGCTTTGAAAGCAAACTAATCTTCTGATCCGTAATACTCACAACCATGTATTCACCGGCGATCTTAACAATCGAAATCGATTTCTTAGCACCAAAGTAGTGCGACGCTACTACCTGTATAAGGCGTTCACGTTTCGCAAAGTGTTTTCCAATGTTAAGTCCAGGTATCTTAAACTGACTATTCGCGGCGTATCGCTTGAGGCCGAATACAATACCAACAAACAAACCTAAAACGACAACTAGGCTGATCACCATTTTTGCAAAGTGGTTACTTGGGTTATCACTAACGCCGATCGTTGCATTTGCCTTTTTATCGACTGCAGATAATGCGTCTGAATTGGGCTTTCTCAGTGCATCTTTAACCGACTGAGTATCCTGAAGATCTACAACTTTTGTTTTTTCCGACGCGATCACTTCATCCAAAATAGTTTCTTCTAACTGAGTCGTTGCAGACTCAGAAATTGTCGGCACCCCTTTTTCTTTTTTTGGCACTATCGGAAATGAAACAACAATAGCGTTCGCCCCACTCTGCTTAAGCTTGAGTTTGGTCAATGCACCTTCCAAAGCGGTTTGTGCGTCAAAAATAATGCGCACACGACTAAGAGGAGTCTTCGTTGTCGGATCAAATCTGACATAAGGGTATGCAAAAACTTTTTCGATTCCACCAAGTCCGATCCGTTCAATTTGACTCGACTTCATAAGGGCCGGAACCGTTACTTGAATAAAATTACGCTCTTGAATTTTTTCTAAGTCTTTTACTGTAATTTTTGAGGCAAATCTTAACTGAACAGAGACTTCATTATCTTTTTTATTAACTTCGATATTCTCAATTTGATTATGAGACAAAGGCGACACACTTGAAAGCGCCGGCGATGCAATATAAGTTGCGCCAAAGGTAAAATATATTATATAATATATATACTTAATCATTTATGTACCTATTTAAGTTGCTCGATACGTTCTACTGGTGAAATGATATCTGTCAGCCGTATTCCAAATTTTTCGTTCACAACTACCACCTCACCGCGTGCGATGAGTTTGTCGTTCACAAGTACTTCAAGTGGTTCACCTGCAAACTTCGACAGCTCGACTACCGATCCTTGAGCCAACTGTAGTATGTCGCGTATCATCATTCGCGTGCGGCCCAGCTCCACCGTCACACGCAGTGGCACATCTAGAATAAAATCTAATGTCTGCACCGGTGCCTGATGCTCCGTGTTTTTACCTTTTTTTTCTGTAGCTCCATCTGACGATGGCACTGCTGCTAATGTTTCTGCCATATTGTTACCCTCTTATGCTTTCTCGATTACTTCCGTAACCTGAACCGCTCGATTGCCACGTGAAATGCCAAAGAGGCACTTGTATTTAGCACACCCTTCAAACAACAACTCCAACTCACCATCGGCGTCTTGCGTTAACGGAATGATGTCACCAACGTTAAGGTTTACAAGGTCGCCGACTGTAATAGTGGTATGACCCAAATTTACTTTCATCTCGGCATGGGCCTGATTGACGTGCTCTGAGAGTGTTTTTGTCCAGATCTTATCTTTGCTATCGCTTTCAGCCTGAAAGGACTGAGTTAGTTTTTGTTTAATAGGCTCAAGTGTTGAATACGGCACGACTAGCGCCACGGTGCCACTCGCGTTTTCAAGCTCTACCTCAAACGTAGTTGAGATAATTACGTCACTAGGTGGCACAACCCCCACAAACTGTGGATTTACTTCGGTTCGTATATATGAAATTTTAGATTTATGTACAGGTAGCCATGCTTCTTCTAAGTCTAAGATAGCAAGATCGATTACTTTTTTTATAATCGATAACTCGATGTGGGTGAATTCCTTGCCTTCAGCTTTGGCGTAGGCACGATCAGTCCCGCCAAAAAAAGAATCTACTAACGCATAGGCCAATTTGCTTTCAAAAACCATTAGACTTGGCCCATGAAGCGATTCGAAACGCAGAATTGCCATACAACTAGGAATGGGCAACGTATTTACAAATTCACCAAATTTTAGAATGTCCGTCGCAATAATCGAAATCGTTGCAATCTTGCGCAAGCTATTAGAGAGGCTAATTCGAAACAGACGAATGAAACGTTCATAAATAATATCCAACGTCGGCATGCGCCCACGAATCACGCGGTCTTGATTTGCTAAATCATAGACGACAACATTTGGATCTGATTCAGCTGCGCTGCCATCTGCTGCTACACCGCTGGCATCAGGAGCATTGGCCCCTAAATCAACGGCACCATCACCGACTGCATTTAAGAGTGCATCTACCTCATTCTGCGATAATACCTGTGCCACGAATATCCCCTCTTACTGACTGATTGCAAAATTGGTGAAATAGACCGCCTTAACTTTGCTTTGCGTCATGAACACATTGATCGATTTTTTGATTTCTTCTTTTAATAACTCGCGGGCTTCTAACGAGTTGATTTCAGCGGGGCGCTTCGAGTTGATTAGATTAATAACAGTATCGCGCACTCTAGGTAGCCGAGCCTCAAACTCGGCATCAGGCGCCCCTTTTTCAAGCTCTACCGAAACATTAATACGCACATATCTGGGGTTTGACCCCGAACCAGTTGTGAGATTAACAGTAAACGTGTCCAGACCGATCACTTTGCCCATGTCCCCAAACGTAATTGAGGCTGGTGCGGGTCCGCCATGACCACCGCCGTGGCCGCCGCCACCACCATGACCACCACCGCCGCCATGACCGCCACCGCCGCCGTGGGCATCGGCTGGTTTGGCTTCACCATGACCACCACCGTGAGCGTCCGCTGCAGCATGCACTTCTTCACCAGTGGCTTCTTGCTCGCCCTTCAAAACATCTTCGATGACTGGTTTATTCTGCTCTTTATTGTGCGACATCACCAGGACGGCCACGATGCCGCCCGTCGCAATCAGGTTCAGTAGCGAAGCAATGATAACAAGTTTGTTACTACCACCCCCACCAGAACTAGGCTCAGGTGCAGGTGTGCTTTTTTCTTCTGCCATGATTTTATTTCCAAACTAGTATTATATTTTTAATATATACACGCATGCTTATGCGTAAACTTATCTAGACTTAAGATAAGCAACACACATGCCAGCAAGAAGAATGGGCATTTTTGGAATAGGGCAGATAACGCCCTTTAATATTATTGGCTAAATTCTATAGTTAGGTGTGTTTTTGATGCGAACAATTTACCGATGTAAGACTTTTGACAATCAAGCCACTCAGCCGTCCGGTAAGGGTGACTTAATTTTGACGGAAAAAAAATCAGGCGCAGCACCCAGTCTCTGCCGAAGCAAAAACGTTATGCCACGCCTGAAGTTAGTTTAAATTACTTCTTCAAATTCAAGACTTCTTGCATCAACTCATCCGCAGTCGACACGGCGCGCGCATTCGCTTGGAACGATCGCTGCGTCGTCATCAAGTTAATGAACTCAGTCGCAATATCGGTCGTCGAAGCTTCAATCGATTTCGAAGTGATTTTACCACGACCACCTTCGCCGGGTTTGCCGATAAAGGCTTGTCCCGAGTTACGCGACTCGCGAAACTGATTTTGACCCTTTTTGAACAGTGCCTCGTTATTTTCAAACTTAGCAACAGCCACCTGCGCCAAATTTATAGTCTCGCCGTTGGTATACATAGCGGACAACACACCATCGTCGTTAAACGATAGACCAGCTAATGTACCCGCCGTGTAACCATCTTGCATGTGTTTATACAAGTCTGAGTTTGTGCCGTATTGTGTAGTTTGCAAACCTTCGCCGCCTTCTTTAATCGACCGACCAAACGACAACTCAATTTTTTGCCCCGGCAGTGCTCCCTTGTTAAAATTAAACTCGTTTTTGTCGATTTTTTGTTCTTCCAATCGACCATCCGTTGAAAACTTCAACGTACCGTTGGCGCACTCTACGATTTTGCCTTTCTCCGCACCTTGAATTTCATCGCCTTTGGCCATGGCATGCCACTTCCAAAGACCATCATCTGTTTTTTCAAAGTACAACGTAATCAAGTGGGCATTACCTGCCGAGTCGTACACAGTAAAACCATTCGAGTACTGCGCCGTTTTATCGGGATTGTTAATGTCGAAAGGTATTTTATCAGCGCGAATATCCAAGTTCATCGACATATCTACTTTTGAGGTGCGCTTAGCATCAATCACCGTGCGATCGATTTTAATGTCCGTAAGTTTGTTCGTAACTTTACCGTTTTCATCTGCCTGAAAGCCCATAACTTTCTGGCCATCAAGTGTTGCCAACGCACCCGTACGATCGAAATTAAAAACCCCGTTTCGAGTAAACGACCTACCGTCACCACCATCCACAACGAAAAAACCGTCACCAGACAGTGCTAAGTCTGTTGAGCGTTCCGTCTGTACGATCGAACCCTGCGAGAAAATTGGATCGACGTGTGATAGTTTGGTACCTCGACCGATTTGGTTACCACCCAAAATACCTTTTAATGATTTTGAAATAACGTCTTGAAATTCTGGCCTAGAAACTTTGAATCCAGTTGTGTTGGCGTTTGCCAAGTTATCGCCATAAATACCAAGCGCTTCACCATTAGCTTGTAAACCAGACACACCTGTATATAGAGATGAAAGAATACCCATTTGATTAGCCTCCTGCTAATTTATATATTTTATTATATATACAACATTCTGTTGTTTGAGACTTAAGCCAAACAACCGGAGGCGCCTAAGAGTTTTATTAAAACCCTTAGTCCCGCCCCTAAAACACACTACACGATCACAGCACCGTCGATATTCGTGAAGACATTCGCATCTAAACTACCTCGATCAATTGCTGTCACTACGGTTCTATTTTTGACATTCACTATAAATGCCGATTGGTCCATTAACACAAGGGTGTCCTGAATACCCTTGGCTGCCGCTTTATCTACGGCTTCATTTAATTTTCTCATGGCTTCAGTGCCCACATCTAACTTACGACTTGTAATGCGACCCTGAGCGTGTTGAGAAAACTTTAAACCTGGTTTTACCTCCTTTAAAGAATCACCATTTTGCATTTGCGAAAACTCTATACTTAAAAGCTGATCAAACGGAGTCGCCGCATGATTTGATTTAAGTTCTTTCGGAATAACTTTCGGATCAGCCGCTTGTTCGCTCTCACGAACTTTAACGCCGCTCGTACCCGGAGAACCTAAAACATTCGGAACCAAATACTCACTCAATGTAAATCACCCCCCACTCTTTATCTCTTTATTCACAGCCTGAGGTCCTAACTTTTGACCGTTTCGAATAGCCTCAACATCAATGGCTTGAAAGTTAGCTTCTTTATTCGGCACATAACCCGCAACATTACGATCGATGTTTTTAATTATATTTTCGGCCGCTATCGACTCAGCCGTTTTATTATCGCTCGAATCGGTTGGCGTTTTAATCGCACTCGCCGTTTTATTTTCGGTCGCATCAATAACTTTCGAAACATTCCTTAACAACATCTTTTGCGGTTTTGTGACATCACCAACAAAGAGAACGACCTCTTTGCCCTCAAAACCAACACCATGTACACGCTCGGTTTTAGCGGTGTCCACCGTAACGGCTTTGTCTTGAATGTCTTTGGCATTAAATACAATGCGGTACATACCGGAATTGGCGTTTAGATTATTGTCTTTTTTGCCATCCCAATCGATGGAATGATCTCCCTTCTTTAAATTCTTAAGTTCTAGCTCTTTCACCGTCTGACCGCGATCGTTGAGTAAAGACACTTTTACGTTCGCGGCATCGTCCTTGAGATTAAATGAAATATTCGAGTACTTACCTTCGTTATGATTAATGACACTAGAATCACTCCCAACAAACTTACCAATCAAGTGCGTTGCACCAAGCTGGTGTAACGGCTGCTGAGAATTCGTTAGTTTTTCAAGATTCTGATTCACGTTCGTCATCTGCTCTAATGCACTAAACTGCGCCATCTGAGCCGCCATTTGTTCATTCTGAGCGGGCTTTAACGGGTCTTGATGCTGCATCTGGGTAATCATGATTTTAAAAAACTCATCTTTACCAAGCTTTTTTACAGCCTCCCGCTTTTTCTCTTCCGGTGCGCCATACTGTTTAGAAATACGCTCCAATATCTCGCCACGCTGATCACGTGACTCGGCTACTGGGTTTCCTTCTTTACTAGTTTTTGCAGGCGCTAGTGTATTAATCATAATATACTAATCTCAATATATAATTGGGTGGTGCATAACACACCACCCACTTCAACACTTAATCTAGTTAAGCGTTCCACTCCTCATACAAACGATACCTTCTGTCGTTACGTTGTTGCTGGCTACTGTCACGATCCGCATAATAATTCTGTTGCGGATTATCGCGCCACTCACCATCACGTGAAGAACTAGACTGTCCTAACTGTGTTCGTGTCTCTAAAAAGTCTCGCGCAAAAACATTTCCAAAATCAGTATTGAACTGTTCGAAATTTGATTTTGCCACGGCCTTTGCTTCGACACGCACATCACCTAACACGTAGTTGCTTTTTTCTAAGCCTGACTTCAATTCACCTATTGAACTGCTTAAAACATCTCGAGCAGCCAATGACGATGTCTGAAATTCAAGACTTAAAGTATTACCCACCTTCGATAGCTTCACTTCAACTTCACCCAAATTCTCAGGATTTAGTTTAATGCGCACACTATCGGTGTTGCGGCTAATGGCCTGTCTTACTGCAGACAACACAACCGCATTTTGCTGTGCTGTTGGTGCATTCAAGTCAAGCTTCTCGCTCGCAACAAAAGCAGGTGCAGCCTTTTCAAACACTGAGGTCTCATTTGACGCTGTTTTGTGAGAGTACTGAGCACCATCCGGTAAATTCATTAGATAGTCGTAACCCAACTCCGACACCTGAACGTCTTCTGATGTCAACTCAGGATACAACTGAGCAACATCCACTAAGCCTGCACGCCCAAGCGATCCGGTGTCATCCACCGAAAGTTTATAATCTTTCGATGAAGTCACTAACCCCTTCGTAAATGCTGTAGGCCTTGACCCAACATCTGAAACGCTACGCAATGCGTAAAGCGGCGTTGCGTTAATCATAACAGCAGCAGGTTCAAGCACCATTACAGCATCCGACACGGCTGCTGGCCGACTCGCACTATGGGCCACATTCTGATACAGATGCGGCGTCATAGCACGTAGTCGCTCGGCAACAGATAGGTCCGACTGATTCCATAAAGATTTATCTATATACTTTTGTACACTAGAAGCTTCTTTATTCGAATTCAGCGTCGGCGACTGCCCGTTATCAAATACATACTCAGCGGTCATAATTGGTTTTGCCGAGGTCCAAGCAGACGGCAAGGCACTAGCCTGAAGCTGGGCCATCTGGTCTGCTTGAGATCTCATAACCTTAGTATTTGCCAATTCCGGTTGCCCAAAGCTTGCCGTGACATGGCCTCTCGAAAGAGCCGAATCACCAACAGTCATAGGCTGAACGCTTGCAGGCAACGTTGCTGTCAACATTCCTTGTGAGGCCAACATATTCATGTAGGCCGCATTCGAAACATCCAAATCACGAGAGCGACCACTCGCACTACTAGTCGTAGTTCGCTCTTGAATCCCCCCCTCAAATCCTAGTGGCATCAAACCACGCGGATCCTTTCGGTCCAGAGATTGTGCCTGTAACTTCGTTTGTGCATGACTTGTTTGTGTAGGACCTGCTTGCGCAGATCTAACATCCAAAGTCACGGCAGGATCACCTCCTGCATTAACCGCTGCATTCATCGACGCACCAGCAGGAACACCACCACCAGGTAGCGCTCCCGAGTCGCCCACTAACTGACTCATGAGCGCAGAAAAGTTAGCTTGCGCCTGTGGCTCATTACCACTTAATAGCGCGGCGTTAACTTTACTATCCTGCGTTGGTACCGGCTGATTCCGCGTTTGTGCTGGGCTTTGCAGTTCCGTTTGTAGCGTCGTTAGACTTGGCATTTTTATTTCCATCATATTTTTCACCTCCTTTCTGATCTAAATTACTGGCTGGTCTACGAGAAGCATCGCCTCGTCCACTCACCAGTTCCGAAAGACGTGCCGCCTTTCGTTTTTCCATCACATTTAAAATCTTAGATACTTTTGTTGTAGTAGTTTGCAGCAACACATCGGCTGCTAGATTTTCATCCATCGACTCTAACGTTTGAGCCGCAGACTTTGGATTCATCCCCTCAACAACCGCAATAGTTTTTGCCATGCGTTCTTCGCGAATACGCTTCTGTTCGTCTGATTCTTTTGTCAGCGAGTCACGTAAGACCTGTAATTTCTGAATCCGCTCGTCATTCAATATTTTCTGTTTAGCAAGATGTTCTTCTAATGCCTTTAACTCAAGTTCTTTTGATTCTAATCGGGCCTCACGCTCTTTAAGAATTTTTAAAATCGTCTTGTGATCATTCTTTTCAAAGGCCTTCTCCAAGGTCGCTTCCGAAGCATTTTCAGAACTAGTATTCTCTGAATGCGAACGCTCTACAAAAATAATCTGCAGAATTGCGGCAATAATAAGCGCCGCGCCAAAGACACGAAAAATTAATCGCGCTCGGTTGTATAACTTTAACTTTGGAAGACTTTGTGAAGTAGACATCTAAAAATCCTCCTCTTTTAACAACAGCGAACGCATTATATACAAATCATCTAATATTTTATTTTCGAACTTGCGATGTTGATCTAAATATTTCTCACGCTGTTTTTCTTTCAACTTTTCTAAACTCTGTCTTTTTTGATGCGCCTCGAGATAGAGTTCTTTGGTTTTTTGTGTCAAACGTTCTGCTCGAGCAATTTCATTTTGTTTTTGCTCCATCCTAACTCTTTGACCTTTTTCAAACTGAGCAAACGCAAACAACATACCAGAGTCGATCATGCCACCACCGCCGATTGAACGATCATCGTTCTCGGCACGAGCACGAATTAAATCACTTTGCAGACCTGCGAGTTCGTCTTTTTTTTCTGACAACAAAATACGCGCGCGGGTCCAATCAAGATTTTTTATCTCTTCTTTAACTTTGCGGTCTTTGCGAACATTCTCTAATCGAAAGCGAAACTTTTTCATAAACTAGTTCATTACCCAATCGACCTAATCACGGCCTGCATCAACTGCACGGTCTCTGTATAACTCGTGTTTTCCGCGACATCTTGCCTTAGAAAACTCGTAATACGATCTACTACGCTCACTGCTTGATCTAACTTGGCATTGGCTCCTTTTACGTAAGCTCCAATCGAAATCAGATCTTCATTCTGAGCATACACCGCCATCAGCTCACGAAGCACCGCGGCAAACTTTTTATGGTCGGAATGCGCCACGCTACTCATCACCCTACTAATACTTTGCGCCACATCGATTGCGGGATAATGATTTTTTGACGCTAAAGATCTAGATAACACTATATGTCCGTCAAGAATCGAACGAGCGGCGTCCACAATCGGCTCGTCCATATCGTCACCTTCAGCCAAAACAGTGTAGATGCCGGTTATACTTCCACGTGTTCGATTACCAGCGCGCTCCAACAAACGCGGTAACGTTGCAAACACACTGGGTGTATAGCCCTTACTCGCCGGTGGCTCACCAATACTAAGGCCAATCTCACGCTGCGCCATACAGAATCGTGTGACGGAATCCATCATCAGCAACACATCTTTATTTTGATTCGCAAAGTACTCGGCAATCGTAGTCGCCACAAAGGCACCACGCATGCGTAGAAGCGGTGATTTATCACTTGTTGACACTACAATCACAGAACGTTTCAGACCCTCTTCGCCCAAATCACGTTCAATAAACTCGCGCACCTCACGACCTCGCTCGCCAATCAACGCAATCACGTTAACTTGTGCCTTTGTGTAACGAGCCATCATACCTAATAACACGCTTTTTCCAACGCCAGAGCCGGCCATAATGCCGATGCGTTGGCCTTTTCCAACGGTCAAAAACCCATTAATTGCACGAACACCTAAATCTAATACTTCTTCAACGGGAGGGCGCTCTAACGGATTCAAACAAGAAGCATATATAGAAGTCTTAATCTTTGACCGTTCATCACCATAGGTTCTAATCAACGGTCCTTTGCCATCAATCGGTTCGCCACGGCCGTCTAAAACACGACCCAACAAAAAGTCTCCGACTACTACCGATGCTTGCGACTCACGTAAAGTAATCTGACTTGTTTGACTAGTGCCACGATGGTCTTCCAAAGGCATCAGCAGAACCTTACGATCTTTGAAACCAACCACCTCGGCATCGAACGACCCTTCCGATGGTGTATGCGTTTTCACCGTCACAAGGCTTCCCACAGCGGCATTAGGAAGGTAGCCCTCAAGCGTTAGTCCTACACTCCGCGACACACGCCCCCGCTCGTCGTACTGTATCAGTCGAGACAATCTATCGGCATACTGTTTATGATCTAATATATATGAGTTCATCTATATTAAACCCTCTGAGAAATTTTTTAATTGCGTTTCAATACGAGCATCAATTTCGCCAAACTCGGTCTCTACACGAAGCCCTTTGTCTTTTACTGATGGGTCAAACTCGATACTCAGGTTTTTTAATGCACTAATCTTATCCGCAAGAGAGCCTCTAAACTCCTCCAGAGCATCAAACATTTCTCTATTCACAAACAACTTGATATTGTCGCGTGTACCGAGTCGATCGATCAAATTCAAGAACAGACGTTTGGTATAGTCCTTATCAATATTGATTTCTTTTAATACAATCAGGCGCACAATC
>CAZYPH010000068.1:10375-11797 GCA_964649095.1 uncultured Oligoflexia bacterium | reverse complement strand
CCGCCACCTCTATGAAAAAGGCGCTCGCGTGTTGCATATGCTGCGATCTTTAGTAGGTGACGGTATTTTTAAACAAGCCGTCCACGCCTACTTAAAACACTATTCTTATAAAGCTGTCGAAACTAAAAACTTGCAAGCAACTTTTGAAGAGTTCTATGGGCAGGATTTAGATTGGTTTTTTGATCAATGGCTCTACAAAGCAGGCCAACCAAAAATAAAAGTCAAAACAACATGGAATGCTGAAAGCAAAGTACTGCGATTAGATTTAGAACAGACCCACGGAACCAATCTACCAGGGTGCGAGGTCGCCGACGTGTTTCGTTTTCCACTCGACGTTAAATTCGGTGACGCTGAAAAAGTTTCGATCTTTGTAAATAAGAAAAAACAAACCTTTGAGTGGAACTTGCCCAAAAAGCCTGAATTTGTCGCAGTAAACGTGGCCAATACTTTGTTATGCGATTTGGAGTATAAACCGGCACAACCTGAGTTGATTGCGCAGCTCACGAGCGACTCTGATATTATGGGGCGCATTTTTGCAGCTAAGATGTTGGCCAAAGATGTTTCGAGAGGGTCGATAGACGCACTAGGCAAGGCTCTAAGCGTCGAATTGTTCTGGGGTGTACAGGCTGAGCTGTGTAACGCGCTTTCAGCCTGTCGCAGCACATTAGGAAAAAGATATATTCAGGAAGTTTTATCTAAAGATCTCTTAAAACATCCTAAAGCGCGGCGTGAGGCCATTCGTTGTTTAGGTTTGTACCGCGATAGTAGTCAACGCGAGTTGTTTGAACGCGTGGCTCAGAGCGATCAAAGCAGTGTGGTGCATTTCGAGGCGTGTTTAGCGCTTGGTAAGTTGCGCACGCCAGAGGCCTTAACCACGTTGCTTGGGTTTATGAAAAAACCGCGTCCAACATGGCACGATACGTTTTTACGTGGTGTGGTGCGTGGGTTAGCCGAGTTTGGGTTGCGAACTTATATCCCAGAGCTTCATCAAGATATTCTGGCGTTGATTCGTCCGTTCACTGATGCACGCTATTCTATGTTCTTGAGGCGCGAAGTCGTTCAGCTGTTAGCGCGCGAGGGGGGGTTGCATAATTCGATTCTCGTGCCGTTCTTAAAAGAACTTACATACGACCACGATTATTTTGTGCGTATTAATAGTATTCACGCTCTAGAGAGTTTAGGCGATAGCAGTGCCAATGGTCGATTGCAGGAGATTTACGATACGGCCGTTGAGCCACGCACACGGCGCGCGGCCCTAATGGCAATCAAAAATATCCGAAGCGCTGCCACATCGACCCACGAGCAGATTTCAAAACTTAAAACCGAGATCGATCGCTTGCGAGAGGATCTAGCTCAAGTCATCGATGCGCATTCTAAGTAGTTCATCCGGAAAAAGGCCCATCTGCTTTGTCGCTTAGTCGG
>CAZYPH010000068.1:9587-10365 GCA_964649095.1 uncultured Oligoflexia bacterium | reverse complement strand
AAACTTTATCGGACTTGTTGCACCCAGAGGCTAAGAGATAGGTATTTCCGGGCCGACTAAGTAGTTCGATTATCGTCCGAGCCATCACCAGCCCCACCCACTGAAAAGTATTTCGCCTGTGGGTGGTGGAATGTGATGGCCGAGACGGAGGCTTCGGGTTCCATCATAAAACCGTCCGTAAGCTCAACTCCAATTTCTTCGGCTTGCAATAATTTAAATAGAATCTGTTGATCGTCGAGACGAGGGCAAGCGGGGTATCCAAACGAGTAGCGTTTGCCCTGATATTTAGCCTGAAAACGCTGCATCATGGTCATGTCAGGCGCATCGGCAAAACCCCACATTTTGCGCAATTGCGAGTGTAGGTATTCCGCATAAGCTTCGGCCGTCTCAAGGGCTAGAGCTTGTAAAATGTGTGAGCGCAAATACGCGCCCGCATCTTTTAGTTTAGTCGCCTCTTCACGCAAACCTCGTCCCACGGTGACTACAAAAAGGGCGATATTGTCGCACGGCCCATTGGGTGAAATGCTTCTACTCGAAACATAGTCGGCAAGGCATAGTTGCGGTTCTAGCGTCTGCCGCGGGAACTCAAACGTACTTAAAATCGAGCCGTTTGTGTTCAGAATGTTTAATGCATTACCCTGGCTTTGTGCTCGAAAAAATTGATAGACGGCGGCCGGCTTCAAGATATCTGAATTTTTATATATGTCTTTTACGGTTTCAACTTCTTTAAAAATCTCAATGGCCTTTGAATAATCCACACCGTTTTGGCCATCATTGG
>CAZYPH010000068.1:0-9577 GCA_964649095.1 uncultured Oligoflexia bacterium | reverse complement strand
GCAGCCACTGCGCGCACAACGCCACCTGGCACTCCTAAGTGGCGCCCATAGAGCATGAGTGGGTTGATGTAACGCCAAATGGTTTCAAGCGGCGTATTACGTATGAGGTGTCGATCAAAATCTGGCGGCTGGGGTAGCGATGGCGCCTCTTGCACCGATGTACTGCGCTCTGTGCGAATCGGTTGCAGTTCTAGTTTTTGTTGAGCGGCTGTTTTTTGCGCTAAAGCTTCGCGTCGTAGTTTCAGAGTATTTTTTAAGGTTTCAAATTTTTCCTTGTCGACAATCGTCTTCGCAAGTTCAAGGCCATTCATCGCATCCGACGCGTAGGCGACCGTGCCCTTGTATACTGGGGCAATCTGGCGGTCGACAAAGCCCTCTGACAGCGCCGCGCCGCCTACTAAAATGGGCGTCGTAATTTCAGCACGAGTAAAGTCGGCGGCCGTAATCGTCATTTGTTGCGCCGATTTTACTAATAGGCCCGATAACCCAATGATGTCTGGTTTATGTGTGCGTGCGGCTTGAATGAGTGTTTCGGGTAATACTTTAATGCCGAGATTGATCACCTCAAAACCGTTGTTCGAAAGAATAATATCAACCAGGTTTTTGCCAATATCATGCACATCGCCTTTTACGGTCGCTAACAGAACGCGGCCGCGGGTGCTAGATTCCGACTTTTCCATAAAGGGCTCTAAGTGTGCGACGGCGGCCTTCATGCTTTCGGCGGATTGTAATACTTCAGCGACGATTAATTGATTGGTGTTAAATAGTCGACCCACTTCGTCCATGCCCGTCATGAGCGGGCCATTGATAATATCGAGTGGTTTGTATTTTGTGAGTGCTTCATCGAGGTCTTTCGTGAGGCCGTCTTTTGAACCTTCGATGATGTAGTTTGCCAGGCGTTTTTCAAGGGGCAGAGTCTCACCAACGTTCTTCAATGGATTCTGTTTACGTTGCCTAAAATGCGCTGCAAATGCGGCAATAGGGTCGCTGTCACCGCGATTGTACAAAAGATTTTCGGCGAGTAGGCGCTCTTCCGCCGGAATCTGCGCAAAACGTTCTAGTTTTTCAGTATTCACGATGGCCAGATCAAGGCCTGCTTGCACACAATGATAAAGAAATACTGAATTCAAAACTTCGCGTCCCGCGTTGGGCAAACCAAAGCTGACGTTCGAGATACCTAGAACCGTTTTTGTTTTTGGAAAACGTTGTTTGATGAGCCGGACACCTTCGATCGTCTCGACCGCCGAGCCTACGTATTGTGCATCGCCGGTGGCACACGGAAATACTAACGGGTCCCAGTAGATATCTTCTGGTGCTATGCCGTATTTTTCAGTCAATAGTTGGTAGCTGCGTTCGGCAATGGCCAGTTTGCGTTCACGTGAAACGCCCATACCTTGGTTGGGGTCATCATCGATACAACCTACGACCAACGCTGCGCCATATTGTTTCGCTAATGGAATCACTTTTTCAAAACGTTCTTCGCCGTCTTCTAAATTAATACTATTTATAATCGCTTTGCCCTGACAAAAAGTAAGCGCTCGTTCAATCACGGCTTCGTCGGTCGAGTCGATCATAATGGGCACACGAATTTTTTTGGTCGCAAACTCTAAAAATTGTGTGATGTCGCTCAATTCATCGCGATCGGGGTTGGCTAAACAGACATCTATGATGTGCGCGCCCTTTTTTACCTGAGCACGGGCTACTTCAGAGGCCTCTTCAAATTTTTCCGCAATAATTAAATCTTTGAATTTTTTCGAACCAATAACGTTGGTACGTTCACCAACTAAAATGGGTCGCAGATCATCGGTGATCTCTAAAGCATCAATGCCTGAGAGTCGTGACGATGGTTCTGCTGTAATCGCGCGTGGTGCGTATTGAGTCGCAACAGATTGTAGGGCTTTTATGTGACCACTATGTGTGCCACAACAACCACCAATAACGTTGAGCCAGCCTTGTTTTGCAAAGTCTTCAATAGTTTTTGTTAACATGGCAGGGGTTTCTAAATAACACCCGTTTTCATCTGGCAAGCCCGCATTCGGAACACAACCAATACGAAACTTACTCACTTGATGGAGCGTACGGATGTGATCGGTCATAAACTCAGGCCCCGTTGCACAGTTGAGGCCTAGATATAAAAGTTCCCGATTTTCTAAAGCAGCCGCCAACGCATCGACGCTTTGACCAGCCAGCATCGTGCCCATAGGTTCGATCGTGCCGGAGATGGCGATGGGTATTGTATACCCCCTTAGGGTATGTACTTTATCGATCGCCAGCAGACAGGCCTTGATATTGCGTGTGTCTTGACAGGTCTCGATTAAAAAATAATCAGCGCCCGCATCAAAAAGCGCTAAGGCCTGTACATAAAAATTTTCAATCAGTTGTTCAAACGTAATGCCACCCGTGACGGAGATGGCTTTTGTCGTAGGCCCAATCGCTCCTGCTACAAAGCGGGGCTTTTCGGGGGAATCATATTTAGCGCACGCCTTACGCGCTAGTTCTACAGCGCGTTTATTGATTTCGGCCGCTTTACTGCCCAAATCATATTCGTCTAACACGAGCGGTGTGGCGCCAAACGTATTGGTTTCAATAATGTCGGCGCCGTGGGCCAGATAATCTTCATGGATGGCCGCAATCACATCGGGTCGCGTTAATACTAAATTTTCGTTGCAGCCTTCAAAGGCCTCGCCCCCAAAGTCAGCCGCCGTGAGATTTTTATTCTGTAGTGCCGTGCCCATGGCGCCGTCGATGACCAAGATGCGCGTATTGATGGCCTGCGTTAGTGCGTCTTGGCGTGTATTATGGTTGAGAGTTGTTTTTTGTGGGGAGTCATTTTTGCGTGATGTCATCATAAGCTTCTATGAGAAAATTTCTATTATGTTAGCAAAAGCGCTGCAATTTGTTTTCTTAATGGCTCTGGTCTCTAAAGTATGGGCGGTGCCTAAAAATCCGACACCTCGAGAAGACCCTGTGTTAGCCGTGGTCGAGAAAATGAGTGGCAATGCTTTTGTGAAACGTGCCCTTGATAATTACGATGAACCCATTGCCCTGGGTACTAGAATCTATCAAAACGACTTATTAAAAACACGCAACCGCGGGCGCCTGCACGTGCATTTAAAACAAGGCACCTACGTGGAATTTGCAAAAGATACGCAAGCGGCGATCGAAAAAATTTCTTTAGAGCCGCACAAACAAGACTCCGTGATTCGCCTCAATAAAGGGGGGCTTGGTTTGACAGTGGTGGTCGATACGACTGGTGTGGCGCCATTATTTTTTCTCGTAAAGACGTCTCTCGGTGTTTTGCAGGTGGTCGAAGCCAGTGAGTTTGTGGTGTTGCAGCCTGAAGAAAACCGCACGGTGCGGGTGTTGGTAAAACGGGGCAAAGTTTTATTGGTGAATGCTTTTACCAATAACAAAGTAGAAGTGTCGGCAGGCTTTGAGGGCGAGATTTTGGTTTCAGGCTCGGCTCGCTTAGTAAAACGATTTAGCGAGGACGTTTATGCCACAATTAAACAGACGATGGCGCTTTAGATGCTGGTTCAGTGTCTTTGTATTAGCTCTCGCTGTACTAACTCTCGCTGTTAACGGGGCGGGTGCAACAACGAGTTACGCCAGCGATTACGACACTGATTTTTTTAGTGAAGACCGACGTGAAGCCGGCCTGCGTTTGGGGGGCGTGGTCAGCGGTTACACGGCGTATGAACGGCGGTCGGCTATTGTCAGTGTGCAGTCACAGGTGCGTTGGTTGACGGGGGCTTCTATTAATTTTGTTTATTCGTCTTTTGTGTGGGGCGTAGAGCTACTTTATTATTCGCGCACGAATATCAACCTCGATAAATTCGCCCACGCCTTAGCGCTGCCCGTATTATTTCGTGGGCGTTTAGATATTGAAAAAAATATATATATGGAAGCCGGCGGCGGCGTTCAAGCCGAGTATGTTTTTGACGCTAAACAAGACCATCGACTTTGGCACCTAAGCCCCGTCGCCTTGGTTGCGTTAAAGGTAGAAGACCAAAAACGTGTGTATGTTTTAGAGTCTCGTTTTTTATACGGAGTACGCGGAATCTTTAGAGATTATTCCCAGTCCCTGGCCCGCGATTTTAGTTTTATTTTGGGAGTGGATTGGGTTTTTGAGTAGGTAAGTCTCCTAAAGTGCCGGCTTATTGGTCCTTTGCCCTTCCCCACCCGCTATGCTAATTTTTTGCTCATGTGGGCAAAAGAAACACTTTCGAAAATTGATTACGCGCAACGGCGCAAAACATTATTAGACCGTCTGGAAAAAGTGCAACCAGCGGGCCGGCCGGTTTATTCGAGTGATCTGGCGATGACGCCCAATGTGTTGGCGATTATCCCGGCGGCGCACGAGCTGATTCGTAACGACGATGTTTCGTTTGCCTTTCGTCAGGATTCCAATTTTCATTACCTGACAGGTTTTCCAGAGCCTGAGGCCGTGGCTGTTTTTCGGCGCATTAACGGCAAAAGTGAATTTATTTTATTTACACGTCCCAAAGATAAAACCGCCGAGGTGTGGACGGGGCGACGTATTGGCCCTGAGGGGGCCACAAAAAACTTTGGTGCGAATAGGGCCTATCCGATAGGGGAGCTAGAGTCGCAACTTACAGCACTTTTAAAGGGCGTTGACACCGTATTTTATACGTACCAGACGCCTCATCATAAAAATGATTTAGATAACCTCGTGGGTCGTGTGTTGCAGAATTATAAAAATACCCAACGTAAATTAGCGGTTGGGCAGCTGCCCGTGTTTGATTTGCAGCCCCATATCGGAGAGATGCGTTTGTTTAAATCACCGGCCGAGATCGAACGCATGCGTAGGGCTGCAGAAATCTCATGTAAGGCCCATGCAGAAACCATGGCGCGCGTGCGACCTGGTATGCACGAAGCTGAAGTTACCGCACTCATCGAATATGTATTCGGTGCGCTGGGGGCCGATAGGCCAGCGTACAATACGATTGTTGCCTCAGGCGTGAACGCTACGATTTTGCATTATGTCGATAAAGCCTCGCGATTAGCTGATGGCGACTTGTTATTGATTGATGCGGGTGCTGAGGTCGATCTGTACGCGGCCGACATTACACGAACGTTTCCGGTCAGTGGCAAGTTCACCGAACACCAAAAAGATATCTACGGAGCGGTATATAATATTCAAACCGCATTAGTCGATATGGTCCGCCCGGGAATGCTTTTGAAAGAGCTGCATGATTTTACACTCGAGGCTTTAATCGATGTGTTGATTGCTTTTGATTGTCTAACAGGTAGTAAGTCTAATATTATTAAGAATTCACTATATAAGAAATTTTATATGCACGGCACCAGCCACTATTTGGGTTTAGACGTGCATGATGCAGGTCTTTATATAGAACCCCACACGCGTGACGAGCCTCGTCTATTGGCGCCTGGTATGGTCTTTACGATTGAACCGGGCTTTTACGCCGATCCAGACGATGCCAGCACGCCGCAAGCCTATCTTGGTATTGGTGTGCGTATTGAAGATAATATTTTGGTGACGGTAGACGGCCACGAGAACCTGACTGCCGCGGCGCCAAAATCTATTAAAGACATTGAAAATATCGTTGGAACCAAAGGCACCAAACAAAATTTATTTAACTAAATTTTTTGTGATTTTTTTGCCTAGTTAACTGATTAGAAAATCGATCAGCATCTGCGGTAGGGTTGGTTTTCGTGCTTGTTGCGTTACACTAATTCGTATGGAGACCAGTGTGTGGCAATGCATCTAAGGCAGTTCATTTATCTATTATGGTTAGCCCCCATAATTTTCGGAGCAAACGCGTTCGCTCAAAACAGGCGCCCATCAAGGTCTCAGTCGCCACCAGTATTGTCACCAACGATGCCGTTTCAAGAGTTTTGTCAAACGTCGATACCGCGTTTGGAACAGCTTGGTCTCCAGAACTTTGCCCCCGAACGCACGAGTCTGTTTGGAGCATGTTTTTTAGGCCATCTCAGAGGGCCTGATTTGGCCCATAAAGACTGTGAAGGGTATCGTGCGATCAGCGAACGCACCGAGCTTACCGATCAGAACGCGCATTTAGGTTTTTTTTGCACCCCGCCTGCTAATACGTCTGCGACGTCTGGAGTGGCCCGCGTGGGGAACTATCCCCAAGGTTTTTATTTACCCGAGCCAGCGGTCAACGGCAGGCGTTGTGTGCCCGAAACAACATCGCATTATTGTAATTGGATCACGACGTTGGTCCAGGCTAGCCATCGTTCGGCCACCGATCGCAACCCGCTGCACTTAAGTGCTGAAGAGGTGACCAAAAATAATATTAAATATTGTAGCCCAGAACGGCAGCTAAACCCTGTGCAGCGCACGTTGCGTCGACGACTGCCGACGTGCGCGCGTTTAGTCGCCTCAGCCATTCGTGCTAGTGGTTGCGCCCCGCAGCCTGTGATCCGACAACACTTTTGGATTGTGCCGCTAAACCACCGATCGATGCAACCCTGCCAACGCGGCGAACCCGCACGTGCCGGTGCGCATCGTGAGTCTGGGGTTAGTGGTGTGCGGTGAGGGTGGTGAAAAGGTGGTGGTTAGGTGAAGGGTGTCTGTAGTCGAGGTCGCAGCATAGAGGTTCTTTGGAAGCTGTGACGCCCAAGAATTTCCCATACTCAAAGCAGATGGGTCTTTTTCCAGATTAGCTAAAATATGGCCGCTCCAAGCTAGGAGTTTTCGTTAAAGTTTAAACAAAGCGACACTTTTTGTCGTTTTATCGTTTTTATATTATTTGCAAAAAGTACTGTTTTTCAGTACTTTTGACGAATGGTACGAAATCCTCAGCAATCAATCCGCCTTAGTGTTTACCTGGATTCTCTCCAATCAAAAGGGCGGATTACATTTACGAACGCAGAGGCCATCGAAGTCTTGGGTCTGTCGCGCATAGCGTTTAATCGTTCTGCGGAGCGGTTAATTAAAAAGAAACGCCTCATTCACCCCGCTCGAGGCTTTTACGTCATCGTTCCTGCCGAACATATCCTTGCAGGGGCTCCGCCAACCTCTTGGTTCATTGATGAGCTCATGAGGTTTCAGGAGCAGTCCTACTATGTAGGTGTGCTCTCAGCGGCAGCACTTCATGGAGCCGCCCATCAATCGCCTCAAGAGTTTCAGGTCATCACGAAATCTCCGCTGCGATCGATTCAATTTGGTCGAGCTCGAGTTCGTTTTTTAACCAAAAAACGAATTGAATTGACGCCAATACAGCGGGTTCGCACGCCCTTTGGGGATATTCCCATCTCTACGCCAGAAGCGACGGCATTCGATGTCGTTCAATACGTAAAGAAAGCGGGCTATCTTTCAAACGCAGCAACTGTGTTGATCGAACTTTCAGAGAAAATCGACTCTCAAAAACTTGTTACTGCGGCGGAGGCTTGCGGAGAAATTACGGTCGCTCAACGGGTGGGTTATCTTCTCGATACTTTCGTAAGCACCACGATCACTGCACCTCTTCATGATTGGGTCGAGCGCAAAGCGACTGCATTTATTGCATTGAGACCCAACTGGACGCCGCCAAGTTCTAATCTCGTGGAACGAAATAAGAAGTGGCGACTGATTGTTAATGAAAAGGTGGAACCCGACGTATGATTCCTCAGCATGCCATTACAGAATGGAGAGCCTTTGCCCCGTGGGTTGATTCATTTCAAATCGAACAAGACTTGGTGATTAGTCGTGCCTTGATTCAACTGTACTCCGATCCCTACCTCGCAGGAACTTTCGCATTTCGTGGTGGGACGGCTATGCAGAAACTCTTCTTCACTCGACCCACTCGCTATTCGGAAGACATCGATCTGGTGCAGCTTTGTGGCGGAGCTATTGGACCTGCACTCGACGCCATTCGAAGATGCCTCGATCCTTGGCTCGGAGAACCCAGAAGAAGTCGCAAACAAGATCGATTTACACTCATCTACCATTACGATTCAGAGGTTGCTCCGGTTCAGAAGATGCGTCTAAAGGTCGAAGTAAATAATGGAGAAAAATTCAGCGTATTGCCGCTACAGACGAAGCTTTTTGAAACCAAGAGTCTCTGGTTCAACGGCATGGCGGAGATCCTGACCTATGCTGTTGAAGAACTGCTGGGGACTAAGCTCCGAGCTCTCTATCAGAGAAAAAAGGGGCGGGATCTTTACGATATGGCGATGGCATTGGAGCACTTTCCAAATCTTAACGCCGCCAAAGTTGTCGAATGTTGCCAACGATATCTTGCGCATCAAGAAACGTCTGTGAGTCGTGCACAATTTGAGTCTAATCTTGCTGCAAAGTTGAAGGACCCTGCCTTTATCGGCGATATTAACCAGCTTTTAGCATCCGATGCCTCGCCGTTTGATCCAGGAAAGGCGGGAGATCAGGTTTTGAATGCGTTTATACGATTATTCCCGGGGGAGTCTTGGAGAATGAATAGTGATTCAAGACAGCCTAGATAGTTATTTTCGCACCCACCCCACTCAAAAACAACCACCCCTAATCGCCTTAGGGCGGTAGACACTCACCCATGCCCCCCCTGCAAAAACGGCTCAGCCATAAACGAGCGGCATTTTGTAATTGGGGTCTCGGTATCAAAAAAGTTTTTGGCTAGACGAATCACCTCATCTGTTGAGTTTTCGGCATAAAGATTTTTTCGAAACAACGACGCCCCATCGATGCCCGCCGAATACCACGTCAAAAACTTACGCAGCTGAATGCCGACATAAAAATCATTAAAATGCGCGCGTAATAATTCTAGGTGTCGTTCGATGAGATCCCAATAGGTCCAGGTATCACCAATTACTTTGCGCCCTTGAATGTGTGCGATGTCACGAAAAATAAACGGGTTACGCAAAGCGCCCCGGCCAATCATCACACCGGCCATGCCACTGGTTGCCAGGCGGTGCAGGGCCTGCTCGGCGGTTAAGATATCGCCGTTGCCAATCAGGGGAATCGGGTTGTCGCCATAACGACTCTGCACTTCGCGCTGAAGCGTGTGCATAAACCCCCAATCGGCGGCGCCTTCGTAGGCTTGCGCGCGCGTGCGACCATGAATAGCGACCCATGTCACGCCGGCTTCTTGAGCGGCTTGAATATTTTCTAGAGCATTGCGTGTGTTCGCACACCAGCCGGTGCGAATTTTTATGGTGAGTGGAATGGAAAGCGCGCTCCGCACAAACTTCAAGGTTTCGTAGAGCTTTTCGGGGTCTTTCAACATCGCAGCACCCGCGCCTTTGCTCACTACTTTTGGAACAGGGCAACCAAAATTGATATCGATAAAATCTACGCCCATGGCAGCCAGGTGTTGCGCGGCTTCCGCAAGATGTTCTTTTGTTTCACCAAAAATTTGTAAGCCCACAGGAGACTCTGCTTTTGAAAAACGACAAAGCTCCAACGTCTTTTCGCTTTTGTATTGAATACCCGTGGCAGAGATCAGTTCACTCACCACAATGCTGGCGCCGAGTTCTTTCATCAGCTGTCGAAACGGGGCATTCGTAATGCCGGCCATTGGGGCTAAAACAAATTTTTGATGAGGGTTATTAAGAAACGCGCGCAGATTGGTCATAACGCTGAGCATGTAACATTGTTCAG
>CAZYPH010000067.1:2303-12522 GCA_964649095.1 uncultured Oligoflexia bacterium | reverse complement strand
GATTAAAGTGGCTGATGAAATGTTAGAAACAGTTCTCAATCTGAGACGGTAGATAGACGATTATGCGAGTGAGTGACAACACATCAGCTGGTAGCGTGCACGAGGCACTCAAGCGAACGAAGGGTAAGCTTGAGAAGCTTCAAATTCAAAACGCTACGCAAAAAAAAATGGTCTCACCAAGCGATGATCCGTCGGCTACGACTAAGCTTCTTGATATCCGCACGCAATCAACTGTAAATCAGCAGTTTGAAAACAACGCCCTGATGGCAAAAACGCGCCTAGTGATGACGGACACTGCGCTAAGCGAGTTATACGATATTTTGGTGCGCGCAAAGGAAATTGCCATTGGACAATCAAGTGCTGCGTCAGCCTCACAAGACTCGCGATTAGGCGTAGCTCAAGAAGTCGCTGCATTGTATAAGCAACTGATCGCCGTAGCGAATCGTCGCGTAGGTCAACATTATTTATTTGGTGGTTTTAAAACATTAACGCCACCATTCACTCCTGAGGGCCAATACAAAGGCGATAACGGATTAATTCAAGTCGAAGTTCAACGCGGTGTCATGGTTTCGATGAACGTGCCGGGTTCGGAGGTGTTTGATGTAAAGTCGTACGCACCTGAAGACATTGCACGCGCACGTGAAAATCAAGAAGCGCTTACTGAAAAACAAAGTGAACTGCAAAAGCCCGCAGGGGAAGCCGGCGGTGATAGAAGTCCTGCTTCGTTATTAGACGAGGGCAAAACATCAACGGCGGGTGCTGGGCCCACTAGTACAACGGCGCCAAAATTTGCGGACCCCAAAGAAGTGATCAACATGTTCCATGAGGTGGACGCGTTACGCGTGGGTCTACTGACAAACGACACGATTACTATCCGTGACACTATGGATCGGCTTGATGAATTGATTCGCGGTGTAATTACTCAGCGAGCAAAAGTTAGTTCGCGAGTGGCTGGAATTGATAACGCAGTTCAAATTACGCAGCGTAACGACCTGCAGAATGCTGAATTAGCAACGCAGCTCGAGGACGCCGATTATGCCGACTTGTGGTCAAGCTTGGCTAAAGAAGAAACCGTATTGAGGTCGTCTCTAAGTGCTGCGCAGAAGCTCTTACAGCCGACATTATTGGAGTATTTGAAGTAAGTGGTTGCCTAACGCGATGGCCCAGAATATTACAGTTGGCTGTACGTTTTTTTAATGGAGTAGATTGAATGTTAGTTTTGACACGGAAGCTGGGAGAAAGCATTGCAATTGACGATCACATCAAGATCGTTGTGGTGCAGATCAAAGGGAAACAAGTGCGCCTTGGTATTAAGGCTCCTAAGGAAACCAAAATCCATCGCGAAGAAGTTTATGTAGCTATTCAAGATCAGAACCAAGAGGCTGCAAACACGCCTTCAGATTCTATTTCGGAAGTTTCAAAAGCAATTAAAAATACCTAACCGTCGCTAGCGCCTCGCTAACGACTTCTTTCTATTTACGCAGACTTTGACATGGAGGTTAAAGTGTCTCATCACAAAAAAAATCAAAATCGTAGCTCTGACGCCCCGCTCTCACTCGATCCTAAGCAGAATTCTGTTTGCAAACCTGCCGATTCAAAACAAAATAGTAAACAGGGTGATTGCACGATGGGTGGGGAAATGATCAAAATTTCTACAGCAAGATTTGGGAAGTTAGAGATAACGCCTTCCGAAGTTTTAATTTTTCGAGAGGGTATTTTGGGCTTTGCTGGACTAAATAAATATTGTTTGGTTGATCCCGGTGACGATACTTTGATTCTTTGGCTACAGTCGATTGAAAATCCAAACATTTCATTTCCTGTGTTAGAGCCACGAGTGTTTAAAAAAGATTATCTAGTGAAGCTTTCAGCAGTAGAACTAAAAGAGCTTGCTTTAAATAACGTCAATCAAAGTGCTGTGTTTACGATTTTAACAATCCCAAAAGATGTCACCCAGATGACCGCCAATCTTAAGGCGCCGCTGGTAATTAATCTGAGTGATCAGTTAGGGCGTCAGGTCATTTTGCAAGAGAACGAGTACTCCGTTAAACATTTAATGTTTAAAGAGCTTAAGGCGCATTTGGCTACCATTCGCACGACGAGCGAATCGCAGGCAAATGTCGTTAAAGACCAGGCCGGCGTGGTAAGTATTAAGAACATCACTCCCAGCGCCTTAGTAAAAACGCTATAAAAATTAATACTGACTTCCGACAAGAAAGTTTCCCGCGCGAAAACCGGAGTGTACACGAAAGTACATGAGGTCATTTCTAATCTACCTTGTTAGTTCGTCTGCAAAAAGGTTCAGATGCGCGAAGCGAGGGAGGCGATGTGACCAAGCTGGCCAAAAAAGGCCAGCGCGGGAACTCGCCGACTGCCACCGTGCGGCTTGCCGCACGGACGTTCCAAAGACAAAGCAGATGGGCCTTTTTCCGGACGAACTAGTGGGAGGTGTCGGTGGCTTGGGTCGCTAGCTGCAGATACCCCCCCACCTCAGCATTCTGCGGATCGTGCGCCAAGACTTTTTCCCACTCTGTTTGAGCATCGATTACGTTGCCCTGAGAAAAGTGCATAAGGCCTAGTTGAATTCGAGCTGTTGTAAAGTCGGGATAGTCGGCGCAAAGGCCTTGTAGTTCTTGAATGGCACGTGAGTTAAACCCCTTCTTAGCGTACGTTTTGGCAAATTTTATGCGTACTTCTTTGAGGGTTGGGTCCAATTTGTAGGCTCTCTGATAGTCTTCAAGTGCCTCGTCGTAACGGTGAAACTTAAAATACATATCGCCCAGCTCGATGTGCTTTAAAGCAAATTTGCGGTCCACAAATCGGTCATCGCCGGCGTGTTTTTGATTCAGAGAATGGTTAGCGATTTGATAGATCTTTTTCGCTTCATCGTATCGACCGATATCGTTGTAGATAACACTTAGAGAGATAGCGGCATCGGTATGTTTTGGATCGAGTTCCAATACCTTCTTAAAACATTCAATGCTCTTTGCTAGCGCGCCCTTCAAATAGTAGATGGTACCGAGAAGATGACGAATATTTAATGTATTGGCCTGAGCCTCTTTCGATAAGGCCTTCCAAGGGCCTTGTTGAGAGGTCTGATTGAGGTGTCGGAGACAGTGTGTCTCGGCCTCATCAAAACGGCGCAGTTTTATTAACTGTTGTAGGTAATCGAGTTGTACCGGAGTGTTTTCACTTATAGCAGCGTTCATTCTGTCTTTGATTGTAACCAACGTTCGGCATTTTTCGCAAATTTACCCTCTGGAAATTTTTCTAAATAATTTTTATAGGCTTGTGTCGCCTCATCTTGTTTATCACTTAATTTACCGTAGGAGCGAGCTACGCCATAGTAGGCCGTTTCGAGGTAAGAAGTCTGTGGGTATTGTTTTATAACATTTTCATAACGCCCCGAAGCAGAGCTAAACTGATCTTGTTTATAGTAAAAGTCCGCAATGTAAATTTCCTTTGCGGCGAGTGCTTCAAAAGACTCCTTTAATAGACTCCGTCCTTCTGCGCTGTACTGAGAATTGGGGTAGAGTTTTGCTAATTCCTCAAAGGCCTCGATCGCCTTTGATGCCATACTGACATCGCGGTCTACGTTTGAGGGGAGCTGATTGTAATACGAGGCCCCGATTCTAAAAATCGCGTAGTCGACCTGTTCATGTTTGGGGTGTAAGTCACGAAAAATTTCATAGGCAACAGCGGCTTCAATAAACAGTTCTTCTAGGTAATAACAATCAGCAACTCGAAGTTGTGCGGTTGCAGCAAGTTTGCTGTAAGGGAATTTATTTTTGATACTTTTGAGTTTATCAATCGCCATCAAATAACGCTTACCAGCAATGTCATCTTCGGCATCTTTTAACAATTCTTCCGGATTGCTTTGATCTACGTGTTGCGATGCACAGCCCCAGAAAATAAATGTTGGTGACGCAGCTATAAATAAATTTAATATTATTGATATAGCATATATATTTTTTATTATATTTTTGTGAAGCGCGAGTTTATTTTTTTTCATAAATCTATTACCTACTAGGCCCATCAATCTTTAAAATATCTTTATCTAGAACCCACCCGCTTTTGACTACCGAAAACTGTGTAAGGTTCACATATACCCATCGTTCACTACTGTCCGATGTCTTTGTTTCCGTTATTTTTTCGATAAATAACAACTCGCCCGCTTGCAGTTGCCCGATCTGACTATAATCATCGCGCGGCCCCGTACGTAGGGCTGTGCTGGTGTTCCAAACGTAGCCTATCGACTGCGGAGGGTGTCTAAAAAAGAGCCAGCCTACCACTAAGGCAATCACTAGAAATAAACCTGATACAAAAAAATGACGACGTGTTTGTGGTGTGGTCTCAGAACCTGTTTTGAGCTCTAAGCGATACCGCTTAATTGTTCGTAGTAACAAAGCCATGCTCAAGACGAGCAGCACCACACCTACGCCTAATCCAAAAATAGGACCACGGTACCAGCGCTCTAAAACACTTAGACGGTGCAAATCAAAACCACGACCTTCAAGAATGGATTCTACTTTCTTTAAGTTTTCTTCTGCTTCTTTTGGTACTTGTGCTCGTGCCGCGCTGTAAGCAAATAGAGCACGCGCTTTACCAAACTGTTTACTTTGAAAAGCTTGTACCCCCAGATCGAAGGCTTCTTGAGCCGACCACGAAGCAGTCGAACTCAGGTTGACAGTTGTCGTTGGGTTCGGTGCGGTTTCGTTAGTTTGGGCCCATAAGCGACCGGTAAAGCCCCCGTTAGAAACATCATGAGGCGCCCATAAAAACACAGTACTAAACAAGAAAAATTGAAAAAAACACAACCAGCATTTTGATAAATATTTTGTCATAATTTCAATAAGTTAGTCTGTCATATCTGCCCGCTGCCTTGGCAGACCCAAAAGCAGTGTGTTAGCGTTTGGGGGCATGTCTAATACAAAAAGTTCTTCTAAAACAGTCTTCAATACAGTTCGGCAGTCGGCAAGTTATCAGTTAGCCAAGGCCGAAGTTTTAAAAAGTTTAAAGGCTCAGTTGTCTACTATTAGTGGCGTTCGTGGACCAATCGATGCCGAGGCTTCTGCGTCTTTTGAGGCCCTAGTGCGCGAGGCGGGCGAAGTTCGTGGGCGTGATCTATTTTTTCCATGGATTACAAGCGGAGCAGGCAATGGACCCTTCGTGGAACTGGCTGATGGTAGTATAAAATATGATTTGATTACGGGCATCGGAGTGAACTTCTTCGGGCATGGTAATCTAGATCTCTTTGAGGCCGAGTTTGATAGCCTTTGGGGTAGTGTGATGCAGGGTAATTTGAGTCCTAATCACGATTACACCGAGCTCATGAAGTCACTTCTTAGATTGAGTGGACCAAAGTCGCGCCTCAAACATGCGTGGCTTGCAACTTGCGGCGCCACAGTAAATGAAATTGCTTTAAAAATTATTCGCCAGAAAAAATATCCTGCGACACGGATATTTGCTTTTAACGGTTGTTTTGCGGGGCGTACGACGGCGTTGTCTGAAATAACCGATAACCCTGCGTACCGACAGGGGCAGCCTATTTACGGCGAGGTTACGTATTTACCATTTTACAATCCGCACTCAAAAGCCTCAGCAGCCGACCAGGCAGCCTGCGTTGTGGCGCAAATGCAATCTGAGATGAAGCGTTACCCCGATAAATATGCGATGCTGGAGTTCGAAATTGTGCAGGGTGAGGGCGGTTTTAACGTAGCGCCACGAGAGTTTTTGTTGCCAATTGTAAAAGCAGCCAAAGAAGCGGGGCTATATGTTTGGGACGACGAGGTGCAAACATTTGGTCGTTCGGGTGAAGTATTTTGTTATCAGCGTTTAGGGTTAGATGAATACATCGATGTCGTAACGGCCGCGAAGCTTTTACAAACAGGCGCAGTGTTGTGGACGTCAGAACTCAACCCAAAACCAGGTCTGGTGTCGGGAACGTTTGCAGGCAGCTCTGGAGGGATACGTGCTGGTATTAAAGTTCTCGAGTTATTAGAGACACAGTTGTGTGGCCCCAGGGGGCGTATCCGACAACTAGAGGCACTTACGATAAGCGAATTTGAACGCATCAAGTCGGGCCCGGCTGGCCGTCATTTGGTAGATTACACGGTATTTGGCGGCATGGTGGCCTTCACTATTTTTGATGGTTCGTTAGACAAAACAAAAAAATATTTAAAGCGGTTATGGGATGCTGGTGTGGCTGGTTTTTACGCTGGTCACGGACCTTACCGAGTACGGTTATTGCCACCGTTTGGTGTGCTCTCTGACGAGCAATGGAAAGCCGCAATGAGCATTATGGAACAACAATTAATCGAGCCCATCTAAAATATATAGGGGAACATATATGTTTAATTTTTTAGAAGAAGCTCAAAAGATCATTAGTATTAGGTCGGTTAGTATGGACGGCAACGAAGACGTTGCCAATTACTGCCTTGGTTTGATGAAACGTCTAAATCTAAAAACAAGCCTACAACAAGTAGGGCATTCGTTAGACGGCATTAGTAAAAAACAGTTTAATGTCATCGGTATTCTAGGTGATCCGCTTGTTGATGCGAGCACAAAAAAAGGCCTTCTACTGAACACACATATTGATACCGTGGGGCCTGGACTAAAATCAAATTGGACCGAATGCGGCGGAGACCCCTTTACGGCAGCAGTAAAGGGCGATCGCATTTATGGTTTGGGTACCGCCGACGTAAAATTAGATTTTTTGTGTAAATTAAAGGCCCTCGAGCGCTACCGCGATCGTAAGCTAAAAATGCCAGTGTATTTGGTCGGCAGCGCGGCAGAAGAAATCGGCATGCTTGGGGCCAAATACTTGGTGAAATCAAAACTGCTCAATCCCAAATATGTTGTCGTAGGGGAACCTAGTGAACTCGCGGTTGTATACGCCCATAAGGCATTTTCGGCGTTTCATATTTCGGTAGGGTTTCAGCAAAAAGAAAAAGACTCGAAGGGATTTAATAAAAAAATCACCTTAAAAACATTTGGCCGCTCGGCTCATGGTTCTTATCCGCAACATGGCGATAACGCTATATATAAATTATTAGATGCTCTTCGAGCAATCCGAGATGCTAATTTCCAGTTTCGATTTTCCTCTATTAATGGTGGCGAACTTGTAAATAAAGTGCCGGTTTCTGCTCAGGTTGAATTTTATATCTCATCTGCATCATTTGATGATTTTAAGAGGTTCTTTCAGTCAAACTTAGCGAGCTCTGGTGCAGTCGCCGAAGTAGGTGGCGTAGGTGATGTCGGCGTTGGGTTTATGCCCGATACCACTTTCGAAGTGATCGACGCAGTGAAAGGCATCTTTGAAACGATGAGTTACGAGATGTTTAAAGAGGAAGACGCTACTTTTAATCCCGCCACGTCAACAATGAATTTTGGCAAGTTAGCGTCGCGTCTTGGTAATCAGGGCTCGATCGATATTATGTACGATGTGCGTTTATTGCCGTCGGTTTCAGTTGATGAATTTTTCGAACATTTAAAAGGTAAAGTGCAGGCTTGTAATGCGCGGTATCCGCAGTTGAGTTTTAAGTTAAATCGAACACGCATGAATTACCCGTTAGATACGAGCCGTGAGTCAGACTTAGTAAAAGCCGCAGCAGATGCTCAAAAAGCGGCTGGTATTGGAGTTAAGTTGGATAAAAAAGCTACGAGCACCGAAGCGGCAGAATTCTACATGCACGGCCATGATGCGATAGTGTTTGGGCCCGGTGTTAGTATGGGTAATTCCCACAGCCCGAACGAATATAATTTAGTCGATCATCTCGATAAGGCCATTCAGTTTTATGACCGTCTTATAGAAAGGCTTTGTGTATGATTTTGTTACGTGAAATCAATGAAAACGATTTAGACGAACTAGAGGGGCTTTCGCGCATTGCGGCTGAAAAACATCCTGGTTTTCTAAATCTTTCTTATGACCGTGATCAATGGCGCGAAAAAATTCAAACTTCGATCGGATCCTTTGAAGGGAAAATTACCCACCGACCCTCAACGAAATTTATTTTTGTTGCAGAAGATCTAGAAACAGGCCGCATTTTAGGCGTTTCTATGACTACTGCACAACACGGAACCGAAGACTCACCCCATTTCTATTTTCAAATCGATGTTGAAAAACGCATGAGCGACTCGATTTCTACGGGTTTTTTGCATGGCACATTGCAGTTGCATACTGACACCGATGGCCCCACAGAGATTGGTGGTTTGTTGGTAAATCCTGATTTTAGAAATTCAGGAGAGCATTTGGGGCGCCAGATTTCATTCGTGCGCTTTCATTTTATGGCCATGCATCGCCCCCTTTTTAAAGACCGTGTACTTGCTGAGTTATTGCCGCCGTTAACGAAGCGCGGAAAGTCGCCGTTGTGGGAGGCTGTGGGCCGGCGTTTTACAAACATGGACTACGTCGAGGCCGATGTTTTAAGTCAGCGTGATAAAGAATTTATAACTGCATTGTTCCCGAGCCAAAAAATCTACGTCACGCTTTTATCGGCAGAGGCTCGCAATGCCATCGGAAAAGTAAGCAAAGACACAGAGCCAGTCATGCACATGTTAAAAAAGATTGGTTTTGAGTATCTAAATCAGGTTGATCCGTTTGATGGCGGTCCGCATCTGATTGCGCCAACCGACAAAATTAAACCCATCGCAAATACAAAAAAATATATATATAACGCGAGCCCAAATGCCTCTGCGGCGTCGAACACAGCGCCACAAGGCTCTGCCGTTTTAGGTATTGTTAGTATTGATGGCGCAAAACCATTTCGCGCTATCGCCGTGAACGCTCAGATCTTGCCCGCACAGCCGGGTGAGTTAGAGGGCATTACGTTTGACCCGGTGCGAGCGGACGTTATTGGGCTTAATGCGGGCACTACCGTTGTTTTTACGCCTTATTATTAAAAGAGGGGTGTGAGTCGTTATGAATGCAACACAACAAGAGTTCTTTGAGTTCGAGGTTAAAGGCAACTACATTGATGGGCGTTTTCTAATTCCAAGAGACAAACAAGGCGAGTGGCAGGCGACGAATCCGGGTAATCTTTTAGATCATTCGGGAGTATTTCATTATAGTTACGCCGCCGTCGACGAAGCTGTAGAGGCTGCTCGCAACGCATTTAAGTTGTGGTCACAAAAACCTTTTAGCGAGCGTGCACAGTTATTACAGCGTTACAAAGAAGAATTAAAAAAGCGTGAGCCGCAATTGGCTCAGATGATTTCTCGCGAAGTTGGTAAGCCCTTGTGGGAGGCGAAACAAGAAGTCGCCACGATGGTTAACAAAGTCGACATCTCGCTTACCGATGGCATGAAGCCCGTCACACGTTATGAAATTCCACAGATTTTAGAAAACACCGTAGGCGTCTGCGACTACCGCCCTCATGGCGTGTTTGTGGTGATTGGTCCGTTTAATTTTCCGGGACATTTAGCTAACGGGCACATCGTTCCAGCGCTTGCTACAGGGAATACCGTCATTTTTAAGCCTAGTGAAAAAAGCCCAGGTGTTGGTCAATTGATGGCGGAGTGTTTTCATTCGGCTGGTTTTCCACCGGGTGTTTTTAACGTCGTTCAGGGCGAGAAAGAAGTTGGGCGTCGCCTCTCCGTGCACGAAGGCATTGATGGCGTGCTTTTTACAGGGTCGTATGAAGTGGGTTTAAAGATTAAACAAGACACGCTTCAGCACTACTGGAAGTTAGTGGCACTAGAGCTTGGTGGAAAAAACGCGACGATCATTTGTGAGGACGCGCAACTGGATTGGGCTGTTTATGAGACGCTGACTTCGGCGTTTATAACAACCGGGCAGCGGTGCTCAGCAACGAGCCGCGTTTTAGTCGACCAAAAATTGTTGGGCGCGTTTTTAGAAAAGTTCCATCAACAGGCGAAACGTTTTCGCATCGGGTATGCGTTCGATGAACCGGCACCGTTTATGGGCCCTTTAGTTGATCAACTTGCTGTTGAAAAATATCTAAAGTTTGTAGGCATTGCTTCGCGAGAGGGTGCCGAGGTGGTCATGCGAGGGCGGCCCTTTGAAGTCGCTGGTCGAAAAGGCCATTACGTTACGCCTTCGATCTGTTTAGTTAAAGACACTGATTTGAACTCCGTCAAAAAGAGTGTCTACCAACAGACAGAAATTTTTGGACCTAACGTCGCGGTGTATGGTTATGAATCGTTAGAGCAAGCCTGTGCTCTGGCGAATGCCACACCTTTTGGTTTGGCGTTTAGTGTGTTT
>CAZYPH010000067.1:0-2293 GCA_964649095.1 uncultured Oligoflexia bacterium | reverse complement strand
AAAAGAACGCGCTACGTTTTTGCAGGCTTCTCAGCAGTTGCGAGCAGGCCTTATAAATTGGAACCGCTCGACAGTGGGTGCCTCTTCTAAATTGCCTTTTGGTGGATTGAAAAAGAGCGGAAACCACTTCCCCACAGCGGTAACGGCCGCATCATATTGCGCGTATCCTGTGGCCTCATTAGAGGTGGCAGAACCCAAAATGCCATCGGCATTATTGCCCGGTTTAGCGGCATTATGACGCTTGACGATTTCGTGGCCGACAATTACTAATCGTTTCTACTGATTTTTTGAGTAGACACGAGATACGATTCTGTTCAATCATCAAGTGGTATCGGACACAATGTGACGAAACTTCTCAAAGTTTAAAAGCAAGTGTACGGTGTATTATAGTATTACATTAGTTTGTACCTTGAAGGGGGATCTCTAGTTTTATGGCAACTGGTTTAGTAAAGTGGTTCAACGACGCAAAAGGCTACGGTTTTATTCAACAAGATGGTGATACACGAGATATTTTCGTGCACTACACAGCTATCCAAGGTGATGGTTTCAAAAGTTTGGCAGAAGGCCAGCGAGTTGAGTTCGAACTAGTAGAAGGCCCCAAAGGTCCTCAAGCTTCAAACGTGAACCGTACGCAGTAAGTTTTAAAAAAATAATTTAGAAAATAAAAACCCCCAGACTTCTAGTGGCATTAGCCATGTAAAAGTCTGGGGGTTTTTTATTTTTATAATCGGAACAATCCTGCTGTACCGGCCGCTCCTGGCATGTTTGGTACAGCCGGAGGCAATCCACCGACACCCGTTGCACCTGCGTTGATCAGCTGTTGATTCACACCCAGCGCACCCGGTTGACGGCCTTGCTGTGCAGCTATCATTGCTGCAGTAGCGCGAATCGCTTGGTCATTGTTGGCGCCCGCTACTCCACCGATGCCGTTCGCTCCGGCTGCTCCAGCTGGTACTAACGACGTGTACCCACCGTTGTTATTGTATAAGCCAGCTAATGC
This sequence comes from uncultured Oligoflexia bacterium, assembly GCA_964649095.1. Taxonomy (GTDB): domain Bacteria; phylum Bdellovibrionota; class UBA1018; order UBA1018; family UBA923; genus CAZYPH01. The sequence goes on along the minus strand of CAZYPH010000067.1, from coordinate 1,293 downwards.
TGATTGGTCCGCGCGTGAGGCGATGGCGTCAAGGCCAGTTCCTGCACGTGTGCCAACGAATTGGCCATACGGCGTCCAGACTTGTTCTTGAATGGCGTACGGTCCCGCTAAACGCACGGTCTCAGCACACTCCCGTAAGTAGTCAGGGTCGCGCACGGTACGTAAACACTGGGCGGCGTTGTTGTAGAGTCTGGTGTACTCTTGGCCTTCGCGTCGTGTGTAGTACGAGGTGCCGTTTTGAGCCGCGTATTCTAGGCGACTGCGTTGAACACGCAATAATTGAGCACGTAAAGTGGAGTTGCGTGGGTCGACGCGCATCGCTTCGCGGATAGCGTTCTCAGCACCGCGAAAAAGGGCCATGGCACGAGACGTATTGCCACGCACGCCCGATCGACGGCGACCGTTGGTATCTAAGACATCGTTGTCCAGGTCGTCTGTGTTATCTTCGGCTTCTAAAGCAAGTTCCAATGCGCGTCGAGCGATGCCTGGTTTGTCGCTACTACCAACCAAAAGTTGCGTGGCAAAACGTCGCAGGCGTGTTTTCTGTTCGTTGCTTTGTGCCTGATCTTCTTGTTCGTTAAAGAACGTGCGTACTTCAGTAATTAGTTCGTCTAATTCTTCTTTATTTGTGGCAGCTACGATACGGCGCTCAAGTTCGGTCACACGAGTTTCTAAAACGCGCTCATAAAGTGAATCAAACAATCGGCGCTGTGAAGCCGTACGGGGAGTAGCTTGCCCTAATAAGGCCTCTAAATCCCTAAGTGCTTCGCCATCGCCGTTGCGGGCTTGGTTACAGAGCTCGGTCTTGCGTTGTTCACGCATTACGGCATCGCGTACGCTGGCGATGCGTTGTTCTTCTTCAGGTGATACGTAGCGGAGTGGTCCGCCGAAGTTAATTGGGACAGGTTCTTGGATCAGCCGTGTAGGGTCATGGATAGATTTTGACGTATCAACACGGGCCAAAAGAATTTCGCCTGATTGTGTAGGTCGGACGTTATGAATAGTATCAAAATCAACGATGTTGTCAGTGCTAATCTCAGAGCAGAAGTCTGAGTGCGCCGTACATTGGTTTACTACGGCTGGTGTGCAAAATGGATTGCTAGCTGTCGAAACGGAAAACGAAAGTGCGTTAATATTCGAATTTTCTAATGTGCCTGGGCGATCGAATCTCACCATACGGGCACAAACTCTTGGAATTAGGCCCATTACCTGAATCCTACCCTCATGCAATTCGATTCGAAAATTGCGGATGTATTGGCTGATGTCGACGGGATTAAGGGGGGCAAAGCGTTG
>CAZYPH010000066.1:0-12753 GCA_964649095.1 uncultured Oligoflexia bacterium | reverse complement strand
GTGCAACAAATCGATACTTCGTTTGCGCTTTAGAGTTGCTATAGCTAGTCCGCTCCTTCGGCATGGAACTGTCAATTGATTGTGATTTATCTACAATCAAGTACCTCGATGACCAGCCCCGAACTGCAAACCATTCCAAAAAAGCCGGAATCATTATAAAGGCAGATGCCCAACAACACACCATCCCTATTGCACCAATCACCCCAAACTGATTAAAACCACGAAGTTCGTTAATATTAACGACAAGTAGGAAACTCCAGCGGCTATAGATGCCGTCATTGTTCCCCGTAAAGCACTTCGTACAGATTGCACTAACGCGAGATTGGAACTATCTATTCGACCTTCGGCACGGATATTTTGAGAATAAATCGCCATCAGAATAATTCCAAAGTTGATACCATTTCCCAGAACGATCGATCCCAAGAAAGCCGTATTCGCATTCAGATACCCAACTACGAAATAGGAAATAGCAAATGTGAGCACAGTGCCCACAAACAGCGAAGCACCCAAGGCCCATAAGAACAAGAGACTACGAAAGTAAAAAAAGAGAATCAAAAATACCAAGATCAACACGATGATCGACGAGATTAACAAATCCTCGACTACGCCTTCATGCTCCTCAACCACGTTTTGCACATCACCGGAGTAACCGATCCTAATATTTGTCCCATAAGCCCCGCTATCTGTTCGCAGCGAACTCACTAGTTCCATTGTCAAGCGAGACAACTCCTTATTTCGATCAATATCGGTAACTTTACCGGCCAAGAAAATTAGGATCGCATGAGTACGCCCATCAGCAGACTCAAACAAACCGTCAGGGAACCGCACATATTCATTAGCTCGTGATGAATACTTATCGGTAAAACGTTGAATGATCCCTCCACCGTCTAAATCTGGGGTATTCGAGGCATTCTCGGCGCCTGTATTCGCAGCATCATCCTTCTCATCATCCAAACCAAGGGAAAAAACACCCCCTACTGCCTTGGCACGTGCTCTGCGGACAGCGCCTGCCTTGCGCAGTCGTTCTCGTACATAGTTCTGTAATTCCTTAAGGTCCGAATAATCAAAGTAGAGAAATCGATGTTTCTTAAAGAACTCGATCTCATCCCGCGCATGATACTGGATGCGTGTATACATCTCCGGCGGTAACTTCTCTTGAAGTAACTTGGCTACGTCCGCCTGAAGGCGTCGCCCAGACTGTGGGTCATCAGTTTCTAGAACTATCGACAGGTGATTGAAGCCACTAATTCTACCCGTCACCTCCTTCAAATCCTTTACACTCTGTGCCGAGTCCGGAAGCAACTCTTCCATATCGGTTCGTAGGTTCTTATAGAGTAAGACACTGAAGTATGTCGCAATAAGTGCCACACCCAGGGCACCACAGAGAATCATCCGATAGTACTTTTGAACTATTGCAACAAAACTTAAAACAAGGTCTTTTCCTGCCTGATTTTCCATTACCATTCCAATACTCAAAAACGAGCTAGTAACTCGTCATGCAATGCTCGTTCAATAGACTCTTTTAGATCTTTTCCAAACACAAAACGTTTTATGCCTGAACCCTTTACTTCATCGATATCCAAAACAGAGCACACAACACCAAAACGCTTTTGCTGTTTTTCAATTAAAAATAGCGCTCGAAACCAAAAGTCAAAGTAGTGGTTAGAATAGACTCCGATGTCCTGATATCTCTGGAGAATCGTCCACCCACCAACACGTTCTCCGATATCATAATGCCGCCGCACAAATACCCCTGTAACGGGTTTATGTTTTCCAGGCCAGAGATCTAACCTATGCACATAGATTTCTGAATTCCGATGTTTCCGCGCCCCCAACAACAAAAAATCGAAAATACTATGCTGCAGACTATCGATTGCTAACTCGAACCTATCGCTAAGACCCTGAGCCCGAAACGTACTATTTTCATACGATAACACTACGCCACGATTCTCAAACAGGCGGATTCTGGCATGAATCACTTCTTCAAGAAAGCGCGAGGCGTTGTTAAAATTATCCGCCATTCCCAGAGAACTTCCCCTCAAAGCAAGATCGCGTTGTGATCGTCTAGAATTGCCCCAAGTGCTCCAGCGGAACCACTCCCCCGCACTGAACTTGATCTTGCAGCTCTCAAAATTCTTTTTACAATTCTCCAAGAGAGTTTGTTCGGACGCATCCAGCAAAGAACCATCACGATTTCTATCGTTGTAGGCTAGTGTTTCAAAGGTTGTACCTCGAACAAAACTTCGCGGCTGCTGGACCTTGGTCGAAGCCACTCCGCAGGCTAGTATCATCGATGACAACTCGCTGTTACGCTCGCTCGTAAGTTGATCTACAAAGACTACCTCAACCACCCTTTCTTGTGCCGAAGCTTGATGCAACAACTTATCTAAAAAATTATAAATCGGGTGCGGCGAAACGCTGTCCTTTTCTAACTTTATATTCTTTTGTGTGTCTGCCCATTTTGTATGTCGTTCCGGAAATACGGCGGAAGTTCTTTTTGGGGACAGTTGATTTTTAGGAGTCTTAAGTGCTCGATACTCCCCGAGCCCAGACGGCGAAGGAATGTTATTAGAATCTATACTCGGCCGTCCGGCACAACTGATAAAACCAAAAGCAATAAGAAAAATAGAAGCGCATTCTCTGGAATAGCCCCGAGCGTCCCTGTAGCCTTGCATGGCTATTCCATATTCGCGTCATCAAGATCATCTGCCAGAGAACCACCACGGCGAACCTGAGAATTCAATAAAATCCATTGGCGCAATTCTGGCAAACCCTCTTTTGTCTCGCTCGACACAAAACGATACTCCGCCACACCTAGTTCCGCTGCAATTTTTTGTAGCTCTCTTTTAGCGAATGCCTTTTCGTTATTCGATTTCCATTTATCAAACTTAGTGAAGGCCACTAAGTATTCGACACCTAAAGACTGTACCATTCTCAACAGATCTAGATCATGTGCCAGAAACCCATGCCGGGCGTCCACCAAACACACCACCACAGCCAATCGACGCTCGGTTAATAGCCACTCGGTGATTGATTTTCCCCACTGTTCTCGCAGGGCTTTTGATACTTTTGCATAACCGTAGCCAGGTAAATCAACGACAATGCGAGAATCCTTCTCCATTTTAGTAGGAGACCAGTTAAAAAAATTCAACTCACGTGTTTTACCAGGACTAGCGCTAACGCGCGCGACTTTTACACCACACAGAGCATTCAATAGTGATGACTTACCCACATTCGAACGTCCGCAAAATGCTACCATCGAAGAATCTGTCGATACTAATGGCTCGACGTCCTTCGCCGCAGAAACACCACCTAAGAACGTAGTGGTGTTCGGCTTAAATTTATGACCAATTTTGACAGCCCCTCGTTTTTCATGTTGAGGGCGTTTTTCATCGGTCTTAATAGCAGACTCTGTATTACGTTTTCGGAGTGGATTTTTTTTTTGCAAGGTGCGTTTAACTCTCAAAATCAATTACCCTCAAAATGATGCTTAATTTCAAATCAACCCGTGGCGTAGGAGTGCAAACCACTGATCACTAAATTCACGCCAAGATAAGTAAATACGACCACAAAAAAACCAAACACACTTAACAAGGCAGTTCGGCGTCCCTTCCAGCCTCCGAGTACTCGCAAGTGTAAATAAATAAGATAGATAAACCACGTAATAAGTGCCCAAGTCTCTTTTGGATCCCAGCCCCAGTAGCGCCCCCAAGCATAATAAGCCCACACAGCCCCACTAATAAGATTAATGGTCATAAATGGCACACCGATGAGAATGGCTTCGTAACTATAGCGATCCAACACCTCTAAATTCGGCAATCGGCGCACCAGCCGAGTTTTGACAAAACGATAAACAAAAAACAAACACGACACACCAAACGTCATTAACAAGGCCGCCAGCTTATAGGGATTACTCTTGATGGAAAGGCCCTCATGCGAGGAGGCAGCATAGGCTATCAGGGCCAGCAATCCACCATGTGCTAGAAGTGCAAATCCAAATAATCGCCAGCCCCAGTTTTCGACACTCGATGCATCCCTGCGCCTTAGCCCCCTGACAAATACAATTCCTGAGATCAGATAGGCCCACAAAACCATCGCCATCAAAGGGGCACCGCCTGGAATAGCGACAAACTCCTGCACGGGTTTGCCGTCCGGTCCTTTAAAGTTCATTATGACTTCGCGCTCCACTGCCCGCACATCACCACTCAAAGTGCCGCTGCGCTCTTCAACGACACGCGATACTTTAAAGAAATTAAAATTAAACTCAGTAAAGAAATGTTTTCCAGCCGCGATAGGCAGAAAAACGAGGGCGCACACAGTGGCACCTACAGCAAACCACTCTTTTTTCACGCCTTCCTTCATCAAATAAAATACAGCGACAAAACTCGAAGCCAAAAAAAACGCATAGGCGATGCAAGCCATAAAAACATGAAAAAGAAGCCACCAGCTTTGCAAGGCAGGCACTAAGGGCTCAATTTCTTTACTCGGATGCAAACTAGCCACACCCATCGCGACAAATACTACAGCCGATGCAAACACCCCGGTCATTTTAAAATTGCGGCGCCACTCTAATAAAAGATGTGCTCCCATCACGCCCCAGCTAAAAAAGACCAACGACTCGTAAAGATTAGTCCAAGGTGGATGCCCAATTCCAGCATCATACCAGCGCACCAAAAGCGCCAGAGTGTGGAATAAAAATGCCAATCGACCCAGGTACGACGCGGTTTTCTCCCACACTGATTTTTCTGAGATCAACTGCACGCAGTAATTAAAGAATGCAAAAGCGTATAATAAAGACGCAATATTAAAACTTTGATTACTAACAACAAATAAATTCTCAATCATTTAGACCTCTCCATCAGAACGGTAGTGTTCATTTGTTTTTTCAAGAGTCTCGTGTAACTGATTTTTTACCAATTCGAATTTTGGTCTAAATAAAAATAATTTATTTGACCACCCGACAATTTCAAATCCATGAGACTCTGAAAAACGAAACCAGATTTTTGCGTGATACGTATATAATGCTAAGAACAGGGCACCTGTCATAATCAAACACCCGATCCACACAACCCAAACCCCCGGGTCGCGAGCCACACTAATTCCGGTCATAAACTTCGGCCTAACCGCTTCGATCGAAAAGTTTAAAGGAGCCTCCGAACGGTGTGAAAAATCAAATCCGGGTAGATTTTTAAAAATCCAAAACTCGGTTGGCTTGTCATCAGATCGCGATTTATAAAAACGAAGTTTAGCTCCCGCACCAAGCGGCCCGCCCATGTCTTTTTCGATCTGCAATACCTCGAAAGCTGCGTTACCATCCACGCGGTAGCGTTCCCCAACTCTTGCCTTCTCAACCAAATCAACGGACTGTGGAACTCGCGGAGTCTGACCGTTTGGCATCAACGACGGGGCACCCCCAGCTTTTGCTTTCGGCCCATGAGTGCTCTTAGAAGTGGCGTCGGGCATACGATATACTTTTAAATCCACGCCACCGACCCCAATCTCAGAATAACTAGATTGGTAGAACGTCATACCTTTGTAAACGGTTGGGTGATTTACAGCAATGACAGCAGAGTGGACTTTTACATCGTTCTCAAAGAAATTTAATTTCGAACGAAAGGCCTTGGGCCGCATGCCATCATAAGTCTCAAGTTCAAACGATTCGCATTCGATTTCGAAACCAAGATTACGAAAATTTTTAACGGGTACTCCGTTTTCTGAAATCTCGAGCATGCCGGCATCGGTTCCTTTAAGATGCTGCATCCACGAAACTCGTGCGCCCTCTTCAATACCAATCGAACCTTCAAATCCCCAAATCGCCCCCGCTGCGCCTCCGAAAAATACTAGAAGCAACGACAGGTGGGTAATATAGACCCCGAGGCGTGAGTACTTTCCAATCTCACAACCAAACTCTACTGAGCCATCCAATCCGTTGGCCGATTTTGATACCCATGACTCTCTTGATGCCCGAGGAAATTTTTCTTTTACAAATTGATCCAACAACAACTGTGCTTCAAGCACCGTCCACTTTTTGAGCGAAGGTATAGCGCTAAATAATATTTTCCTCTTCTCAAGAACCTCCGGATCGTTTGCACGAAAGAATAGTCTGTCCTCGGGCGTCACGACATGTAGCGGAGTGAGAAAAGCATCACGCCAAACCTTGGGCAAACGCTCTAAAGAGCAAGCCAAAAGATTCATCGCAAGCATCAAGATCAAACTAATAAAACCAAAGCTATGATAAATATCCGTAAGCCCGAATGCGTAGAGAATCTTTAGAGTCTTCGCAGCGTAAAGACTTTCGATAGGCACCTGTGTTGTGCCTTGCTGCGCCACAATCGTACCGATAACCGAACAAATGGTAAGCGACACCAATAGTACAATCGTCAAACGCACGGATACAAACATACGCCAGACTCGATTATTAATGTAACCAATCCAATCTACCAGACTTTGAGGCGCTCTCTTTGACGAGCCTGCCATAACGGTATTGTTAATCGACGGATCTTGAGACGGACCCAACGGATTATTACGATCGTAATCCCAATAAAAGGCTATCAGTCGCCACAGCCCGCTGCGTGTTTTTCGTGGATACGTTGTTTTAAGGGAGTCGTTCTTCTCGTCGTTCATAATACAAATTACGGTATAGAACGATCCACTCTATCGCGCACCAAATAAGTCGTAAGATCTATTGAAATCGAGCCTGACTTTGAGGGGAAAAGACTGAAATCAGCCCATCACCAACTGAGTAAAGTACACGGTCTCAATCCTGCCCTTTACTTCTTCAGTCTCTGATTCCTCCTCCGGGTTTTTGAGAGACTCAGCGTGGGAAGTATCATGACTAACAACACGTCCAAGCTTCGGACCGAATTTTTTCTGTGCCCTCATCGTTTCCAATAAATTTTTGTCAACGTAGGCTATTAATTTAGACTTCAAACCCTCGCGCCTCACCGGATCATTAAAGTCATCCTCATGCAGAGTCGTCAAAAACGAATTAACAATATCTTCTAAGGCATCGCGATGCGCGTTTAAAACCTTCGCGGTATGCACGTCACTGGCCTCAAGGTAGAGCTCGACATTAACCGAACGCCGACCCTGATTCGATTGCACAAAAACCGTGTACAACGACAGTGCCACAAGTTTTTCCTTAGCAATCGTAATATTTTTTTGGTCCGTCGCAAATTTACTTAAAGCATCCCCATGAGCATCCCCATGAATACCCTCATCGTGCGCCTCAGACTTCGCCGGCGACTCGCTAGCACTTTGATGTTTAAATTTTTCTGAAAATATATCAATTAATGAATATATTCCAAAAACAATGAAACCAATCGCACATAGCAATACTAAGAAAGGCACGAAACCCATTTTGGTGCTCTTATCAGCTCGGGCTGGCGCTTCATCACGAGGTGCTGTCGGCGTTTGAGTAACCAATTTTTTCTTGTTGAAAATCTTTTTTATTTTATCAACAAGGGCGGCAACTTTTTTGGGTTTGCTCTGCTCGTTATTTTTTGATCCCTCTACTTCTGACTCGTGCGCCTTTTCCGTATCCATAATTTCATTTTAGGCAATTTGTGTTAGCTTGAAACAAATTTATGGAAACACACCTCGAGTTTGAAAAACCATTATTCGATCTAGAACAGCGCATCAAAGAATTGAAGCGCATTGAGACTCAGGCGAATGGCAACAACTCAGGCGGTTTAAACTCTACTGCAAAGGCCTCAGATTCCAACACTAGCTTTTCTAAAGAGATCCAGTCTCTCTCTCAAAAGCTGAACCAACTCACAAAAGATACGTATGCCAACCTAACGCCTTGGCAGCGTGTGTTACTCAGCCGACACCCATCGCGACCTTATGCGTTAGATTATTTTCCATATTTATTTTCAAACATTGAAGAACTTCGCGGAGACCGCGCATTCAAAGACGACAAAAGCTGTTTTACAGGTTTGGCCCGGTTTTCCTATGGTGATTTCGATTCAACCGTGGCTGTAGTGGCTCCATTAAAGGGACGTTCCACAAAAGAAAAAGTAGAACGAAATTTTGGCATGATGCGCCCTGAGGGTTATCGAAAGGCACTTCGCCTGTATGAGTTAGCGGAACGACTGCATTTTCCTGTAATAAGTTTGGTAGATACCCCAGGTGCCTTTCCAGGAATCGACGCAGAAGAACGTGGACAATCGCATGCCATTGCAGCGTGCATTTCGCGAATGTTAGACCTAAAAACAGTAACGCTATCTGTCATTATTGGTGAGGGCGGCTCAGGCGGAGCACTTGCGCTTGCCGCCACAGATATCGTACTTGTACAAGAGTACGCAATCTATTCGGTCATCAGTCCTGAGTCTTGCGCTTCCATTTTATGGTCTGATAGCGCCCACCACGAACGCGCTGCTGAACTATTAAAAATCACTGCAAACGACTTGAGTCGCCTGAAAGTAATTGATGGTATTTGCCCAGAGCCGGTTGGCGGCGCACACCGAGACACAGAGGCAGCGGCTCAGCTTCTCAAAAAAGCGATTGGCAAACACTTAACAAAACTAAGTTCCCAATTTACAAATCAAAACATGGCAACGTTCATCGATTTACGAAGAAAAAAATTTCGTAATTTGGGCGCTCACACTATTAAAATATTTTAAAAAAACACTGCTAAAGATGCAAATAGATTCAAATCCAACCCCCAACACGTTTCTCATAGTACTTTCGGCACCATCAGGTACGGGGAAAAGTACTTTAATCCGACTGCTATGTGAGCGATATTTAAATATTAAACATTCTGTATCTACCACGACCCGCAAACCAAGGGGCGCTGAGCAAGATGGGGTTGATTACTACTTTATATCCGAGGATGCTTTTCAGAAAAATATCCAGCACCAAGCGTTCGTGGAGTATGCTCTCGTATTTGGCAAAACTTGGTATGGTACGTTAAGAGCCCCGCTTGAAGAATCCTTAAATACAGGCACTCACCTTATTCTTGACCTCGACGTCCAAGGTGCCGCTGCTCTAAAGAAAATTTACGGTAGTCGTGCGATTACTATTTTTATAGCCCCGCCATCAGAAGAAGAGCTTCAAAACCGTTTGATGAAACGAAAAACAGAATCAGCCGAAGCCATTGCTATTCGCTTAGAAACGGCGCGCCAAGAACTGAAACAAGCTTCCTCGTTTGATCATATTGTCGTAAACTACAAGCTAGAAGAGGCCTTTTCACAGATTGTAGATATTCTGACAAAACACTCATGCCAATTACAACCCAAACAAATCCGACCATAGACGACCTGATAAAGAACATACTTTCGTACTATCCAGATGCCGACATCCCATTGTTAAGAAAGGCCTACCAATTCGCGGTCGAGGTTCATGGCAATCAAAAACGCCAAAGTGGCGAACCGTACATGATGCACCCAGTGGCGGTAGCCTATATCTTATCAGAATTACGTTTAGACTTACCGGCGATCATTACTGCATTGTTACACGACACCATAGAAGATACTCTAGCTACTCTAGAAACCCTCGAAAGTAAGTTCGGGCCCGTGATTGCTGCTTTGGTAGACGGCGTTACAAAACTTTCAAAAATATCATTTAAAACCAGTGAAGAGAAACAGGCCGAAAACTTTCGTAAGATGATTTTGGCGATGTCGAAGGACATTAGAGTCATCTTGGTAAAACTGGCCGATCGCACGCATAATATGCGCACCTTGGAACACCTGCTTCCGTATAAACAAAAAAATATTGCGCAGGAGACTCTAGATATCTACGCCCCGATTGCCAACCGGTTGGGTATTAGCTCGATTAAAACCGAGCTAGAAGATCTGTGCTTACGATATCTGCATCCTGATATTTATTATAAATTAGCTCAGAAGGTTTCAAAGACGCGTAAAGAGCGTGAACATTACATCGAAGAAGTGGTGCAGATTTTAGAAGAGAAACTTAAAGAGTATGACTTGAACGGTTACGTAACCGGCCGTCCAAAACACTTTTATTCAATTTATAAAAAAATGGAGCGCCGAAGTATTGATTTCGAACAAGTTCACGATGTCATCGCGTTTCGCATCATTTTGGACAACATTACAGAATGTTATAAGGGCCTCGGGGTCATTCATGCCACGTACAAGCCCGTACCAGGTCGTTTTAAAGACTATATTGCGATTCCGAAAGCCAACAAGTACCAGTCCTTGCATACGACTGTGATTGGTCCTCATGGAGAACGCATCGAAATCCAGATTCGTACACAAGAAATGCATGACGTGGCCGAGCGCGGAATCGCCGCCCACTGGAAGTATAAAGAGGGCTTAATCGACAATGGTCAGACGGCTGCGGGATCTAGTGTAGCGTGGGTCTCTCGGTTGATGGAATGGCAGAATGACCTTAAAGATCCATCTGAGTTCTTAGAAACCGTCAAAGTAGACCTATCCGCCGAGGAGGTTTACGTGTTTACACCCCAGGGCGATGTGATGGAGTTTCCATTCCGATCAACTCCCTTAGATTTTGCCTACGCCGTCCACACGGATCTTGGCCACCGGTGTGTGGGAGCCAAGGTCAACGGCAAGATCGTCCCGCTGCGTTACAAACTACGATCAGGGGACACGGTTGAAATTTTAACAAGCACTACACAAAACCCAAGCAAGGATTGGCTGAAGATCGTTGGTACGAGCCGAGCCAAGGCAAAAATTCGAGCCTATATTAAAACCCAAGAACGTTCTCGCGCGCTGAGTCTGGGACAAGAATTGCTTGAAAAAGAATTTCGAGACTATGGAACTAGCCTCCACAAGGTGACAAAGACCGATCGCTTTCAGGAGTTTTTAGCAAAACGCGGCACCAAGTCGCTAGACGACCTTTATATTTTTGTAGGCTACGGCCGCCTGGCACCTCAAACGGTTGTCGCCAATACGGTGAGTCAAGATTTGGTTGATGAAAATCAGGCAAAACACTCTCCGGGCGCACAAAATAAAAAAGTATCACTCTTTAGCCGCATCATCGAGAGCGCTAAAAAAAGAACAGAGGCTCGTAACGCCGTCCGAGTCGAGAATATTGATGATCTCCTGATTCGTTTTGCAAGGTGTTGCAATCCCCTTCCCGGTGATCAGATTTTGGGCTTTGTAACCCGCGGACGCGGCGTGACGGTCCATACGAAAACGTGCCAAAAAACGTTTGACGTAGAACCAGGCAGAAAAGTCGAGGTCACGTGGAATAAAAACTCGGAGATCAAACGAAACGTCCGTATCCGAGTTTTATCGCACGACATCCCAGGGATTTTAGCCACCATGTCGCAAGTAATTACCTCACACGGAGTCAACATTGCCTCGGCCCATATTCAAACAACAAAGGACCGAAAGGCAATTGCTCTATATGAGGTCGAGGTCTCATCGATCGATACGCTAAGCAAAATCGTTAGTGCACTTGAGCGTTTAGATCATGTAATCAATGTCGAGCGCTTACGGCAATAAAACCAAAAAGACCTTAAAAGTCGGCGCTCTGATGAAAGGCAACATCAAGTCTTCTTGACCAACCTAGATGATACAATTTTAAACGCCGCCAAGACGTCGTCAACAGTAACCAAACTAAGGCACAATTGCTTACGAAATGGACGAAAACATTTATTTCCAAACTTAGAGCATGGCCGACACCAGAGTGACGAGTCTACGACGATACTTTCATCAAGCCGAGGCCCAAAACCCAGCTTTGTGTGTGTAGGCCCAAAAATCGCGACGACAGGTACCTCAAAATACTCCGCAAGATGCAGCAACCCAGAGTCATTACAAATCATAATATCTAATTGTCGAACCTCATCGGCAACCTGCGCTACGCTTAACCGTCCCGTAAGATTCACTATGGGTCCGTCAATCGATAGTTCTACTAGGTCCTTAGCAAACCAAACTACCTCAAAGTGTGGATAGAGAGCCATCAACTTGCCTGCCAGTTCCTTAAACCGAGCAAGCCCCCAGGCCTTTTCAGGGTGGCCAGCATCAGATGCAATGCCAACCCTCAACTTAGGAGGTTCTCCAGGGAGTTTCTTCCGATTACGCCTCCGCTCCTCAAGTGACGACGCCAATCTCCGAGATTCCAACTCAACGTGACTGTTATCAAAATGATCGTCCAAACACTCTCGACCGGCACGATCAAGCAAAAGACTATAATTCAACCACCAAGGTGCGACGCTTACATTAATACAACGCACCAGATAAATTGCTCTAAAGAGATAAACCAAATACTCTGAAATTCGCTGCTTGTTGATGCTAAATGTACGAACACACCGCCCCTTCATGATAAGGGTCTGAAATCTCAAATAAGCAATTAAGATCCTGCTACGCAAGCTTCCGTGTAAATCAACCAATGCTGCTAATTTAGCTCCCTTGAGAGTTGTGAGGTCGGATAAAGCTATATATATTTTATTTAGTTGATAAAAAATTGAACATGATCGATCGATACCAACGACTGTAACGCGATTAAGCTCTCTCTCGTTTAAGCCATCTCTAAACATGCATTCAACCAAACTAACCAGCTCAACTGAGGTAATAAAAAGCACAACCACCGAAGACCGCTCAAGAATGCTACGTTTCACCGCACTTGCAGCCAAAACTACGTCACCAAGAGAGGAAATACGAATCGTAACCAACAAAGGCAACATAATAGGATACTAATAGCCTACAAAACTAATGACAAATACCGACACAAAAATAAAATTAAGTAGGTGATTGTAACGATTTTTAAAAAAGGAAAGGAATGGGGCATCTAGCTACTTTTACACAAGATTACTCTTGCACTATCATC
>CAZYPH010000065.1:0-12786 GCA_964649095.1 uncultured Oligoflexia bacterium | reverse complement strand
CGAACCACCGCGGGCGCCGCTGGGTTTGCCCACGGCTACGGCTACGCCTACGCACACGCACACCCCAACGCCCACGCCCCACAACGCCTTAGCGGGCATAACCGAACACTTAGCCCGCGAAAATGCGCGTATTGCAGCCCTGCCCGAGGCAGAACGTCGGGCCGAAATCGCTAGGCGCGCAGATCGAGGGCCTGAATATCCACTTTATAATTCCGTACGTTTGGCCGATGGCCGCTTGGCCATGCACACCGAGCGCGTTGGTAGAGACGTTTTTGATTTTGAGAGCCATCTTCGAAGCACAATGGGAAGTCGACCTGATGGGAGGCCGTTTAGTCCGGACCTTATGCGCAGCGCGAGCGAGATGTATCTCGGGCGAGTACTATTCCGATCCCTGGGCTCGCCGGAACCTGGGTTATATAGGTTCACGGTCAATAGTGGCGGCGAAGACTTGAATTTTTTTTCGCTCAACGGCTGGATTTCCGGGGGACGACTGCTGCGATCGCCAACAGCGTTTGGAGAGGGCACTCACGAGCAGAATCTAAGAACAAATTTTAACGCCGCTCATCGCGACTTGGCACTGCCGACATCGGAAACTCCAGGGCGACGAACGGATAATATAGAAACTAAAGTATATATAGATTTTCCAAGATCTTCTATCGAAGAAACTCGTGCTTCGGTCAGTGCGATCATCAATGTCTTGGCGAATTTTCAGTATTCCCAAATTAAGTTTCCGGCGGGAGTCCACAACATGACTCGTGGCGACGCCTGCGTGGTGCATTTTCATCATCCACTAGAAGCAGCGGCGTTTGCCCGAGAAATGGCGCTGATTTTTCCAAGCCTCACGCCACCCGCCACAACGTTTACTTATAATATTCCTAATAGCCGGGTGAGTGTTGGGGTAGATCCGCCCGGTGGCCGACATGCCCCTAGTTGGCGTCAGTTGGTAACTGGTCGCATCTATGATCTCACGCTTCAACATCAGCGGTCCGGTAGCCGAGTGCCTTTGGAGCAGTTTATTCGAGAAGGCCTCAGGAACACTCCACGACAACCCATCAACCCGGACGATTTATTACCAGCGTCCGATTCGAACCCAAACTCTGCAGGCCGCTACGCCGACATCATGCGACGGGCGCTGCAGTGGATGACGCCTGAGAATACCCCTCTACGTAGCAACTTAGGTCGAGCTGCGGCGGAAGCGCATTAAACAGCATGATATTACTCATTAATATCAAATACTTATTAAATTCATTGCTTACGTGCCAAAAATCTTGGTAAAATCTGGCACATGATCCACAACTCAAACATTGCCAAAACGGAGCCGTTGGCTGCGCCGCTCATCAAAAGAACTACGGTGCTTTCAAAATCTCATTCTTTTTTCCTTTTTGGAGCCCGGGGCACTGGCAAGTCGATGTTGCTGCAGACTTTGTTTTCACCGAACGAGGCCCTGACTATCGATTTGTTAGATCCTGAAACAGCCAATCAACTTTCAGCACACCCTTCAGACTTAGTGGCTCGCCTCAACAGTGTGCGCGGCAAGTTAGGTTGGATTATCATCGATGAAATTCAAAAAGTGCCTGTGTTGTTAGATATCGTGCATCAAGAGCTCACCAAAAAAGATTTTAAGTTTGCGCTTACAGGCTCAAGTGCACGCAAACTAAAACGAGGCGGGGCTAACTTACTGGCAGGGCGCGCCTTTGTGTTTCATCTGCACCCGTTTACCGCATACGAATTGATAAATATTTTTGATTTAAACAGTGCACTAAAATGGGGCACCCTGCCCGAGTTGTTTTCCATAAACAACGATCAAGATAAAGTTCGATTCTTAAAAGCCTATACCTATACGTATTTACAAGAAGAGATCATAGCCGAACAAATCGTACGTAACCTACCACCCTTTCGACGTTTTCTTGAGATTGTCGGTCGACACACCGGCGAAATCGTAAACTACACTAACATCGCTCGAGACGTTGGTTCTGATGCAAAAACAATCCAACGTTATTATGAAATTTTAGAAGACACTCTCCTCGGTTTCTATTTACCTGCCTACGAGATCTCACTACGACGGCAACAAAAACGAGCCAAAAAATTCTACTTCTTCGATATGGGGGTTGCACGTACGCTTGCAGGTGTTGTCGATGCGCCATTACTCGAAAAGACATTTGAATATGGACAACTTTTTGAAAACTTTGTCGTAAATGAAATCTATCGAAACCTACAATATCGCGAGCGCCAATTTAAATTGTCGTATCTTAAAACAACGGATCAACAAGAAATAGATATCATCGTAGAAACAACAAACAAACAAGGCGTGCCAACAACATTGCTCTGCGAAATCAAGGCTACAAAGAACATCCACGAAAGCCACGCTCGTAATCTTGTAGCGTTTGCAAAAGACTTCAAAAACCCGCAGCTTCTAGTAATTTCAAACGACCCCGTAAAGCGCCTATTCGAACTCGCTCATGACGTGCATGTTTTGCCGTGGAAGGACGCTGTGGATTATATTGTGAATTGTTAATGTAATATTACTTACCAGTTGTGAATGATAATCCGAGCGCTGCACGATTTAATTGCAACGCATGGCCCTGCCACAGCAAGCATTAGTGGTGAAATTGACGGCCACAACATTGTCGTCGACACCGTAAACGTAGCGGCAGAAACGGTTACCATACGCGACCCCTGGCATGGCTGGCGTATTACCGTGCCGTTCTCAGCGCTTGCCACCCGAGGCCTTGGGAATACCTTTGTGCAGATCGCGCGCACACCAGGGCGTTAGAAAACTTTTTTCCAGTTAGCAAACGCTGTATATGAGACATTTTCTGTCCCATATGAAGCATTTTCCCCTAAAATCTGTCCCATATCTAGGATATAGGACAAATTTTGTCTCAATTATGGGCAATTTGTCCCGTTTAGTGCCGAAAGAGAGAGGGTTGGGGCACTAGGGCGTCGTTAGGTCGAGCCTCTCCGTCTTCAAGATCTAATTCCCCGCCACAAAAATATCGTGTTCGATATGCCAGTGCAGACGGTGCTGCTCGGCCCAATCGACCAGGGTTTTTGCGGTGGGGTACGAGGCGTAGTCGGGCAGGTGGGGATTAAAACAACGCACGTCATCCACCATGATACGCACGTTTTTAAAGTGGGTTAAGTTAGCAGCAATACACTTTAGTTCATCTAAAATCGGGGTGTCTTGAGGGCCCTTGTGCGTAGGGCCTGCAGAATAGTGGCCGTCTAACCAAAAATTAATGTCGCCCGAGAGGGTTGGCAGCAGCGTCGGAAACACGTTTTCACTCAACCCATGGATAATCTCAACATTGGCATACGACTTAAAAAAACGATGCGCGTTGGCGTACAGAGTGGGCTCAGGCTCAATGCTATAAACAAACGATCCCTGTTTGGCTAAGAGACGCGTGGTCTCGCCTAAAAACGTACCGGTCTCGACCCACGTCGCATGCGGAAGCGCATTGCGCAACACTACGGCCTGTTTAATAAAATGCGGGCTCGGCGCCGAGTAGGATCGATTGACCCACGCCACATACGAGCGCCCTACATTGAAAAGCCGGTACGGGTAGCTGGAACAAAGCCATCTTTTAAACATTTGCATGGGTGTAGCGGTGAGAGCGGTGTCTGATTTAATATTTTGCGATGTCATACGTTACCCATTTTTAACTTTTAATTAGGCTGTTGGCTATTACTGAGCTCTTGCCATCTTGCATACAAGGCATCCACTTTTTCTTGCTGTGCTGCTAACTGCGATGACGCTTCTAATAGTTTTTTAGGATCTGCTGCTGAACCACTAGCCGCGCTGAGTTCTGCACATTGTGCAGTCAACCGCGCCAACTCTTCTTCAGCTTTTAAAACAACACCTTCGATACGTTCCAGCTCGCGTTTTTCTTTTGAGTTTAGGCCTGCTTGAGTTTTGACTGGAACATCGGTCGCAGGAATAGATCCTTTTTTATATATATCTTTTTTTATATCTTTATTGGATTTGGATGCTTCTAACATCTGATAATGCCAGACCTCCCATTGCTCGAGCGACGGGAACACTGTCAATTGGCCGTTGAGACAATTATTCGGACTAAACGCCAAAATTTGCGTGGCCACTTGATCTAAAAAATACCGGTCGTGGGTTACTAACAGAACAGCGCCATTAAAATCGGCAAGACAGTCTTCTAAAACATTCAACGTGGCGGTGTCGAGGTCGTTTGTCGGCTCATCTAACACGAGCACGTTAGCATCTTGCAGCATCAATCGCGCTAGCAACAGACGACTCTGTTCGCCGCCAGAAAGTTTACCGACCGGTAAATCAAACTGTTCTTTGCTGAATAAAAAACGGTCTAAATACCCGCGAATATGCATTGAAGACCCACGAAACATCACGTTGTCGCCACGTGGGCACAGTGTTTTTGAGAGTGACAACGCGGGGTCTAAACTCTCGCGATTCTGCTCAAAATACGCGACACTTAAGTTGTCTGCATGAAATACGGTACCACTCGTGCCTGGCTTGTGATTTGTGCCATCGGTCGGCGTCAATAGAGCCCGAATTAAGGTCGACTTTCCACAGCCGTTCGCGCCCAATAGACCAAGCCTTGAGCGCGGCCCTAGTAGTAAGTTTACGTCTTTAAATAAAAACGATTTACCTATGGCTGCATGTTCCTCGCCGAAGACTTCTTGCGAGAGACCCCGCCCCTCGATCAAACGTTTGGGATTACGGTCACTCGTTTGAAACTCAAACGAAGCCGTGCGTTTGAGATTGCGTTGACTCAACTCTTCGACCGCATCACCCAATTCACCCGCCCGCTGAATACGTGCCTGCTGTTTTGTGGTGCGTGCTTTGGCTCCCCGACGGAGCCACTCGGTTTCGCGGCGCAAGGTATTTTTTAAAACAATCTCACGACGCTCTTGAGCGGCGATGAGTTGTTCGCGGGTTTCAAGATACGAGGCGTAATCGCCTTTCACACTAAGCAAACCACCCTCGTGGCGGCGGTCTAACTCAATAATGCGATTGGCCACACGTTGTAAAAAAAGGCGATCATGCGTGATTGTTATCGTGGCAAAACGGGCCTCTGCCAAAAAGGTCTCTAACCAAAGAATACTTTCCACATCTAGATGGTTGGTGGGTTCATCTAATAAAAGAATATCCGGCTGCCGCGCCAACTCACGCGCTAGGGCTACGCGTTTTTTCCATCCACCTGATAATTTTTGAATGCGATCCCCCGATTGCACCGGTGAACCTGCACTGCCATCTAACGACAGCTGGGCTAGAATATCTTGCACTAAAACCATGCATTCCCAATCGTGCGGGTCACGGACGCCCTCTGCGACCGTACTCTCTACCGTGGCCTCTGGGGCAAATTGTGGCACCTGTTCTAAAAAACCTATTTTTAAGCCTCTTTGATACGAAATCGTACCCGCGTCGGGTTCGAGTTTTCCCGCTAAAATTCTCAAAAGCGTCGATTTACCGGCACCATTTGGCCCAATTAACCCCACTCGCTCACCCGACTCGACGACCAATGACAACGCATCGAATAACGGCTTTGCCGCAAACGTTTTTTTAAGATTATAAGTGCTAAAAAGTACTGACATACCCTGATTATTGTCATGCTCGCGTAAACACAGCTACTACTATTGCGGTTGCCGGCGCAAAATCTTTAGAAATTTATAGAACACGGGTGCGTTAAAGGGGCGTTGAAATCGTTAGCAGTCGTTTCAGTTGTTGCAGTCTTTGCACTAACGGCCATCTTTACATACAATCTCTTCTATATGTCATATACACTTCAATCTATATTCATTTTTTGTGCTTCAATGTTTGCCTTGGTGTCGTGTAGTTCACTTCCACAACTTCCAGAAAGCGCTACCAATCTCATTCCGGAAAGCCTTAGAAAAAACCCAATTACGCTACCGAAAGATACTAAAAGTGACCTACAAACAGCCGACATGGAGCGCAACGGCTGGTACGGCAACACTCCAAATCAAACCCCACGCCACGTAGGCCGCTACAGAGCCACTGGGTTCACAAGAGACGAGCTCTTTTTAAGCCATGAAAGCTGTTCACAACGGGATCCTTTTACGGGCACTGCAGATCAGCAGTATCTGAATGCCATTAACTCCTGCCCGCGCTTCGAAGAACGCGATCTTATGGTAGCCACCGACCCTGACTCACGTCGTACGATTGAACGTATTGCAGAACGACATCCATTTCGAAGTAAACTAGATGTCATTTTTGCAGAAACACCTCAGGACCTAAAACAAACCATCAAACAACAGCTCATGCGCTGCCATGTATACAAACATATTTTGTTTAGCAGTCACGGCAACCTGGGCGTGTTGCTATTTGACAACCACGCGCGCAACTCGAGTCAAACCCCAATTAGCAGACCCACAACTGTTGTACTCTTGCGTGACATGACTCCTTGTATCTTGAGCCCACGAGCCAAGGTGCAGTTTACGGCCTGCGCACAGGGTTGCGGACAAATCGTAAGATCATTACAGCGCGGTTTAGAACGTATTCTATTGCAGAACCCCAACCCCGCCCACTATTCAAAAATAGAATTTCTCTTCAGCACCGACCTTACCGAAGAGACCCGAACAAATCGTTTTTTAGCGTGGGTACAAGAAGATCGCACAGGGGCTATTCGGCCCCAGAACGACCTCTCTGTTGTTTTTGCCGTTAAAGGACGTGCACTAGAGTCGGACATTCCCCTGAATACAATACCAGAGTGCCAAAACCCCAACGTACGCGCCGAAGAGCGTAGTGCGCTCCATCAACGTATTCGCCGAGTATTAGAGAATCCGTTCGTAGTGCCACGGTAGTAGATGTAGAAAGCCCCTACACCCCCTGTCAAAAGTCACAACATGTTTTGAAAAGTACGCTTGCACTCTGTATCTAATAAATTGATTTTATTAATAAATATTTTCTATTTATAAAAACTATTTTTTGCCTATTTACACGGTTAATCCGATGTCAATCGTTCTAAAATCTAGTCTGAAAGGGGAGTGTGTTTCGTGCGCAGAATAAAATCGTTGGTACAGTTCTTGTTTATAGCACTACAACTAAATACAAGTACCCTTTGGGCCCAGCAGCCCCCCGTGGTGCCATCCAGTGCAGCACGACCAGCGACTACAAACGAGACTCCCCCCGTCGAACTCGATGACAGTTTTTGTTCCGACGCTCAACGCCGCGCCGGGCAATGCATTAGTGTAACTAACGGTGAAGCGTTGGAGTTTCGAAATGCTAACTCACTCAGGCGACTACGATCGCTCCATGCCACGTATCTCGGACGCATACAACGCTACTTCCACCGCTGGGCACTTAACTTGAGTCGTTTTGCCCAGAACCGTGATCATGACAATTTGTCTGATGGCGATCGGCAGCGTTTCTTAAATTATCTGAATAAATGCCTGACCGATTTTACATCTAGCGAGCGCGGGTCGACTGCTGCACGGCTCGCTACGCAATGTAACGAGACGAGCCCCATTCCTGAAAATGACCCACGCATGAATGATCAAATGCGTGCCCTAATCGCTATCAATCAACAACTACGTAGAACACTTTATTTAAGTGGCGTGAGCGTTGAACGTTGCCAACAACGACTGGCTGACCAAAGCAATCAAACGGGATCAACAACCAACACCTGCCCAGATGACCTGACACATGCCAGAGCTGTTAGCGCTGCTACTAGTCGAGGTATTCGCCTAGCCCAAGCCGATCTTAGTCGTAGCGAACGCATCCATGCCAATAGACAAAGCCCAACGAGACGGGCTGCTGAAACACGTATCGAAGATGGTTCAGACATTCGCCGCACAGGCGCCCCTCGGGACGCCTGCGAACAACGACCCATTACGATCGCGCAACAACTGAACTGTTCAAGTCTAGGCAATGGCCTTGCTCAACGTACTCGTATGACGGAATTTCATGTGTCGCAGGCGTGTATGGAGTCGACTTTCTGCTCGCAACAGCCCTTATTTCGCGCCGCAACTATTGCCATGTGGCAAGAAACGATGGCCCCAATCTACGCGCAGCAAGAGGTGGATTATTTTCAACGTATGATTCTAGATCAGGTGTTAGTGGCCGCTCAAAATGCATCAGCTACAAGTGAAAAAGACTGCCAACAAAAAGCCAACGATACACTCAATGCCTTACGCCGATCAACCCTAGCCACGTGTCAAAGCCGACCTGATTTTACACGACACATCAATTCGTATTTAGAACATGATTCAAATAGAACTAGTTTATATCAACAATTTTTAACTCGCTGCTTAGTTACAAATAGAATTAATTTAGAGTCTGTGAACACACCGCAAGACATAGCCCATCGAAAGTCAGCTCGAGAGGCGATGTTGTTATACCAAGCCACCCAGTGTGAATTATCCCACATTGCAATTACGACTGGCTCAGGAACCGAAGAAAATGCGGGCCGAGAGATGTTACGCAACAACGGCTTACGACCAACACAAGAGTATTTCGATGCCCATCAAAGAATAGTGCGCCAACGCGCAGCTACGCCGCTAGAGGAACAAGCTACACGTAACGAAACCGAACGCCGTTTAGGCGGCCGACACAACCACGTACATCAAGTGTGTCAACAACGTGGGTTTCCGTTTAACGAGAGACCTATTAGCAGTGCACCACCTTTTGCCGGCCTCACCGGAACGGCCCTAGCCAATCGCCTGCACCACTACAGTCAATGTCTAGAGGCCCGGCTACCGGCGCTACGCAGTTTGCCATTTGATCGCGTTCTCGACATTGCCACAAACCCGGAACAAACGCCGTTTCCACGCATAAACAATACCGTTCGTAACCAAAGCCGTTCTGTGTTCGAGAATCAATTGGGTCAATTGTGTAACGCCAACCCCACGCAACGCATGCCATTTTATTTACTCAATCGCCTGACCAGCAACCGCTCCGAATTTGCCAACGCTGATATCAGCCGCGCCATTCAAGAACTCTTTAATTGCGATAGACGGCTACACCGCGATCAACACAATGCTCAAGAATGGGGCGCAACCGGGATGACCTGTGCGATTGCCGCCGCGTCAACATTACTCGCCCAACCTAATACGGTGCACGCAGCCCCAACCTGTTTGTTAGATGCCGGTGTGGCAGCCTACGACTATTACCAAACAACCCGTAATGCCGAGGCCCGAGACCGCGCCTTAAATAGCATTGGCCAGAGCGCCAACTGTTTGGCCTTTGACGATAGCGGCAATGAATCGATTGCAGAACTTAACCGCAGCGAAGAACGCCTACTGCGATCGGCAGGGCGAGCCTTATTAGAGGGCGCGGCTCTGGCACAATTTTTAGGAAGTATTTCACGCGCTGAGCGGGCATTGGCTCAGCTACCACCGCAGCAAGGATTTCGTACAATACGCGGCCAACAAGCCCCAGCCAGCGCCGTTGCGACACCAAGTGCTGACGTCGGCAACGCTACACTGCCCGGACGTTTACGCCCCCGTCCTGAAGCGCCAATCCATGTTGCGCCAGCGACCAATAGTAACCCGTTACCTGCCACCGTGCAGGGTCGACCAGCACGGCCGCCTGTCGTGGAGGTTAGTCCCGCGGCTACTCCGGTAAACGCTGCAAATACGCCCGTACCGCGAAGCACACCCCGGCCAGCAATGCCTTCTGCAGAAGAACAGAGAAGGGCCCTGGAACGCACTACTCGAGCGCGTTACCAGCAGAATCCCGACGCGGTGTACACCCCTCGTGGTTTAGGTGCACCCATACCTCAAAATCAAATTCTACCAGCAGGGTATCGCTGGCAACTGGGGCGCAGCGTAGAAATCAACGGCACCACGCGGACACTTCATACTCTAAATCTGGAACGTAATGCCGAAACAAGTCGGCGCTTGCAGCAGATCCACTTCAATGCTGATACCGGCACGCTTAGCCATATTACGATCAATGGTCGTTCGCTCGAAGCTGGTGGCACAACACGGTATAATATTCGTTTTCGCAGTCGAAGCTATGATCAAGTGACTCTTGAGGGTGGTAGCGCGCACGTCACGAACAACAGCACTAACCCCCTAGTGACACCACGCCTCACGTTTCGAACCAAAGAAGGTGAAATTATCACCGTTACGAACCAAGAATTACAACACATCCAAGAATATATACCGAATTAAATATATACTAATACAAATCGTAACGAAGCAAACGACACTCTAGACTACCATTGTATAAAACAATGCGTCGCGTGGTCTTAAGGCCAACCGATTTCATACCAAGTTTGCTACCTGTAAATACAAACGCTTTATAACCTTTGAATTTTTGTTTAAACACATCGCCTAGCGTTTTGTATAAGGCTTGCAGCTCGGGGTTCTCCGCCTCGATATTTTGTACGACTTCCGGTCGCAGAGTAAGATTAATCCCTCGTAAACTTTTTGCTGGTGCGTTCGGCACCCCCATCAAACGTTCACCATACGGTGGATTCGCCATCACCCAACCCGGCTTTCCAAAATTAACTTCGCCCATCTGGAGCCATTCATCGATGCTACGACGTTCTAATTTTACCGCACGTTCTAGACCCAGATTCTCTAGATTTTTGCGCGCCCGTTCTAACGTTCTTGAGCTTTCATCAAACCCAAAGGCCACGGCACTCTTAATAACTTTTATTTGACCCTGCAATTTCTCGCGTACTGCATTATACTCAGACGCTTTAAAAAACGGCAGCTTTTCAAAACGAAAGTGGTCACGCAACAAACCGGGCGCGGTGTTGGTGGCGATCAACATGGCCTCGGTCAAAAGAGTACCAGAGCCACACATGAGGTCGACAAACGGACCATCGCCGTTATAACCCGATGCCAAAATCAAGGCCGCGGCCAGCGTTTCTTTTAGAGGCGCTTCACCCTCTTCTTTTCGATAGCCCCGTTCGTGCAGTGGTCGCCCCGAAGTATCTAAACTGAGCGTACATTTACCGCCCTCAAAAAAGGCGTGGATTTTCACATCGGGCGTACGCAAGTCGACGTTAGGTCGATCGCCGGCTTTCTGGCGCAATTCGTCTACAATAGCGTCTTTAATTTTTAGTCCAGCAAATGGCAGACTATTTATGTCCTGCATGCCCTCTACCGAGCCTTTAGTCTCGATAGCGAATGTGGTGTCGGGATTAAGATAGTCCATCCAATGTACCCGTCGCACCTGATCGTACAACATAGCGTTATTTTTTGATGAAAACGTCTTTAATACGATGAGCACTCTTGAGGCTGCGCGTAGACTTAAATTTGATAAATAAATACCATTTATATCTGAGACATATCGAACGCCACCACGCCCCAACTCGATACCTGAAAACCCTAAGTTTTCTAGCTCTTTAGCTACAATCTCTTCTAGGCCAAAACCACATACTGCAAATAAATTTACTTTTTCCACGGGCAATTGATCTACCATTCAATTACAAACGATGCTAAACAAATCTGCCGAACAACGACTTTCCTGAAATCAGGCGTGGAGTACGCAAAATTAAGACATTTTATGACAGATAAATGGCAGTTTTTAGCATTAATTATCGCCGTGCTGGTCGATGGCATGGCTGGCATTGCAGGTGGCTTAATTCCATCGGCCTGGATCCACCGTCACATAACCAAAGTTCTAGCGTATGCCTCAGGCACACTTCTTGGTGCCGCGTTTTTAGATTTGTTGCCACACGCTCTACACGAAGCTCAGGAACAGGGCATTGCTTATAAATGGATTTTATTGAGCATTTTAGGTGGCTTTGTATTTTTCTATTTGATTGAAGTGTTACTAGGGTCGCATGCCGCCGGACAATCGGGCCATAAACACGAAAAAGTAGGCCCACTCATTTTAGTAGGCGATGCCATGCACAACGCAACCGATGGTGTGGCGTTAGCCTTAGCATTTTCGATTGATATTCCTACCGGCATCATCACGGCTCTTGCTGTTATTTTGCACGAGTTACCGCAGGAAATTGGCGACTATTCGTTGTTAATCACCCATGGATACTCCAAACGCAAGGCCCTCTTTTGGCTGTTTTTAGTGCAGATGACGGCTTTAGTTGGCGCCCTGCTAACGGTTGTGGCCGTAAAAGAAGTGCAACTGCTGAGCCCACTACTGTTGGCCGTTTCGTCGGGGGGATTTTTATACATTGCCAGTGCGGACATTTTACCCGAGTTACAATGCGCCCTACGCAAACAATCGACCCATGGGCACCGACACAATCGAGCGCGCGAGACGATTATCACCGCACTGGTGTTTCTGTTTGGCGTGGCTTCGGTGTACGTAACCGAACAGATTCTAGACCACCTGCTTGGCGGGCATTAACTGTGCAAAAGTTGTATATACCGATTTTAATATTTAACCTTTTTTTAGCCGACGCATCGCCCGTCTGGGCAGTCAAAAAACATCCGCAACGCCCAAGTCGCCTGGCCATTGTGACCGCCATATGTAAAGAGTTATTGACGACCGCGGCCACCGCGATTGCTAACGGCAGTTTTGATACGCCCGGACAACCTATTGCACCCATGGCGCCCCACCATCCTGAAAACCTAGCTCGTTTGGCGCAAGTTTTAACCGACCTTACACCACACGTTTCCGTAAACGAACCATTGCCTCAGCGGTTGGACACACACCTAGAAGGTCTCCGCAACTCGGCCGAACCCAACGCACCCTTCACCTACATGCAAGAGGCTTTTGAGCGCATTGAGCACAGCAGTAACCATCTACGAGCCGCCGGCGACCACCGCTTGCATGAGGGCGTTGTTGTAGCCTTACGTAATGTGCTCTTTGTACTAGCTGATGGCCTTTATACGACCGCGGTGTATGAACATCTGGCTCGA
>CAZYPH010000064.1:0-12827 GCA_964649095.1 uncultured Oligoflexia bacterium | reverse complement strand
TTTTAATCGGCGTGAGTATCGCACTCGACGTTGGGAATGCCTATTTTGAAGTGCAGCGCTACCGCCAAGCCCAACAACCGATTGCACCGGCGGTGATTCGTGGGGTTTCTCAAGCGACAAGCCGCCTGATCTATTTGGTGCGCAACCGTTGGGTAGTTGGTGGCGCGGCGATTCTGGACATCGGGTCTCTTTTCACGACCGCGATTCCACCGGTTAGTAGAATTCTGGAGTCGGTGTTAACCTGGGCGTACAACCACGAAGAGCGTTTACGCACCGGACAATCGCCCGTGCAACAAATGATGACTCAAGTAGAACGCGACCTTGGCATCGTAAATACCGTAGACGCCGCAGAAATGCTGCGCCGCTTTCAAACAGAACTCGACCAAGCCCAAACGCCAGAAGCCATTGTACAGGCCAGGCAAAACATGGCGCAGAACCTGAGCCAGTATTGTTATCGGCGTATGGTGTTCCACTATTATATGACGCTGCAACAAAACGGAGACGGCTCACACGACCTAGGCGTTGAACTCAGGCGCCACGCCGCAGAATATGAACGCATCTGGCGGAATGTCTTTTCGAGCGAACCGCTGCCGGCCACGCCGGAACGCAACGCACGCCGCACGCCCTTAGCAGGCCTGCAAGGGCTTCGACGCTTGTATGAAGACCGGCTGCGTGCCTTACAAACGCCGTCGCCGTAAGACTACACTCGCGGCCGCCTTAGACCGTGCCGACCTAGACCGTTTCATGCCCCTTGTATCGTTCTACCGGTCAGCGACTACCGCGCTGTCTCGGCGCGGGCGTTGGCGTGCCACCAGAGCCAGCCCCCGGCATCCCCGGCAAGGCACCGCTGACTTTGCTATAGTCGCTAGGTACGACGAACTTTGAATCCGGCACGTTTTGACTGCGCACATCGGTATAGTTCGCTTCCATCAACACACGCCCATTAACGCCACGGTGTTCGATGGCCACCACACCCACTTCGGGTAAGTTGGTTGGTGCCCACACTTTTAAAGTCGTATTCTGACCACCGGAGTTTGTTGTGAGCTCCATCACTTTACACGGATAACCATTTTTAGTTTCGGAACCGACCTCTCTAAAACCTTGGCCTGTCAAACAGCGCAGGTTGTCGCCCTCTAAACACATGACCATGCCGTTTTGACTGGTTTGCGCAAACGTCGAGAGGTCGACTTCCATGACCATTTTGGCGTCGTGTAAAATTGAAAATACTTTTTTCGACTGCGCCAACGCAATCACGCTAGAGCGCATACCCATCATGTTAACGTCCATACGCATTTTACCGCGTTTTCCAAACACATCGCCGCGGGAGTCATTCACCACGGCACCGGCTTCAGAGTAGATCTTGTTATGTACTTTAGCGACATAGTCTGCGTGGGCCGACTTTGTTGCCAACACTGGTGCGACCGTGCAAACAAAACCGAAATACAAAATTTTCTTAAGCTTCATGTATTATTCCTCTTTAAGATTTAGTGTAACGACGCATTCGTTTTTTTGCGAACGGGCTTTTTCAAGATCATGAAAAATCACCACGACATTTGACTCAGAGCACTATCGCTATGCAGATTAGCGGCATGGATTTGAAGCGACGCTTTTTTTTAGTCCTGATTTTTTTAGGTTTTGTTTTTTTGAGCACCCCATACGCACTACAACCAGCGCACGCGAGCTCCTGCAATGAACCACTCGGAGATGCCCACCAGGAGCGTCTTACAAGCTCTGGCTGGCGGATCACAGAAGACTTAAAAAAAACGGTAACCGACCCAGAACGCTCCGACGATGAAGTAGTGCCTGTTTTCTTTTATAGTTATGTGAGTAACTTCGAAGACACTGAAACACCGACCATCACCCCCCATCAAATCCAACGCGAATCCTTTCAACGAATGATCGCTGCCGTAACGGCGCTTGCAGCTCAACATCATTTTCACGTTCTCAATACAATCCCGGGTGGGCGCATCGTCGTTGCAGAAATGACTTTAGGTACACTGAGGGCCCTTGTTAACACTCCTCCGAATGACTCCCCTGGCGCTGCCGATCTAACCATTGAACCCGCCTGGAGAATCGCGCTCAACACCGCCACAGTCACGGTTGCCCGCCCTTAAAACAGTCGCCTAAAAGTTCGACAGCCTGCGCACGCGCTCACAGGCGAAAATCACCCCTTACAGGGCTTTATATTTCGAAGTCTTTTTGGAACGCTTTTTGAACTGAAGTACCCTGTATGAAAGTTTCGCTATCTCAGTTCGGTCACACTCTCAGCCGCCTGCTGGGAGCACTCATAAAGCCTTGTGTGTGGACATTGGCCGCTTTGTGCTGGGGCCTGTTTTTATTAGGTTGCGCGCCCAAAGTAGCCTCAGAAAATAACCAAAATGCTTTAGCACTCGGGGCCGCAGCGACTGATATTTTAACCTCACGCACGTACCAATCGGTTACTTTCGAAGTAATGGGCCCCGAAGGGCATGAACTGTCACCGGTGGCGATTCAAAAACTGCGGGATTTTATTAGCACCTACGCACAAAAACCGGCTGGTGTGCGATTCGTGCGTTCCACAGTAATTCCGACGAACCAATTAGCTGCTTCGTATACGTTAGACGATCTGATCCGCATCGAATCGCAATCACGTCGCATGAGCAGCGGTAGCGGAAACCTCGTTATTTCTTTATTAGTTTTATCGGGCGCTAGCGCCGATGACCGCGATGGTCGACGATTATTAGGCACCACCTACTCGGCCACGTCGATTGCCCTATTCAAAGATTCGATTCGAGCCGATGCTCAAGGCCAAGATAGTGACCTGTTAGAGGCCTACGTCGCCACTCATGAATTGGGCCACATTATGGGGTTACGCGAACTAGACAACCACAGCCACAACGCCGGGGCACAAGATAGCGACCCCTCAAGCGACAGCAAACACTGCGACAACTCACGGTGCCTCATGCACCGCATTGTCAGCTACGACAAACTCACCAATATTTTCCAAAACACACTACCCGATATTGACGAGCGCTGTAAAAACGAACTCCGTCAGAAAATGCGCTAACGCGGGCTAGCGACAAGCCAGGCTAAGCCTTTGCAGCAGACGCCAGGTACCAATCAATCGTTTTACGCAAACCGGTCTCTAAATCGGTCTGAGCTTCAAAACCAAACCAGTCGCGCGCCCGTGAAGTATCTAATACCCGTCGCGGTTGTCCGTTCGGTTTTGAGTCATCATAAACAAACGTGCCCTCATAACCCATGAGGCGCCCAATCGTGCTCGAGAGATCACGAATCGTAATCTCAAAACCGTTACCAAGATTTACGGGCTCTCCACCCGAATACAACTCGGCCCCCATGACAATGCCTTGGGCCGCGTCTTCTACGTACAAAAATTCACGCGTCGGGCTACCGTCGCCCCAGAGCACCACCTCTTCAGCATTCGCTGATTTGGCTTCATGAATTTTACGAATCAACGCCGGAATTACGTGTGAGGAGTGCAAATCAAAATTATCGTGCGGGCCATACAAATTAACGGGCAGTAAAAAAATGCCATTCATGCCGAACTGGCTGCGATACGATTGCAGTTGAACTAACAACGCTTTTTTAGCCACGCCATAAGGAGCATTGGTTTCTTCGGGATAACCGTTCCAAAGCTCGGCCTCGCGAAACGGCGTGGGCGTGTATTTTGGATAGGCGCAAATGGTTCCGGCCACGACGACTTTTTTCACATCGTTGATACGACACGCTTCGATCAACTGAATACCCATGATCGCGTTGTCATAAAACAACTCACCGGGTTTATCGCGGTTTAATCCGATACCGCCCACGTGTGCGGCCAAATGGATAACAGCATCAACACCCTTCGTGATCTTAACGCAGTTTTCCCAAACACGCAGATCACAGTCGGCTGAACGCGGCACAATTACTTTTTCCACACCACGTTCTCGTAATACTTCAACTACGTGACGGCCTAAAAAGCCGGAACCACCTGTGACTAAAACTTTTTTTCCGCGCAACTCACTCATATAAAACGTTCCGGATCTAAGCCTTCAGCTTTAATATCTTCTCGAACCATTAACTGCACTAACTCCGGAAAACTCAACGTCGGCTTCCAGCCTAGTTTTTCGCGAGCCTTTGAAGCGTCGCCAATTAACAAATCGACTTCGGTTGGGCGCAAATAACGTGGGTCTAACTCGACAAAATCACGGTAATCCAGACCAACATAACCAAACGCAATCTCCAAAAACTCACTCACGGCATGCGTCTCACCCATGGCAATGACATAGTCATCGGGCTCGTCTTGTTGCAACATCAACCACATCGCCTCAACATAATCCTTGGCATAACCCCAATCGCGTTTCGCATCGAGATTGCCAAGATACAAACGCTCCTGGCGTTTTGCCAAAATACGCGCCAAGGCACGCGTGATTTTGCGTGTTACAAACGTTTCACCACGTCGTGGCGATTCGTGGTTAAACAAAATGCCATTACACGCGTAGATGCCGTAGGCTTCGCGGTAGTTCACCGTAGTCCAGTAAGAAAATACTTTGGCGCACCCGTAGGGTGAACGTGGATAAAATGGTGTGGTTTCTTTCTGAGGTACTTCTAAAACTTTACCGTACATCTCCGACGACGAGGCTTGGTAAAATTTTGTTTTAATACCCGTGTCGACAATCGCATCTAGAAGCCGAATGGTACCCAAACCGGTGACATCGGCCGTGTACTCGGGCACATCAAAACTCACACGCACGTGGCTTTGGGCCGCTAGATGGTAAATTTCATCGGGTTTAATTTTTCGTAACGTGCGGTTAATGGCTGTAGAATCGGCCACATCGCCGTAGTGCAAAAACAAACGCACGTTGTTGAGGTGCGGGTCTTTGTAAAGATGATCGATACGATCGGTATTAAATGAACTCGAACGACGGATAATGCCGTGGACTTCGTATCCCTTTTCTAACAATAACTCGGCCAAATAAGAGCCATCTTGGCCCGTGATGCCTGTTACCAATGCTACTTTTTTTGAGTTTAAATTTGAAATTGCCATGATGCCCTAGACGCTAATACACCCAGCAAAACATTAGCAACATCTAACCCAAAAACGCGAAGCTAGAATCTAACGAAAGCTCTCGACAGCCGTTATTAGAAGACTCGTACGCTTTATGAATGAGCTGGATGCACAAGTAAGCTTCTTTAAGCTCGGCATTGACGTAATCTTGCGTTTCGATGGCGTAGAGAAACTGATCAAACATCGAGTTGAACCACCCCACGTGGCTCGCATCGCCCCAATGCGAGGCAATAGAAAACGTGCGCACACTAGGCTTGCCGGTCGTAGCATCGCCGTTGTCATAGTTAGTAACCTGAACATGATCGTCATCAATCGTAATCGCCCCGGCACTACCCTGAATCGTATAGATGACTTTTCGGGTGCCAGCCGTCCAGGTCAGGTGGGCGTTGGCGTAGCCATTCGGAAACGTTAATACGCAACTAAAGTTATCTTCGGTATCAAATCGAGTGGAGAGATTCGTCATTTTCGCTGTAACAGCCGTGGGAAATGTTTTGAGCCAATTAAACGTCAAATAAAAGGTGTGAGAGCCATGGTCCATTGCAATGCCACCGCCGGAATATTTTTTTTCACGACGCCAATCGGTCTTCCATTCCTCAACGCCTTTGGCGTGGGTTGTGCGAAACGTGTTCAACGTTAAACCGTGCACGCGGCCGATTTCGTTCGAGGCAATAATCTCATCAACCGTTTTTACAACAGGTGCGTGTTTGTAGTTGTGACATGGGAAAACCACACGACGGTGCTGTTGAGCTGCTTTTAATAGCTGTTCGGCTTGGTCAATCGATGTCGTTAGCGGCTTTTCACACAACACATGCAAGCCCGATTTTAACGCCTGCATCGCAATCGAAAAGTGGTCGCAAGGGGGTGTTGAAATATCAATAAAATCTAAACTTTTTTCATTGGCTAGTAACGCCTCTACCGAGTCATACACACGTAGCGTGGCATCGCGACTCAACGCCCACTCGCGGCGGGCAGGGCATACATCAGCGACCGCCACAATCTTAACATCAGACCTCTGCTGATAAGCAGGCCAGTGGCCCTTTCCTGAGATAAAACCTAATCCTACGATTGCGCCATTTTTAACTGTTGTCATAGGGCCCAAGCATACACGGGTTTTGAAACCATGGCGACTCCCCGCGTCTTTACGAAGCATTTTTACCTTCGTTAGCGTCAAAAGCAGGGGAGATTATCAATCGCATGATAAAAATTAAATCATTCTTCGTTCGCACGACGACAAGTCGCTGGTTCGGCTTAGGAATCGCCGCATTGTTAGTGGCCTCGGCTGGCGCCACAGCACAGCCAAGGTATCCGGGACGGCCTGGTCCCAGACCTAGACCTCGTCCACCACAACAGGCCGTACCTATCGCGCCCTTTGAATGTGGCCCCGGTTTTTTTACCTACGCTGTGCATGAGCGCGGCACTGAACATTTGCAACCCAGCGGCGTCCGTTGCGTAAAATTTACGCAAAAAGAAGGGCGTTTAGATCAAAATTTCGAAGCCCGCCCTACTATGTTTTGGTACGGCGAGGGGTATTTTAGAAACGACCCTCAGGGTCGCTACCGCCACATGGGGTTTGGTGAAATTTATAAAACGCATCGGCTGGATGGGCCTTATGGCGCGCTTCAAGAGCACTATTATGTTGGCGCAGCCGATGATCTCTTTGAACACCAAGGCAGTTTTTATCGCTACGCCAATAGCTCGGCCCGCAATTTACAAATACGCGTCATGGACACACCGCCCGGTTCGGCACAACCCAACCGCATCGAAGTGAGTGGGGCTTGGAACGAAACCTGGACAGCGAATCCGTTCGTGCAAATGCCTACCGATGACCGCACCTTTTCAAACTGCGGTGCGCACTTTGATACGTTCCGTGCCATGTCCACCGATGCCTACGGCCGATCAATAGACACGGGCATTCGCTGTGTGCACCGCTACACGACACAACGCCTAGGGGGTTTATTCTGGTACGGCAATCAGCAGAATCAACAACGCACCTGGATGGGCGTCGGAGCCCCTAACGAAGTGTATTATTTTGTGCCTCAATATGGCCGACCACGTTTAGCGGTAGAAGGTCAGTGGCAACGAGTCCCACCGGCAAGACCCGTTCCTGTGCCTCCGGCGCGGCCGGTGCCAGTACCGCCAGCCTATCCGGTACCACCAGCGAGGCCAGTGCCTGTGCCGCCAGCGTATCCCGTGCCTCCACCAGCGTATCCCGTGCCTCCACCAGCGTATCCGGCGCCGGTGCCGCCTGCTTACCCGGTGCCACCAGTACCACCGGCGTACCCAGTTCCACCGCCGGCGTACCCTGTGCCACCCCCTGCGTATCCCGTACCACCAGCACAAGGGCAGTATGTTTGGCCAACACCATCGGTGATTCCGGCAGGTTTTCCGTTGCCGAACATTGGTGACAACGGCTGCGGGCAACATTTTGGATGGAACCGCATCGCCGCCACCACCGTGGTTGCCACACAGCACCTGCTGCGCCACTGCGCACAAGGTGGCCAATGGTGCAACAACGTCACCATGCCCGAACCGTATGCACACACTCAGTGTTTTAATACGCATGATATTCGTATCAACACACAAGACGGACGGGTTATGGAGACGTGGATTCGGTTGAACTAACACCAGTCCATTTTCGATAACTCAAGAAGCCACACTGGCGCCAGTTTTGGGCGACCAGTGTGGCTTTTGCATTTTTAACTTTTGGGACTGCTCCACCAAATACGTGAAAAGATGGGCCTTTAGACCTGGTAGTATTAGGTAGACACTAGATATACTTTCTAGTATACTTAACAATATATATGGGCAAACCTCTCATGATTCAGGTCGAAGATGCTGAAAAAATCGAATCCCTCAAAGTAAAACTTGGTGCGAAGACCAAAATTGAAGTGGTTCGCGCCGGTCTCGTTCTGCTCGAACAACAAACCGAACGCCAATCTCGCATTGAACGCTGGAGGCGCGCGACTAAAGCCGCCATGGCTGGAAGCGCCGAAGTGAATCAAGAGTTTCAAAAACACTCGCGGATCAAGCGTTGATAAAAATAACACCCCAGCGTTGGCATGTTTACATCGTAGATCTTGAACCCAGGGTAGGCACTAAGCCAGGGAAGCAGCGGCCTTGTATTGCGATTCAACCATCAGAGTTTGCGGAATCAGGACTTGGCAGTACGGTGATACTGCCGCTTACAACAAACCTCTTAAAAGAAGACGCTTTCCCACTGCGTGTTCGCATTCCAAAAAACACCTGTAATTTGGAAAAAGAAAGCGATGCCCTTATCGACCAAATCCTAGCCTGGGACAACGATCTCTTTCGTAAAGATTTGGGCCTTCTACCAGACGGCATTCAAGAGATTCTACGAAGTGCACTCAAAGATTTTTTGGATCTTTGATTTCTTTGGAACTCCAGTTTACTCTTGTTTAACACCCTCAACCCAACCCAGCTGGTTTATGCCAATCCATTCGCTGCAACCAACGACAAACGGGCGTTAATAACAATAACCCTAGTGCCATCACGGTCGTATTAAATAGCAAGTGGCTAAGAGCCACCGCTAACCCCAAATCACTGCGTGACCAAACCAAAGCCCCTTCTGCAAGTTGGGGAATAAACGGAAAAACCAACACGACACTTAAAAGATTAAAAATAAGATTAGCTAGCGCAATTACACGGGCCGACCGTCCTAACTGTGCCGCAGCAAATAAGCCCGTCGCGGTGGTACCAATATTCGCCCCACAGACTATCGCAACGGCACCGATCATGGATAGTGACCCCTCATTCGCCAAAAGTACGACCAAACCAGTAACGACACTACTTGATTGCACGAGCGCCGTTATCGTAAGCCCGATAAAAACACCTACCATCGGATGCGCAGCGTACGTTAAAAGTTCCAGAAGCCGGGGCGAGTGGTAGACCGGTTCCAATACGACGCTAATTTGATCTAAAGAAAATAGAATCAGACCGAAATAGAATAAACTCTTTCCAATAAGCCGCAGTTTTATTGGCATTAAACTTAGAAGAGAACCCGCGACTAACAGATAGGCGCCTACGTGATTCAGTTTAAATGAAACGATAAATGCCGTACTCGCCGTACCCAAGTTCGCACCCACGAGTACCGCCAGAGCGGCTTTTAAAGTTAAGAGCTTGGCATCGCTTAGTGCAATTACCAAAGTCGATACCGCACTGCTCGATTGCAGCACTGCCGTAGACACCATGCCGACAACCGCAGCCAGAATGCGATGTCGCGTAGCCCGCTCAAGACCACGCTTTAAAACACTGCCAGATAAGTGCTGCAGCTCTCGCGTAAAGCTCTGAAGGCCGTATAAAAAGAGTGTTACGGCAGCCATAATAAAAATGAATGAATTCAGAATTGTCATACCGATTAACAGTTTAACGCAGCGAGGTTTGCTTTAGCAAAAGCTCTAAGAGTACTCGTGCCAATTGTTTTTGTTTGAGCTAGAATGCAAGCACATATGGCACAATCTCCAAAAATTTCGACCCAACCGTATAAAGGCACACGCGATTTTTATCCTGAAGATTTTCGCGTTCGAGAATATATATTTAATTCTATACGATCGGCGCTAAAACAATTTGGCTATGAAGAATATGATGGACCTATGCTCGAGCCCTTCGAGTTATACGCCTCGAAATCGAGCGAAGAGATTGTCAATGAACAGTTGTACTCACTGATCGATCGTGGAGAACGCAAGCTAGCCATTCGCCCCGAAATGACGCCGACACTGGCGCGTATGGTTGCGGCGAAACAACAAGAACTACCTAAACCCATACGTTGGTTTTCGATCCCTAACGTCTGGCGTTACGAGCGGCCGCAACGTGGGCGTTTGCGTGAGCACTGGCAACTCAACGTCGACACACTTGGTGGCCAGCCCCTTCAACAAGACGTTGAGATGTGCCAAATCATCGTCGCAATTTTTAAAGCATTAAAAGTTCAAGATGGTTTTATCGTAAAACTCAATCACCGTGGTTTAACCGACTGCTTATTTAAAGAGTTTTTAAAACTCGATTCTACCGAGACCTTCACCGCGGTTGGTCGCGTGTTAGATGCGGCTCCAAAAATGTCGACCGAACAAATTGAGCAGACCCTTAGCAAGTTGTTGCTGACACCGGAACAGATAAAATGTTTTTTCCAAATTCTAAACCAAGACAAAAACATCCATTCTTTTTTAGAAAATCGCGCAGAAAATGCGCATCTCACCACGTTGATGGCGGCTCTCCATAAACTAAACATTGCCCAGCATTTTCGTTATGACCCAACCATCATGCGTGGTTTTACGTATTATACTGGAATTGTCTTTGAAGTTTTCGACACCCACCCCGACAACAACCGCGCGTTATTTGGCGGTGGTCGCTACGACGACTTAGTGGGCCTGTTTGGTGGAGAAAAACTTTCAGGTGTGGGTTTTGGTATGGGCGACGTTACGATTGCTCAGTTTTTAGAGACTCGTACGCTACTACCAAGTTCAACTTTTAATGATGCGATCTACTTTTCGTATATGGACGAAAATTTATATACTGATTTTTTAATATTAACGAATACTTTAAGAAATCAATTCAACGCTGCTGGAATCTCGACAGCGGCCATCACCTCGCAAGCAGCTGAAAAATCGA
This sequence comes from uncultured Oligoflexia bacterium, assembly GCA_964649095.1. GTDB lineage: Bacteria > Bdellovibrionota > UBA1018 > UBA1018 > UBA923 > CAZYPH01. The sequence continues at coordinate 2,158 of CAZYPH010000064.1, read as the reverse complement.
AAAAGGCTTTTGCGCAGGCTGAGAAGTTAAAATGTCGCTACTTAACGATTATAGGCTCCAATGAAATCGCCACTCAAACCATCACGATCAAAGACCGACAGACGCAATCGAGCGAAAGTATTTCATGTACGCAGCTTATTGATTATCTAAAGCGACACACAGGGCCCGAGCAATCGCTGCAATAGACTGGTGCGAGCAGCCCTCAAAGTGGTTATTGATGATAATTTGCAGCGGCGCGCCATCAGCTTTTGCATATTGTTTTCCGATCTCTGTAATTAATTGCCGTTCGGGTTCGAGTGTTTTTTTTATTTTATCAAATGGCGCGTAGTGTTCTTCGACATAGTCGCGCTCAAGTCCTGGTCGCATCATAATGCGTAATACGAGCGGCGCGTGTTCGATAGTCGACGCCACACCAGCATAACGCTCAAACGCTTTTTGATAACAGGCCCACTGGTAATGCAGCGAAGGCATACGACTCCATAAAGTCAAACACGGCACAAAACCATTCTCTAAAAGCACGCCATGAAACTCTTCAGTACAAAACTCACGGTTACGCACCTCGACCGCGATTTTTGGTAACGCACGACCTGGTGCGAGCGCCACATGCTGCCGAAACTGGGTGTCATAATTGTGTTTAAAAGCCTTCAAATCGCGGCAAAAAGACTCTAAATCATATGATTGCGCGCTTAAATCAAACGCCGTGAACTCAAATAACGTCGTAGAGATGGTGTCGGGCCGCTGCCGCAATACTGTTTCAAATGGTTTCAAAAAGCGGGTTAAGTAGGTTTCGGCACTCAAAAAATCGGGATTCCGCTGCCCCGATCGCTCACGATACCGCTCGGGCACACGTGGGAAATGACGCATTGTAAATATATCTGTCGCCTTTAATATAATGCGAAAGTCATCAGGAGTTTGAGCAAGTAAGTCGTCTACAAAATTACCCGATGGTGGTTGGTAGTACGAAAAATCACCTCCCACCATCGGGAAAATCTGCGCATATTCCTCTAGGCAGTGCCCCTCAAAAGCCTTTCGACTGCGATAGTCGTTGAGATACAAAAGCCCCCGCCAGCCTTCATACTTCCAGCTAGATGTACCAAAATAGATACTTCTTTTTTTTAAGTATAACAGGTCGCGCTTTAGAGCTGCCTGATAGGGGTTCTGTGAAAACAACGCCGTTTGAATTGCCATAAATACTACAAAATAGCCTCTAACCGATCGCGTCGCCCTACAAGATACACCTGATCGTCAGCCTCCAAAATAAAGTCAGAGTGTGGATTCAAAATGCGTTCATGGTGTGCACCCACTAAACGTTCGACACCAACGACTAGGGCTTTATGTTCATCTCTAATTTTCACGGCTCGAATCGAACGCCCAGCCCAAGGTGATGCGGGCGTAATCGCCACGCGACGTAACACATAGTTTTCGGTGACCTCTTGCCACACGCGCTCTTCATGATGCCCCTTCTGCCAGACCAGAAAACGTTCGTAGGCCTCGTCTTGGCATAACAGTAACAATTCATCGTCGGGCCAAATAATCGTGTCGGGATCGGGCGCTACCATGGCATGGCCTGCACGATTGATTACGACAATGGTAATCTGAAACTGAGAACGCAAATCAAGTTCACTCAATTTTTTTCCGCACAATCGCGATGCGGGTTTTACCTCATGAGCAATTAACAACGCATCCCACGGTGCTAAAACATCTTTGACCGTGCGTTTTTGTTCATCAGCCTCACTGCGCTCGAATACTGAGGCAAATTCGTTCTCCCAGTGATCAAATCTTTTGGAAAAACGCTCGCCACACAACTTTTGCAGTTGAGGCCAACGATTTGCGGCCATCATAAAGGCCAAAAACAAAATCATCGGCACAATGATCACCCCAGACGACACCGAAACCCAAAAACGCAAGCTCCACTCAAAAAAGTTCTGACTGATAAATAATAAAAACGCGATTAAGGCGAATCGATAGAACCATCGAACCACTGGCCCGAAGTATTTGTCGTTACTAATGAGGCCCCACCAAAACGGCGCGCTTAATAACGATGTCGCACCCCACAACACCAACTGGTGCCCGGCAAAAAAATCAAACTTGTGTGCTACCTGAGCCATACTAGAGTACAAGACAATTAACATCACTGTACATATAAACGATCTTATAT